>NZ_CP094460.1:2702041-3004083 GCF_022809715.1 Burkholderia pyrrocinia
GTGTATCACGAGAATGCCGACAGCTTCTACACGAACACCGCGCAGCAGGGGCGCTTCGGCGGCTTTCACGACAACGCGGTGCGTTTCCAGGTGCTGGCCGTGCCGACTCCGGACACCGATTTCCTGTTCAACATCCACGGCCGCAACTACACGGGCGGCGGCAATGCGTGGCACGCGGAAGGCGCGGGGCGGGGCGGCGCGAACCAGTTCGGCTTCGTCGGATCGACCGATCCGTACACGGTGTCGCTCAATGCGCCGTCGAGCGATCACATCTCGTCGTGGGGCACGTCGCTCACCGCGCACTGGCGCATCAACCCGGCGGTGTCGCTGACGTCGATCACCGCGTTCGAAGGGCTGCACCGCTGGTACCAGGACGACGAGGACTATTCGCCGTTCGATGCGGCACGTTCGCATGACCGCCTGTCGAGCCGCCAGTTCTCGCAGGAGTTCCGGCTCGAATCGCCGCAGAACGACCGGCTGAGCTGGCTCGTCGGCACGCATCTGTTCACCGAGCAACTGGCCGAGCAGGGCGCCGGCGGCGGCCTGCCGGGCTCGCCGTCGCCCGCGTTCTACCATCTGACCGACCTCACGCAGCACACGCAGAGCGTGGCGATCTTCGGCAGCATCAAGTACCGGTTCACCGACCGCTTCAACGTGACGGGCGGGCTGCGTTACACGATCGAGCGCAAGACCATCAACCTGACGGGGCTGCAGGGAGCGGGCAATGTGACGTTCAGCGATCCGAACAGCTGGTGGTCGCCGTCGTCGGTGTCGTCGCCGCTCGCGGTCAGCGCGCAGCAGAACCAGACGAACACGTGGCGCGCGCCGACCTGGGATCTTACGCCCGAATACGCGCTCAGCAACAACGTGCGCGCGTATTTCCGCTATGCGCGCGGCTTCCGCTCGGGCGGTTACAACGGCAACGCATATACGCAGAGCACGGTGTCGACCGTTTCGCCCGAGTACCTGACCGACTACGAGGTCGGCATCAAGAGCGAGTGGTTCGACAAGCGGCTGATCGTCAACGCGAGCGTGTTCCACTACGACTATCGCGACATCCAGGTGTTCGCGCTCGCGCCGAACCCGTTCGGCGGGCCGCCGGTGTCGACGCTGTCGAACGCGGGGCAGGGTCGCGCGGACGGCTTCGAGCTGGAGCTGAAGGCACAGCCGGTCAACAGCCTCTACCTGTTCGCGAACCTCGGGATGCTGAACACGCGCTTCACGGAGTTCCGCTACGTGCCGACCGCCGTCGGCAACTCGTTCGCGCGCTCGCCGCATACGACGCTGAACGCGGGCTTCGACTATCGCGTTCCGGTGCCATTCGGCACGTTGACGGCAGGTGGCGACGTGAACTACCGCAGCCGCGAATACTTCAGCGCGACGCGGCAGACGATGCCGCAGCTCTGGCAGGGCGGTTATACGGTGCTGAATGCGCATGTGTCGTACACGACGCCGAACCAGAAGTACATCGTGACGGGCTACATGACGAACCTTACGAACAAGGTTTACAAGAAGCTCGAGCTGCTGCCGTCGTATGGCGCGTATCCGGTGCTGTACGGCGATCCGCGCACGGTCGGGATCACGCTGACCGCGAAGATCTGACGCGCGACGCATGCCGCGGCGCGGGCGCATGGTGCGCCGGGCCGCGGCAGGTCGCGCAATCGGCCGTTGCGGCGCTGGCCGTCAGATCAGCAGCGAAACCGTCCTGAACATCGCAAGATCCTCCTTGCGCGCAGATCGCGCATGCTTGCGGATTACTTGCAGCAAACAGTCGATGAAGCAGCGCGCGGCGTCGCTCAGCGTGCTGCTGCGGCGTGTGACGATCCCGAGGTCGTGCGGCTCGAACGTCTCCTTCAGTTGCAACGGTCGCATCCGTTCGCCGAACGGTGGCACGGCCGCGAGAATCGTCGGGCACCACGTGCACATGTCGGCCTGCTCGAGCATCGTCTGCAACATCGCGACCGACTGCGCCCGCACGATGCGCCGTTCGTCGATCCGTGCGCCGTGGCGCGTGAACAGGTAGTCGACGCGCGCGGCCTGCCCGTCGGCCGCTAAATTCAGCACCCAGTCGTGGTCGAGCAGGCCGGCCATCACGACGCGACGCGAATCACGACCTTGCCGAAATGCTGCCCCGACTGCAGATACGCATACGCTTGCGGTGCCTCGTCGAAGCCGAACACGCGATCGACTACCGGCTTGATCCGCTTCGCATCGACGAACCGCACGACGTCGTCGAGCATCGCGCGGCTGCCGACCATGATCCCGTGCAATTGCCGAATGCCGCCGATCAGCGAAAGCAGCCCGAGTTCGGGGCCGCCGAAGCCGCTGACGCCGCCGATCACCGACACGACGCCGCCCAGCTTGGTCGCGGCGACCGAACGCGGCAGCGTGTCGTGTCCACCGACTTCCAGGACGAGATCCGCGCCCGAGCCGCCGGTGAGCCGCAGCACTTCGTGCTCCCACTCGGGCGTCGCGCGATAGTTGATCGTTGCGTCCGCACCGAGTGCGCGGGCGCGTTCGAGCTTCGCGTCGCTCGACGACGTGACGATCGTGCGCAGCCCCGCCGCGTGCGCAAGCTGCAGCGCGACGATCGAGACGCCGCCCGTGCCGAGCAGCACGACGGTCGAGCCAGGCCCCGCGCCGCCGTCGGCGAACAGCGCATTCCACGCGGTGATGCCCGCGCACGACAGCGTCGCCGCTTCGTCGTAGTCGAGATGCGCGGGGATCGCGACCAGCGCTGCTTCGTCGGACACGAAGTGCTCGGCCAGCACGCCGTCGAATTGCGCGCCGGGCGACCCCGAGACTTTCTGCGGCGTCGGCGGCCCGTCGATCCAGCGCGGGAAGTACGTGTTGATCACGCGATCGCCCGGCTTGAAGCGCGTGACGTCGCGACCGGTTTCGACGACTTCGCCGGCGCCGTCGGCGACAGGAATCAGCGCGTCCGTGCCGATGCCGAGATAGTCGCCGCGCGCGAACATCAGGTCGCGGTAGTTCAGTCCTGCCGAGTGGATCTTCACGACGACGTCGGTCGGCCCGACGGGCCGGCGTGTCGCGTCGATGCGCCGGAGCCCGGCCGCGCCGTCGCCGGGTTTGACTTGCCATGCGTGCATGTCGACTCCTTTTTCGAGATAGGTCGAACTATCATAGTGTTGCGCACGGGGATGCATTGGCGAGAATTCGGCCACTGACTGTCGCCGTCATGGACACAAACCTGTCATCCAACCGGAGCGGAATCGTATGGACGAGCGTCTGAGAGGCGTCGCCGAATTCGTCGACGTCGTGGAGTCGGGCAGCTTCGCGGCGGCGGCGCTGCGCATCGGCGTCACGCGTTCGGCCGTCGCGAAGGTCGTCGCGCGGCTCGAACGCCGTCTCGGCGCGCGGCTGCTGCAGCGCACGACGCGCCAGCTCAGCCTGACCGACGAAGGGCTCGTCTATTACGAGCAGTGCCGGCGGCTGCTGGCCGATCTCGGCGAAACGGAGGCCGCGCTCGACGCGGGCCGGCGCGAGCCGTCGGGGCGGCTGCGCATCAGCGTACCCGTGCTGTTCGGGCGGCAATGCGTGGCACCCGTCATGCGGCGCCTCGTCGAGCGTCATCCGCGGCTCGAGATCGACGTGTCGTTCAGCGATCGCCTGGCCGACCTGATCAACGACGGTTTCGACGTCGCGGTGCGCATCGGCGAGCTTGCGGATACGAGCACGCTCGTCGGGCGGCGGCTTGGCGTACAGACGATGGGCATTTGCGCATCGCCCGCGTATCTCGAACGTCACGGCCGGCCGACGGGGCTCGACGAACTCGCGTCGCACGTCGGCATCGCGTATTCGCGCGGCGGGCAGCCGGCACCATGGCGGATCATCGGTGCGGACGGCGCGGTGCACGACCATCGCGCGGCCGGCCGCCTGCGGTTCGACGACCTGCAGGCGATCGCCGATGCGGCCGCTGCCGGCGCGGGCCTCGCGTGGCTGCCATGCTGGCTGATGGCGCCTTACCTGCGCGACGGCCGCCTCGCGCTCGTGATGGACAGCAACAGCGTGTCGGGCGCCGAGGTGTTCGCGGTGCGGCCGTCGTCGCGCCACGTGCCGTCGAAGGTGCGTGTCGTCATCGATGCGTTGGTCGACGAGATTCCGCGGATGCTGGCGTCGGACGACTGAGAGGCGCACGGCGCCGCGATTGCGACCTGAACCCGTCACGCATGATCGACTGACGCTGCGTGTGATCACCGCACAACGCCTATCCGGGGGCACGCTGTCATGAACAGGAAGCTGCAGGTCGTGATCGTCATCGGCATCGCGGTGACCGTGCTGAATGTCACTACCACCTGATCCGCCGATGATGCGCCGGCTCGCACACAGCCCCGGCGCGAGCGGGGCAGGCGCCCATCCGACGACGCAACTCGAGCGCGCATGACAGCGATCGATACTCCGATGACCGCGCGGCAACCCGGCTGGTTGCGAATCGCCCCCGCGCTGTTCCTGCTGCTGTGGGCCAGCGGCTTCGTGTTCCTGAAGCTCGGCTTGCGTTATGCCGATCCGCTTACCTCTCTCGCGCTGCACTATGCGTGCGTCGTCGCGTTGCTCGCCGGCCCGTTCCTGTGGCTGCGCCTCGCCTCGCGTTGCCGCTGTCGATCGTGTGACAACGGCCTGCCGACGTGCGGTTTAGACGATCATTCAAATTCGAAGCCCTTGTTCGGAGCGTGCGCTTCGTCGATATACGTGCCTTGAAAATCGACGTCACTGCCGTGGCCGAGCACTTTCCCGCATTGACCGCGCTGCTTGACCTCCATCTGCGCGCCGTGAATGGCGAAATCGAGCTGGCAGCCGTCGGAGCCAACGTGGAATGCCTTGCCGTCGGCCCGTACAACTGCATCGGCCTTGTATTCTCGTCCGCTGTTTTCACCGTTCCATGATGATGCGTCGAATGTCAGCCGTGCTGCATCGGCATACGGGTTGACAAGAATCATGATCATTCCGCCGCGCTTGCGTGGGAGCGGCTTGGACGAAATCTCGATGAGCGTCCAGGTTTGCGACCAATGGAAGTCGTTGATGTCGAGCACGGTTTCGGGATCCGGCACGGAAAGCTGCTGCAGCCGCCGGAGATAACTAGTGCGCAGGCAGTCGACGTCATGTCCGCAGGCATCCCGTTGGATTCGCCAGCCGCGCTGATAGTTCTTCAATTCATTGAGGCCGGAGTCACCGCGCCCCCTGTCGATGCGTTGTGGCGCGAGCGACCACGCGATCGCAAGCTGATCATCGAGTTTCGACAACTCGGGGACGGCACATATCGTTTGCTCCGCCGGGTGTTTAGCCAGATGGCAATTGAAGGAGGCGGCGTGTACCGCCCCGGCGATCCAGAAGGAAGCTGCCAGAAGTGCAGTGCGGACCAGCATCCTGAGGGCAAGCGTTGTCTTCATGTCGAATTCGATGAGGAAGAATGACGTGCGTTGTTTTCGCGTATCGAAGATATGCCGGCAAGGATCATGATACTTGGCTACGC
Organism: Burkholderia pyrrocinia; assembly: GCF_022809715.1. Taxonomy (NCBI): domain Bacteria; kingdom Pseudomonadati; phylum Pseudomonadota; class Betaproteobacteria; order Burkholderiales; family Burkholderiaceae; genus Burkholderia; species Burkholderia pyrrocinia. The sequence goes on from NZ_CP094460.1 coordinate 2,707,533, forward strand.
ACATGTGCCGTGGTGGTGCACACTTCCGGAGTCGTGTGCGTGATCCATACGGATGAAGAAAAGCCCGCGCGTAGCGGGCTTTTCTGCGCGAGCGACTAACGCTTGCATCGTCGCGGATCGATACCGTTTTGTTCGAGTAGCTTGCGCAGGCGCGTGTTATCGATCCACAGCGAAGCGAACGCAGTCAACATCATCAAGATCGGAAACCATTCGCCGGTCGCGCTGATGATCGTCCAGCCTACGGCCGTGAAAATCAACGCCGTAACGATGAGAAGCAATCGATCTGCGATCCACTTCATCGCACACCCCGGATCGCCGTGTTCGCCTTCAAACCGAGATAGCTATGCGGGCCCGGTACAAGCACTTCAGGATGGCGCAGGATTTGAGCCATAACCAAAGGATGAACTGCGAGTCCGTAGCGTGTGCCCCATTGAGCGACCGCCAAAGACATATTGTTTCCGTGCTTGCCGACTCCGCATGCCAGTGCGGTATCGGTTGCGACCATCAAGCTACCAATAACCGCGCCCAGGTAGATGCTGCCAAGAATCGAACTGCCGATGGTGACCACTTCCAACTTCGTTGTTGCGCTAATCAGTTCCCCGACCGTTGCATCTGCACCTAACGTCTTTAAGACACCCATCATTGCGGCTACGCTTGCGACGGACGTTTGCAGTGTTGCGAAAAGTGTCGTTGGAACGGGCATATGCAACGCGGTCATGTTTGCTTGGAAGGCTTCGAAAAAACTCGGGCATTTCGACATCTGGTCTTTCTCCGGATCGGTCGTGAAATTCTTACATACTCCCTGCTCCGGCTTACCCGACAACTCTATCAGGTTGTCGAGCAGATCGATCGAGTTTAGATCGGCGTGCGCTCGTCGAGCACAGACTTCTTTTCTTTTTTTGCTTCCCTCAAGTGTTCAGGGTAGCGACGATGTCGATATGCCGACCAGTCGCCTAAATTCCCCGAGTGTTGTGATCCGAATAATTTCGCAGCCCTTCTTTACCGTCTTAGGACTTTTCCTAACGTTTCCGTACCAAGTATGGCGAGGGTATGGGGAGCGTCGTACCGGCCGCTCGACGGTCCGCGCGCAATGCCGGCCGCGGCGGGGCGGGCCGGTTGACCGACGGGCATGTGACGTAGACGAATCGAAGGTGACGACCGTACGCGTTTTGCGCCGCTGCGGCACAATCGAGCGGAGCACGTGCGCGCCAGGCGACCACGCACGTGCCGCGCCGTTCCGGACTCGTCGCCGAAGGGACACACATGTCATCCCGCACCTATCTCGTCACCGGCGCGTCACGCGGCATCGGCCTCGCGATCAGCGCAACACTTGCGCAGCGCGGCCATCGCGTCATCGGCCTCGCGCGGCATGCGCAGGGCATCGACTTCCCCGGCGAATTGCTCGCATGCGATCTTGCCGACATCGAACAGACGGCGGCAACCCTTGCGCACATCAGCGAGCGGCACGACGTCGACGGCATCGTCAACAACGCCGGCATCGTGTTGCCGCAGCCGCTCGGGCAGATCGATTTCCAGTCGCTGCAGATCGTGTTCGATCTGAACGTGCGTGCCGCGATCCAGGTCACTCAGCACTTCGCGGACGCGATGAAGGCGCGCGGCCACGGGCGCATCGTCAACATATGCAGCCGCGCGATTTTCGGCAGCCTCGATCGCACCGCGTATTCGGCCGCGAAAAACGCGCTCGTCGGCTGCACGCGCACGTGGGCGCTCGAACTTGCCGAGCATGGCGTGACCGTCAATGCAGTTGCGCCGGGCCCGATCGAGACCGAACTGTTCCGGCAGACGCGGCCGGTCGGCAGCGAAGCCGAGCGCAAGGTGCTCGCGACGATTCCCGCGCGCCGGCTCGGTACGCCCGACGACGTGGCGGCCGCGATCGCGTTCTTCCTGTCCGACGAAGCCGGTTTCGTCACGGGGCAGGTGCTGGCCGTGGACGGCGGCGGCAGCCTCGGCGGGCGCAGCTGACGCATCGCGGCGCGGGTCGCGAAAAACGACCTGCATCGGGCCCGCATCGCATATTCCCGCACCCCGTTAGCATGTGACGAATCCGACTTTGGGCGCCGCGCGCGCGACGCTAAGATCGCCGGTCCCGTAGATCGAGCGTTCACGCTAATGAAAAAGTCCGCGTCGCCGTTGCATGCTTTCCGTTTCCGTGTCGTCTGCGCCGCGATCGCCGGCGCGTTGTCGCTCGCATCGTGCGGCGGCGTCGACAGCGACTCGCCGCCTCCGCCGGCCAATACAACACCGCCGCAGGCCGCGAAACGCCCGAACATCCTGTACATCATGGCCGACGATCTCGGCTATTCCGACATCCATGCATTCGGCGGCGAGATCAACACGCCGAACCTCGACGCGCTCGTTGCATCGGGCCGCATCCTGTCGAACCATCACACCGGCACTGTCTGCGCGATCACGCGTGCGATGCTGGTGTCCGGCACCGATCACCATCTCGTCGGCGAAGGCACGATGGGCGTGCCGACCGACGAGCGGCGCGGGCTGCCCGGCTACGAGGGCTACCTGAACGACCGCGCGCTGTCGTTCGCACAACTGCTGAAGGACGCCGGCTACCACACGTATATCGCGGGCAAGTGGCACATCGGCTCGGGGATCGTCGGCAGTGCGACGGGCAGCGGGCAGACGCCCGACCAGTGGGGCTTCGAGCGCAGCTACGTGCTGCTCGGCGGTGCGGCGACCAACCACTTCGCGCACGAGCCGGCAGGCTCGTCGAACTACACGGAGGACGGCCGCTACGTGCAGCCTGGCCAGCCCGGGCAGCCTGGCGGCACGGGCGGCAGCCCGGCCGTGTTCTATTCGACCGATTTCTATACGCAGAAGCTGATCTCGTACATCGATTCGAACCAGCGCGACGGCAAGCCGTTCTTCGCGTACGCGGCGTACACGTCGCCGCACTGGCCGCTGCAGGTGCCCGAACCGTGGCTGCACAAGTACGCGGGCGTCTATGACGCCGGCTACGACGCGATCCGCAACGCGCGGATCGCGCGGCAGAAAGCGCTCGGCCTGATTCCCGCCGACTTCAAGCCGTTCGACGGCGTGCCTGAAACGACGGCGGCGTCGCCCGCGACCGCGAACAACGGCACCGCGAGCGCGAAATACATCAGCGCGGTGCATTCGGCCGCGGACGGCTACAGCGACTACGGCACCGGCAAGGTCGACAAGCTGTGGTCGAGCCTGTCGCCGGCCGAGCGCCGTGCGCAGGCGCGCTACATGGAGATCTACGCGGGGATGGTCGAGAACCTCGACTACAACATCGGCCTGCTGATCCAGCACCTGAAGGACATCGGCGAATACGACAACACGTTCATCATGTTCCAGTCGGACAACGGCGCGGAAGGCTGGCCGATCGATTCCGGCGCGGACCCGACGGCGACCGATACCGCGAACGCGCAGGAGCCGACCTATTCGGCGCTCGGCACCGACAACGGCAAGCAGAACGCGCAACGCCTGCAGTACGGGCTGCGCTGGGCCGAAGTGAGCGCGTCGCCGTTCCGGCACACGAAGGGCTACTCGGCCGAAGGCGGCGTATCGACGCCGACGATCGTGCGCCTGCCCGGCCAGTCGCAGCAACTGCCGACGCTGCGCGCGTTCACCCATGTGACCGACAACACGGCGACCTTCCTCGCGGTCGCGGGCGTCACGCCGCCGTCGCAGCCGGCGCCGCCGCTCGTCAACACGCTGACGGGCGTCGACCAGAACAAGGGCAAGGTGATCTACAACAACCGCTACGTGTACCCGGTCACGGGCCAGTCGCTGCTGCCGGTGCTCACCGGCTCGGCGACGGGCGAGGTGCATACGGCGCCGTTCGGCGACGAAGCGTACGGCCGCGCGTACCTGCGCAGCGCCGACGGCCGCTGGAAGGCGCTGTGGACCGAGCCGCCGCTCGGGCCGCTCGACGGCCATTGGCAGCTTTACGACCTCGCGTCGGATCGCGGCGAGACGACCGACGTGTCGGCGCAGAACCCGTCGGTGATCGGCACGCTCGTCGACCAGTGGAAGACCTATATGAGCAACGTCGGCGGCGTCGAGCCGCTGCGTCCGCGTGGATATTACTGAGCGCCCCCAGACCTGTCGCTTCGCTCCAGGCCTCACGAGGAATTTCCTTCGGGGCGGAAAACCTGGAGCGGGCAGGCGTTTTCTTGAAAGGACGACACGATGCGGTTTCGGTTCCGGTTCTGGACGATCGGCACGGCGCTCGTCGCCACACTGTTCGCCACTGCATTCGCGGCGGGCTATGCGAATCCCGTAGCGCCGGCGGGCGGTGCATTCGACGACGCGAATCGCGGCCGCGCGCTCGCGCCGCTCGGCTCCGAGCGACAGTGCGAGCGCTATTCGGGGCTGCCGGCCAAGTGGCGCGACGACCCGAAGGCCGGGATGGTGCATCTGCGCGGCGGCGCGTTCGTGTTCGGCAGCACGCGCGGTTATGCGGACGAGCGTCCGGTCGGTGATGGCCGCACGCGCGTCGGCGGTTTCTGGATCGACCAGACCGACGTGACGATCGCGCAGTTTGCCGCCTTCGTGCAGGCGACCGGCTACGTGACCGAGGCCGAGCAGCAGGGCGGCGCGGCGGTGTTCAACGTGCCGACGCGCGACGAGATGAATGCGCGCGACCTCGCATGGTGGTCGTGGGTGAAGGGGGCATCGTGGCGCCATCCGCGCGGGCCCGGCAGCGGCGTCGACGGGCTCGGCAACCTGCCCGTCACGCTCGTCACGCAGCGCGATGCGCTGGCCTATGCGCGCTGGCTCGGCCGCGATTTGCCGACCGAGGCCGAATGGGAATACGCGGGCAAGGCCGGCCGCGACGATGCGTCGCTCGATGCGGCGCCGCGCGATGCACAGGGCAAGCCGGCCGCGAACTACTGGCAGGGCGCGTTCCCGGTGCTCGATACGGCCGAGGACGGTCACGCGGGTCTCGCGCCCGTCGGTTGTTATGCGGCGAACGGCTTTCGCCTCTACGACATGATCGGCAATGCCTGGGAATGGACGAAGGACGCGTACGCGGGCCCGCACCAGCCGCACGCCAACGGCGACACGGCGGCCGTCGCACCGCCGACGCGCCGGCACGATACGCCGATGGTCATCAAGGGCGGGTCGTTCCTGTGTTCGCGCGATTACTGCGTGCGCTATCGCGCGTCGTCGCGCGAACAGCAGGAAGCCGATCTCGGCGCATCGCACATCGGCTTTCGCACGATCCTGAGGGATGTATCGTGAGGAACGGCATCGTGCGATTCGTTTCCGTGTGGCTGCTGGCCGCGTGCGGTGTCATCCATCAGGGATCGGCAGTTGCGGCCGAATCGGCTGCCCCGGCCGTGCGCGTCGGCGTGACGCGTGGCGTGCATGCGCAGATCCTGGACGAAGTGAAGCGGGTCGCCGCTGCACGCGGCTTGGGCGTCGACGTCGTCGAATTCGACGACGCGTCGCGCATCGACGCGGCGCTCGCCGACGGCCGGATCGACGCGGCCAGCTTCGAGGATGCGCAACAGCTTGCCGCGACGCGCGCGCGGAAACGCTATGCACTGACCGAAGTCGCGCCGACCGTCACGCTCCCGATGGCGTTCTATTCGCGCAAGCTGAAAAACCTGAACGAACTGCAGCCCGGCGCAACGGTCGCGATTCCCGCCGATCCGCGCGGGATGGCGCGCGCGCTCGTGCTGATGCAGAACGACACGCTGGTGACGCTGCGCGAGCAGGCCGGCCTGCATGCGACGCTGCGCGACGTGACCGGCAACCGGCTCGGGCTGAAACTCGTCGCGCTGCGCCGCGATCGCCTTTACGCCGCGCTCGACACGGCCGCGTTCGTTGCGATCGACAGCGACGATGCCGCCCGCGTCGGGCTGCAGCCAGCACGCGACAGCATCAGCCTCGAAGATGCGCGTTCGCCGTACGCGAACGTGCTGACGGTGCGCAACGCCGATCGCGCGAAACCATGGGTCGCGCAGCTCGTCGCCGCATATCACTCGGACGACGTCGCGCGCTTCATCCTCACGCGTTACCAGGATTCGGTGCGGCGGCCGTGGTAGACACGTACCTGCTCGCGTGCAATGCATGCGGACGCTGCTGCAACAGCGCGCCGACGCTGTCGCTGCGCGAATTGTTCCGGCATCGGCACCGCTTCGTCGGCGCGCTGACGATCCGTCGCGTGCCGAAGCGGCGAATCGGCGAACGCTGGCGTGCGGGCGGGCGCGAGCATGCATTCGACGCGGACGATGTTGCGGCGTCCGAAGTGCTGGCGGAGCGGTTGTTCCATCGCATCGGCGGCGAGAATGGCGAATGGGTCGTGCTGACGCTGCAGGGTTACGACTATCCGTCGCTCGGCCGCTGCGCGGCGCTTGCCGACGACGGGCGCTGCAGCGTGCATGCGGAGAAGCCGTCGATCTGCGGTGCTGTGCCGCTCGATCCGATGCTGCCGGACCGGTTGCAGTCTCGCGTGCTCGCTGCGCGTCGAGACGAAACGGCATGGCTTGGCGCGAACTGCATTGTCGAGGTGGAGGGCGAGCAGCCTGCCGTCGAACCCTCGTTTCCGGTTCCGCTGGTGACGGCCGGACAGGTCGCAGATCGAGCGGCGCTCGATACGTATCGCGACGCGCTCGCGTTCGAGCGTGCGGTGTGGCGCGATGCCGTGTTCACGTCGCTGGTCGGTGGCGGGCAGCACGTACGCGATGCGTTGTCGCGGGTCGCGCCGGGCGGCTACCTGACCGTGTCGATCGTGCCCGTCCTGCTGGCCGTCGCGCCGGTCTCCGCGCATTGCCGCGCGCGGTGCCTCGACTTCATCGACGCGCAACTCGCGTTGATCGGCGCGAACGTCGAAGCAGCGCTCGCGCGCCGGCGTGCCGACGACCGGCCCGCGACACGCGAGTTGCGCGGCTTCGCGCAGGCGCTCGAACGTGCACGGCATGCGCTTGCTGCGATGCCGGCGCCCGCGGCCGGAGCGCGTGAAGACGCGCCACGCATCGACGCGTGGCTCGACGCCGATCCGCTCGCCGCGTAACGATCGCGGCGCCGCCGCGCGTGCCTTACACTTGGCGCTCTTTCAATCGTTTCCGACGGAGCGGGCATGTACGCGTCGACCTTCATTTTTCGTGCCGGGCAATATGACGACGAATTCCACCGGCTCGACCGGCAGATCGCCGACATGGCGCGCGCGACGCCCGGTTATCTCGGCGAGGAGACGTGGGAGAACGCCGAAGCGGGGCTGATCCAGAACGTCTACTACTGGGAATCGGAAGCGGCGCTGCAGCAATTGATGCAGCATCCGGCGCACCTCGAAGCGAAGGCGAAGCAGGCGCGCTGGCTCGACGGCTATCGCGTCGTGATCTCGAAGGTGCTCCGCGAGTACGGCGACGGCAAGCTGACGCAGCCGCACGCGGGGCAGTCCGCGTGACTGTCTGTCTGATTCATTTCTTTCGTATTACGGATAAGTGAACAGAAACCGCACCCGCCGGTCCGCCTCAGGTCAAAGCGCCTCGACCAACCGCCGCGTACTCTTCTCGCAGTACTCATGGCACGCAGCCCGCGCTGCAATCGACGCGCCGTGCACGAACCGCGGCGCATCCGCGCGCCGCGACATCGACACGACGATCGACGGCGGCGACGGCTGCAGCGGCAGCTCGACAACCTCACCACTCTCGATCAACGCATCCACGAACAGCACCGGAATCGCGGCGACGCCGAAGCCGTCGCGCACGAGCTGCACGATCACCGAGATCGACGGCGATCCGGTGATGCGCGTGTCCGACAGCGGCACGCCATGCGCATGCGCGAGCGTACGGACGATGTCTTCCAGCGCGCGGTGGGGTGCGGTGCCGCGCCCGTAAGTCAGGATCGGTTGGCGCAGCACCTGCCGCGCAAGGCCCGTGCGCGTGTTCGGCAGCAGCCCCGCGCGCGCGATCCAGCGCACCGGATAGTTCGCTAGCGCGTCGCAGACGACCGACGTCTCGTCGCTGCCCTCGACGCGGATGATCAGGTCGAGCTCGCCGGCCATCAGCCGGCGCTGCAACACGACGCTCACGTCGACGGTCAGGTCGATCTCGAGCTGCGGATAGTCGGCCGCGAGGCGGCGCATATAGTGCGGCAGCCAGCTATGCACGACCGTCTCGATCACACCGAGCCGCAGCTTGCCGCGCAGCGCGCTCTCGCCGGACGCGGCGGCCTGCAGCTCCTGCGTCGCCTCGACCACGGCTTTCGCATAGCCGAGCAGGTACTCGCCGTTCGGCGTGAGCCGGAATTCGCGGCTGTCGCGGTCGACGAGTACCGTCTGCAATTCGTCCTCGAGCGCCTTCAGGCGCTGCGAGATCGCGGCCGGCGTCGCGTGCAGCGCGGCGGCCGTCGTGCGGAAGTTGCGCAGCTTCGCGAGCGTGACGAAGGTTTCGAGAAAACGCGTGTTCATGGCGGTCGGCAAGGCATTGGGCGCGCAGCTTGCCCCGCTGAAAAAATGAACGGGACCGGGGAAAACCCGAAGATGCGTTAAGAAATTCTATACACGCAGCGCAAAAAAACTCGTTGGCGACAAAATTTTTTCTTTCCTATTCTTCGCCGTATCCGATGACGCGACACCGTCATCCCGACCACATCCCGATCTGCCATTGAATCTCATGACGCCTTCCGAATTTCGCCAGTCCGTGCGCCGCGGCGCGTTCCGAGGCCCGACCGCTGGCCATTGCGGCCCGTTCGCGCAAGCGAATCTCGCGATCCTGCCCGATGCGTACGCGCACGATTTCCTGCGCTTTTGTCAGGCGAACCCGAAAGCGTGCCCGCTGCTCGGCGTCGGCGAACCGGGCGCGTTCCGGATCGACGCGCTCGGCGAGGATCTCGACATCCGCACCGACGTGCCGAGCTACAACGTGTACCGCGACGGTCGCCTGACCGAACGCGTCGAGTCGCTGGAAGCGCTGTGGCGCGACGATTTCGTCGTATTCGCGATCGGCTGCTCGTTCTCGTTCGAGGAGATGCTCGTCCGCGAAGGGATCGGGCTGCGCCACGTCGAGGAGGGCCGCAACGTGCCGATGTACCGCACGTCGATTCCGAATCGCCGCGCAGGCATCTTCGGCGGCCGGCTCGTCGTGTCGATGCGGCCGATGCGCGGCGCCGATGCGATCCGCGCGGTGCAGATCACGAGCCGGTTCCCGGGCGTGCACGGCGCGCCGATCCATATCGGCCACCCGCAGGAACTGGGCATCGCGGATCTGAACGCACCCGAATTCGGCGACGCGGTGACGATCCGCGACGGCGAACTGCCGGTGTTCTGGGCGTGCGGCGTGACGCCGCAAACCGCGCTGATGGACGCGAAGCTGCCGATCGCGATCGCGCATACGCCCGGCCACATGCTGATGACCGACATCACGAACGCGTCGCTGGCCGTGTTCTGATCCGGCCTCGCGGCGACGCACACACGACACACGCACACGCACACATTTGACGGCGCATAACGACAGGAGCACCACCATGGAAAGCAAGACCCTCGCGGCACCCGCCGCCGAGCCCGCGAGCCCCGAGCGCAGCGGCCTGTTCTCGTGGTACGCGTACGCGCAGCCGCGCGAGCGCCGCGCCTTCTGGAGCTGCAAGGTCGGCTACATGCTCGACGGGATGGACACGCAGATGCTGTCGTTCGTGATCCCGACGCTCGTCGCGACCTGGGGCATCTCGCTCGCGGATGCCGGCTTCATCGGCACGGTCACGCTGCTCGCATCGGCGCTCGGCGGCTGGATCGCCGGCATCCTGTCCGACCGGATCGGCCGCGTGCGCACGCTGCAGCTCACGGTGCTGTGGTTCGCGGTGTTCACCGCGCTGTGCGGGCTCGCGCAGAACTATCACCAGTTGCTCGCGGCGCGCGCGCTGATGGGCTTCGGCTTCGGCGGCGAATGGACGGCCGGCGCGGTGCTGATCGGCGAGGTGATCCGTGCGCGCGATCGCGGCAGGGCGGTCGGCCTGGTGCAGTCGGGCTGGGCGATCGGCTGGGGGCTGTGCGCGCTGCTGTATGCGCTGCTGTTCTCGGTGCTGCCGGCCGAGCAGGCGTGGCGCGCGCTGTTCCTCGTCGGGCTGGCGCCCGCGCTGCTGGTCGTCGCGATCCGCCGTTACGTGAAGGAGCCGGACGTCTACGAGAAGGAGAAGGCCGCGCAGGCGAAGGTGGCCGACGCGCCGCGCCTCACCGAGATCTTCGCGCCGAAGCTGATCACGACGACGCTGCGCGCGGCGCTGCTGACGACCGGTGCTCAGGGCGGCTACTACGCGATCACGACATGGCTGCCGACCTTCCTGAAGACCGAGCGGCACCTGACCGTGATGGGCACCGGCGGTTATCTCGCGATGATCATCTTCGGCTCGTGGATCGGCTACCTGACGAGCGCATACCTGACCGACCGCCTCGGCCGCAAGCCGAACTTCATCCTGTTCGCGATCGGCTCGATGGTGATCGCGTTCGCGTACACGTCGCTGAACCTGACCAACGCGTCGATGCTGTGGCTCGGCTTCCCGCTCGGCTTCTTCGCATCGGGCATCTTCTCGGGGATGGGCGCGTTCCTCACCGAACTCTTCCCGACCCGCGTGCGCGGCTCGGGCCAGGGCTTCTGCTACAACGTGGGCCGCGCGATCGGCGCACTGTTCCCGTTCCTGATCGGCGCGCTGTCGAAGCAATACGGGCTCGGCACGAGCATCGGGATCTTCGCGGTCGCCGCATACGGCGTGGTGATCGTCGCCGCGCTGACGCTGCCCGAGACGCGCGGCCGCGAACTCGACGCCGCGTAAGCGGCAGCGGCCCGCGCGGCGCTTTCTCCCTTTTTCCCCTTTTTACCGGCACCACCACGCGGCGCGCGACGCGCGCCGTGCGGCGGCGCTCGTCCCGAGATTTCACGACGCATCGACCATCATGACCGACCGACACCTTTCTCCCGTTCCCTCCGACGCCGCACGCTGGCAATTCTGGATCGACCGCGGCGGCACGTTCACCGACATCGTCGCGCGCCGGCCCGACGGCAGGCTCGTCACGCACAAGCTGCTGTCGGAGAACCCCGAGCAATACCGCGACGCGGCCGTGGCCGGCATCCGCCACCTGCTCGGCCTCGCCGACGGCGAGCCGATCACGCCCGAGCGCGTCGACATGGTGAAGATGGGCACGACGGTCGCGACCAACGCGCTGCTCGAACGCAAGGGCGAACGCACCGCGCTCGCGACGACGCGCGGCTTTCGCGACGTGCTGCGCATCGCGTACCAGAACCGGCCTCGGCTGTTCGATCTCGACATCGTGCTGCCCGATGCGCTGTACGAGACCGTCGTCGAGATCGACGAGCGCATCGGTGCGCATGGCGACGTCGTCGTGCCGCTCGATGCACAGGATGCCGAAGCGTCGCTGCGCCGCGTGTTCGACTCGGGCGTGCGTGCGCTCGCGATCGTGCTGATCCACGGCTACCGCTACACCGCGCATGAACGCGCGCTCGCGGAGCTCGCGCGCCGCATCGGCTTCACGCAGGTATCGGTGTCGCACGAGGTGTCGCCGCTGATGAAGATGGTGTCGCGCGGCGATACGACCGTCGTCGACGCGTACCTGTCGCCGATCCTGCGCCGCTACGTCGAGCAGGTCGCGCACGAGATGCCGGGCGTGAACCTGCAGTTCATGCAGAGCAGCGGCGGGCTGACGCGCGCCGATGCGTTCCAGGGCAAGGACGCGATCCTGTCGGGTCCGGCCGGCGGCATCGTCGGGATGGTGCGCGCCGCGCGCGCGGCCGGCTTCGGCCAGGTGATCGGCTTCGACATGGGCGGCACGTCGACCGACGTGTCGCATTACAACGGCGAATTCGAGCGCGTGTTCGAGACGCAGGTGGCCGGCGTGCGGATGCGTGCGCCGATGATGAGCATCCACACGGTCGCCGCGGGCGGCGGCTCGGTGCTCGGCTTCGACGGCGCGCGGCTGCGCGTCGGACCCGAATCGGCCGGCGCGAACCCGGGGCCGGCCGCGTACCGGCGCGGCGGCCCGCTGACGGTGACCGACTGCAACGTGATGCTCGGCAAGATCCAGCCCGATCATTTCCCGCGCGTGTTCGGCCCGCATGCAAACGAGCCGCTCGACCGCGACGGCGTGGTCGCGAAGTTCGCGGCGCTCGCCGATGAAATCCATGCGGCGACGGGGCGGCGCGAGACGCCCGAAGCGCTCGCCGAAGGTTTCCTGGAAATCGCGATCGGCAGCATGGCGAACGCGATCAAGAAGATCTCCGTGCAGCGCGGCCACGACGTGTCGCGCTATGTGCTGACGACGTTCGGCGGCGCGGGCGGCCAGCACGCGTGCGGCGTGGCCGATGCGCTCGGGATGACGCAGGTGTTCGCGCATCCGCTCGCGGGCGTGCTGTCCGCATACGGGATGGGCTTGGCCGACCAGACCGCGATGCGCGAGCGCGCGGTCGAGGCCGTGCTGTCCGATGCGTCGCTGCCGGCCTTGAACGCGGCGCTCGACCGGCTGGCCGACGAGGCCGTCGGCGCGCTGCTCGAACAGGGCGTGCCGCCGGAGCGGATCGCAACCGAGCGGCGCGTGCACCTGCGCTACCAGGGCACCGATTCGGCGCTCGACGTGCCGGCCGGCAGCGTCGACGCGATGCAGCAGGCGTTCGAGGCCGCGTACCGGCAGCGCTACGCGTTCCTGATGCCCGGCACGCCGCTCGTCGCCGAACTGGCGTCGGTCGAGGCGATCGGCCGCTCCGACGCGCCGGTGGATATCGCGCCGCTGGCCTCGCGCGGGGAAGGCGCTGCGCCGCGTGCCGATTCCGCCGTGCGCTTTTATTCCGGCGGCCAGTGGCACGACGCGGCGCTGTACGTGCGCGACACGCTGCTGGCCGGCGACGCGATCGACGGCCCGGCGATCGTCGCGGAAAAGAACGGCACGACCGTCGTCGAGCCCGGCTGGCGCGCGCGGATGACCGCGCAGGGCAATCTCGTGCTGACGCGCACGACGCCGCTGCCGACGCGCCGCTCGCTCGGCACCGATGCCGATCCGGTGCGGCTCGAGATCTTCAACAACCTGTTCATGTCGATCGCCGAGCAGATGGGGCTGCGGCTGCAGAACACCGCGTACTCGGTGAACATCAAGGAGCGGCTCGACTTCTCGTGCGCGATCTTCGACGGCGACGGCAACCTGATCGCGAACGCGCCGCACATGCCCGTGCACCTCGGCTCGATGGGCGAGAGCATCCGCACGGTGATCGAGCGCAACCGCGGCCGCATGCGCGACGGCGACGTGTTCATGCTGAACGACCCGTATCACGGCGGCACGCACCTGCCGGACGTGACGGTCATCACGCCGGTGTTCGCGGACGGCTCGGACGCGCCGCTGTTCTACGTCGGCTCGCGCGGCCACCACGCGGACATCGGCGGCACGACGCCGGGCTCGATGCCGCCCGATTCGACGCATATCGACGAGGAAGGCGTGCTGATCGACAACTGGCAGCTCGTGTCGGCCGGCGTGCTGCGCGACGCCGACACGCGCGCGCTGCTCGCATCGGGCCGCTACCCGGCGCGCAACGTCGAGCAGAACATGGCCGACCTGCGCGCGCAGGTCGCCGCGAACCAGAAGGGCGTCGACGAGTTGCGCCGGATGGTCGCGCAGTTCGGCCGCGACGTCGTGCTCGCGTTCATGGGGCACGTGCAGGACAACGCGGAAGAGGCGGTGCGGCGCGTGATCGGCGCGCTGCAGGACGGCGCGTACCGCTATCCGCTCGACAACGGCGCGGAGATTCGCGTCGCGATCCGCGTCGACCGCGCGGCGCGGTGCGCGGAGATCGATTTCACCGGCACGTCCGCGCAGCTCGACAACAACTTCAACGCGCCGAAGGCCGTCTGCATGGCCGCCGTGCTGTACGTGTTCCGCACGCTGGTCGGCGACGACATCCCGCTGAACGCCGGCTGCCTGAAGCCGCTCACGGTGATCGTGCCCGCGCGCTCGATGCTGAACCCCGAGTATCCGGCCGCGGTCGTGTCGGGCAACGTCGAGACGTCGTCGGCGATCACCAACGCGCTGTACGGTGCGCTCGGCTGCGTCGCGTCGAGCCAGGGGACGATGAATAACTTCACATTCGGTAACGATCGCTACCAGTACTACGAGACGATCGCGGGCGGCAGCGGCGCGGGCGACGGCTTCGCGGGCGTCGGCGCGGTGCAGACGCACATGACGAACTCGCGGCTCACCGATCCGGAGGTGCTCGAATGGCGCTACCCGGTGCGGCTCGATTCGCACCGGATCCGCGCCGGCTCGGGCGGCGGCGGGCGCTGGCGCGGCGGCGACGGCGCGGTGCGGCGGATCCGCTTCCTCGAGCCGATGACCGCGTCGATCCTGTCGAACAACCGGATCCACGCGCCGTTCGGCGCGGCGGGCGGCGCGGCCGGCGCGCTCGGCCGCAACACGATCGAGCGCGCGGACGGCACGGTCGAGGCGCTCGAGCATATCGGCCGCGCGCAGATGGCGCCGGGCGACGTGTTCGTCGTCGAAACGCCGGGCGGCGGCGGGTACGGCGCCGCGGGCTGAGCCGCGACCACGCGCGGCAGCGGCGACGGCGGGCGTTCGTGCGGAACTGCGGACGCTCGCCGTGTGTCTCGCGCACCGGTTGCGACGGCGGCCGTACCGGTTCCACCCGCGTTGTCGGCCCGCTGCCGGGATCCGATAAAACACGTCGTTTCTGCAGGCGTCGCGATATTGCAACCGACTGTGGAATAAAGCGGCGCATTCACACTCGAACGGAAACAAAATTGGCCGGATTTCGCGTTGCCGGAACACGATCCGACCCTGCTGCGGTGGTTCTGAAGGTTATCCGTCCCCATATTCTGATATTTCCCGGAAACCCTTACGGATAAAGGATCTCCGCCCATCCGGCCAGCCCCGTTTCGCACTCCCTTGCCTGCTCTCGAACATGCCGCCAATCATGAAAAGTCCGGCTTGCCAATCGAGTCCCAATTCCTTGACACTCTGCTCTAAATGTGAGTGCCAATCCTCATCGTCATTTGATAAGATGGCTCTCATCATTCGTTAGGCAGAACCTGCGCGCTTTACGCGCGAACGCCGGTCGCATTAGCTGGAAACAAGTACGAGACGAGGGCCGTTGTCACGGCAATCACGGCTGCCCTGCCGGGACGCGCGCTGCGCGGCCCGGGAAGGCGGGCGGCCAGCTCGCCTCCGTCTACACTATGCGTTTTTTTCTGGATCGGGGCGTGTCCATGGATGACGAAAACGATAGCGCGGTGCTCGAGGCGCATGTCGGTACGCGCAGCCCCTGCTGGCGTCTCGGCAGCGACAGCAATGCGCTCGAACTGGCCGCCGTCCGCGGCCTGACCAACGTCGCCGTCGCGCTGACGGTCGAGCAGGCTGCGCGCATTCGCGCGCTGACGGGCGTCACGTCGCACCTCGTGCTCGACATCGCCCTGTTCGGCGAGCCGGTCAGCCTTCATCTCGTCGGCAGGAAGGTCAACACGACCGACTGGGCCGGCACGGCCTCCGCGTATTCCGATGCCGTGTCCGTCGCGGAAGATCTGTCGCACGGGCTCGCGTTCGCCGAGCAGGTCGTGTCCGAAGTGAATTCGCTGGTCGTGATCCTCGACCGCAACGGGATGGTGCAGCGTTTCAACCACCTGTGCGAGGAAGTGACGGGCAAGCGCGAGGTCGACGTGATCGGCCGCAGCGCGTTCGAACTGTTCATGAGCCCCGAGCAGGGCGCGCAGTCGCGCAGCAACATCACGGGCTTTTTCGCGAGCAACCGCTCGTTCGCGGTCGAGCGCTACATCAACACGGTCAACGGGCCGCGCCTGTTCCAGTTCCGCAACAAGTTCGTGCAGAGCGGCAGCGGCGTCGAAGAGCAGTTCCTGATCTGCTCGGGCATCGACATCACCGAGGAGCGCAACGCGCAGCAGCGGCTCACCGAACTCGCGAACACCGACGTGCTGACCGGGCTGCCGAACCGCCATGCAATCAGCGAGCGCATCCATGCGGCGATCGCCGCGGAGAGCGCCGCGTCGCGCGGCCAGGTCGGCATCCTGTTCCTCGATCTCGACAACTTCAAGCGCGTCAACGATCACTACGGCCACATCACCGGCGACCGCCTGCTGCAGGACGTGTCGAAGATCATCAGCGGCTGCCTGCCGTCCGGCGCGACGCTCGCGCGGCTCGGCGGCGACGAATTCCTCGTGCTGTTCGAGCACGGCACGCGGCCGCTGCTCGAAGCGACCGCGCAGATCATCCTCGAACGGATGCGCACGCCGATCCACCTCGGGCTGATGGAGGTCTATACGAGCTGCTCGATCGGCATCGCGATGCACCCGCAGCACGGCGATTCGCTCGAGACGCTGATCCGCAGCGCGGACACCGCGATGTACGTCGCGAAGGAAGAAGGCAAGCATACGTACCGCGTGTTCTCGCTGGAGATGAACCAGAAGGTCGCGAAGTACATGTGGCTCGACACGAACCTGCGCAAGGCGCTCGAGGAAGAGCAGTTCGTGCTGCACTACCAGCCGGTCGTCGATATCGCGACCGGCGACGTGCGCGGCGTCGAGGCGCTGATCCGCTGGCAGTCGCCCGATCGCGGGCTCGTCGCGCCGATCGAGTTCATCCGCTTCGCGGAGGAGTCGGGGCTGATCGCGCCGCTCGGGCGCTGGGTGATGCGCACCGCGGCCGCGCAGGCCGCCGCGTGGAAGGCGAAGGGGCTCGGCATCCGGATCGCGGTGAACGTGTCCGCGCGGCAGTTGCAGGACACGAACATCGTGCATCAGTTCGCATCGATTCTCGACGGCGCGGGGCTCAAGCCCGGCCTGCTCGACATCGAACTGACCGAGAGCTGCTTCATCGAGGACGAGGATTCCGCCAACGGGCTGATGCGGCAGTTCCGCCAGATCGGCGCGGAGATCCATCTCGACGATTTCGGCACCGGCTATTCGTCGCTGTCGCAGTTGTCGCGGCTGCCGCTCGACGCGATCAAGCTCGACCGCACCTTCATCACGGGCATCGACCGCAATCCACGCTCGCAGGCGCTGGTGCGCTCGGTCGTGTCGCTCGCGAGGGCGCTGAATTTCGCGGTGATCGCCGAAGGCGTCGAGACGCATGCGGAAGCCGATTTCCTCAAGCAGCTCGACGTCGATCACGCGCAGGGCTACTACTACGCACGGCCGATGCCGGCGCAGGCCTTCGAGGCGTGGCTCGCCGAGACGAGAAAGCTCAGGCTGATCGCCTGAGCTTCGTTCCGGGGAGCGGGGCGCCGCCGGCAACCGGCGGCGCCCTGCCGCATTACACCGTGCGCAGCTTCGACACGCGCCGGTTCTGCAGCATCACCAGGCGTTCCATGTACGCGAGGTCCTTCGGCTCGATCGTGAACGCCGCATGCACCCACGCTTCCGTGATGTCCATCAGCTCCGAGCGCGACAACTGGAACACGCGCTCGCGTGCGCGCAGCATCGCGCGCACGCCGTTCAGCTTCGGCTTCGTCACGTCGATGAAGGTGCGTGTCGCGAGATACGCGTCACCGGCGTCGAACGTCTCGTCGACCAGCCCGCGATCCTCGTACCACTCGGCCGCATGCGTTTCGCCGGTCGAGATCAGCGATTCCGCGATTCCGCGGTCCGCCTTGCGCGTAACGAGCGAATAGCCGCCCATGCCCGGGAACAGGTTGAACGCGATCTCGGGGAACCCGAGCTTCACGCCCTTCTGCGCGAGCACGTAGTGATGCGCGAGCGCCGCTTCGAAGCCGCCGCCGAGCGCGCTGCCCTCGACCATCGCGATCGAGATCGACCCGGTGCCGAAGCCCGTGTAGATCTCGTACACGCCGTCGATGCACGAGCGCGCATAGGCCATCAGCTGGTCGCGCCGGCCGCTGCGGATCGCGTCGACGAAGAAACTCAGGTCGCCGCCGACGTTGAACAGCTCGGGGACGAGCGAGCCCGTCACCCAGAAGTCGAACGGCAGGCCCGAGTCGCGTGCGACGCGCGCGAGATGGATGATTTCGGTGACGAGTTGCTGGTTGAAGCACGGCCGCGGCTCCGATCGCAGCATCATCCACATGACGTTGCGTCCTTCTTCGTAAAAGGCAGTCAGTTGCGTGAGTTCGCCGGCTTCATAAAACGGGCGGCACGCCGGATGGGATTGGAGTTGCATGGTATGTCCTCGTGAGTTGTGGTTTTCGAAGACCATCGCGCCCGGTGCCATGCGGGAATCGGGTTGCCCGCCTGGCGCCGGGCGCGAGGCATCGCCATTGTTGCGCGCGCACAAATGCCGAATTGCGGGGAACAACGCACGACCGGGACGCGGGCGCGGATGCAGCGCGTGGCGACGGGCGAGGAGAGGGGGAGCGGGTGCGGAAACCTGCGCGCCGGGCGTGGCCGATGCGGGCGGGAAGGTGGGTCGCGACGCGGCCGGAGCAAGGTCGCCGCGTCGCGCAATCGCGCGCAGGCGGCCGCTCCCGCGCACGGGCGCCGGCGTCGGTCGCTTACGCGTTGAAAGCGGCGCCGGGCCGGCGGGCGGCTCCTATGGAATATGCGGACTGGCGCCGCAAGCGCGCGTCGATTAGCTTTAGGGGATCGCGCCGCCGCGCCGGGCGTGCCGGGAGGGGACCATGACCGCATTCCGGAAGGTGTGGCAGTTGCTGGTCGGAAAACCGCTGGACCCGCTCGATCCGCGCACGCGCCATGCGATCGCCGTGACGCCGTTGCTGGCCTGGGTCGGGCTCGGCGCCGACGGGTTGTCGTCGTCGTGCTACGGCCCGGAAGAGGCGTTCCTCGCGCTGGCGCACCATACGCCGCTCGCGCTGTTTCTCGCGCTCGCGACCGCGGCCACGGTCTTCATCATCGCGCTCGGCTACAACCAGGTGATCGAGCTGTTCCCGACGGGCGGCGGCGGCTACCGCATCGCGACCGCGCTGCTCGGCGCGAAGCCGGGGCTCGTGTCGGGCGCGGCGCTGCTGGTCGACTACGTGCTGACCGTCGCGACCTCGCTCGCGAGCGGCGTCGACGCGTTCTTCAGCCTGCTGCCGGTCAGCGCGCAGGCGTTCAAGCTCACGACCGAGATCGTGCTGATCCTGCTGATGACGGGGCTCAACTTCCGCGGGATGCGCGAATCGATCATGGTGCTGCTGCCGATCTTCATCGGCTTCGTCGTGCTGCACTTCGGGCTGATCGTGTATGGCGTCGCCGTACATGGCAACAACCTCGCGATGATCGTGCCCGACGCCGTGCACGAGGCGCACGGGATGTCGCAGTCGCTCGGCGTGTTCGTGATGCTCGCGTTGCTGATGCGCGCGTTCTCGCTCGGCGGCGGCACCTATACGGGCCTCGAGGCCGTGTCGAACAACGTGAACATGCTCGCCGATCCGCGCGTGCCGAACGGCAAGGTGACGATGTGGTACATGTCGACGTCGCTCGCGTTCACGGCCGGCGGCATCATCCTGCTGTACATGCTGTGGCACGCGCATCCCGTCGAAGGCGAGACGCTCAACGCGGTGGTGTTCGGCAGCGTGATCGACCATCTCGGGCTCGGCTCGGCGTTCGCGCGGCATGCGCTGCTCGCGGCCGTGCTCGCGTTCGAGGCCGGGCTGCTGATGGTCGGCGCGCAGACGGGGTTTCTCGACGGGCCGGCCGTGCTGTCGAACATGGCGTCGGATTCGTGGGTGCCGCGCCATTTCCGCGACCTGTCGACACGCCTCGTGCGGCAGAACGGCATCATCGTCGTCGGCCTGTCGAGCCTGCTGATCCTGCTGTGGACGCACGGCAGCGTCGACGTGCTCGTCGTGCTGTACAGCATCAACGTGTTCCTCACGTTCAGCATGTCGCTGCTCGGGCTGTGCACGTACTGGTGGCGCCATCGCAGCGAGCGCGGCTGGTTCAAGCACTTCTTCCTGTCGGCGCTCGGGCTGAGCGTGACGGCGACCGTGCTCGTCATCACGCTGGTCGAGAAGTTCACGGCAGGCGGCTGGCTCACGGTGCTCGTGACGAGCGCGGTGATCGCGCTGTGCTTCATGATCAACCGCCACTACGCGTACACGCGCGCGCAGCTCGCGAAAGAGGACGCGCTGTTCTCGGGGAAGCCGCCCGAAGTCGACGAGGCTACCGCACCGGGCAAGCCCGATCCGCAGGCACCGACCGCCGTGCTGCTGGTCGGCAAGCATCGCGGCGCGAGCATGCACGCGCTGCTGTGGGTCAACCGGCTGTTTCCCGGGCACTTCCGCAACGTGATCTTCCTCGCGGTCGGCGAGGTCGATGCGAAGGCGTACGACGGGCACGAACATCTCGAACGGCTGCGTCACTCGATCACCGAAGCGCTCGACTACTATGTCGCGCATTGCCGCCGCAACGGCATCGCGGCCGACTACCGGATCGCGTTCGGCACGAATCCCGTCGTGGAATTCATGAACCTCGCGTCGTCGACGCTCGACGCGTATCCGAACGCCGTGTGCTTCGCGAGCAAGCTGATTTTCCGGCGCGTGAATTTCCTGACCGCGTGGCTGCACAACCAGACGCCCGTCGAACTGCAGGCGCGCCTGCATGTCGAGGGCAAGCAGATGGTGCTGCTGCCGATGAACGTCGGCTAGCGGTGGCGTTGCAACGGTACCGTGACGGGCGCCGTCACGCCGACGCGCTACGACCTGAAGGGGCAATTGCGCGGGCAGCATGCGCAGGCCGGCGCGTACACGCTCGCGTGGACGCGGCGCGGCAAGCGCGTGGGCGACTGCCGGTAGCAGCCGTCACGGCTGATGGTGCCGGTGCGGGCGGTTGGGCCGCCGCAGCGGCGGATGATGGAATTTGGCCCTCAGCCGGTCGCGCCCCGGGCGCTTGACGAAGAACAGCACGACGAGCGCGACAAACGCCAGCAGCACGACGACTTCCACGATTCCGTTTTCCATGGTGCCTCCCGGTCGCGGGCGGACGATTTTTCGCCGGCGTCAGGCGTTCGAGCGTATGCCGGCGGCCGCACGCGACGATGCTTCCATGTTTCATTGTAGGCCGGCGTGCACCGGCTTGACGCTTGCGTATGCGTCGCCCACACTGGCCGACACGGGAGCCGCGCGGTTGACCCTGTCCGCTGCGCGGCCGCGCTTTCCGTGAACCGCGACGAGGTGCGATGTGGTGCGCTTTTCTGTCGGCCTGGCCGGCTGGATGCTGGCATGCGCTGCCGCGTTCGGCGCATCGAGCGCCGTCGGTGCGGCGCCGGGCATGGGCCCGGCGGCGGACGGCGCGAACGGCGTTGCCGACGAAGCACCCGTCACGCTGGTCAGCGATGTCCACGAATTCGTGATCCGGCACGACGGTTCGCTCGACGAGCACGACGATTCGACGCTGCGCGCGAACAACGCGAATGGCATCGACGCGGTTGCGCAGCGCTACGTGTGGTTCGACAAGAATCTCGAGCAGGTCGACCTGCTCGCGGCCGAGACGATCGACCGCGACGGTGTCGCGCATCCGGTCGGCGCGGACGGCATCCGCGACGTGCAGGAGCCGCGCTCGGCCGGCGCGCCGACGTTCCAGGACGGGCTGTTGCGCACTGTCGTGTTTCCCGGCGTCGAAGCCGGGTCGAGCACGCGCGTGGCGTTCCGCAAGACGCGCACGAAGCCCGTCAATCGCGGCTACTTCGGCTACACCGTCGAGCCGTCGCGCGAGCCCGTCGACAATCAGCGGCTGATCTTCGACGTGCCGGCCGACATGCCGCTGTATGCGGACGCGCGCGGCTATGTCGCGCTGCCGCCGGTCACGGCGAACGGCCGCACGCGCTACGAATTCGACTACCGGCACGGCCCGTACGACCGCATCGAGAACGGCGCGGTCGGCTACCCGACCTACGGCGACCGGCTCGTCGTGTCGACGCTGCCCGACTACGCGGCGTTCGCCGCGCGCTACCGCAACGCGGCCGTCGACCCGAGCGTGGACGATCCGGCCGTCGTGCAACTGGCGCGCGCGCTCACCGCGGGTGCTGCCGCGCCGCGCGACAAGGCGCGCATCCTGTACGACTGGGTGCAGGCGAACGTGCGCTACGTCGGGCTGTTCCTGGGCGAAACGGCCGCCGCGCCGCATCGCGCGACCGACATCCTGCGCAACCGCTACGGCGACTGCAAGGACCATGTCGCGCTGTTCGGCGCGCTGCTCGCGGCGGTCGGCATCCGCAGCGAACCGGTGCTGATCAATCTCGGTTCGGTGTACACGCTGCCGTCCGTGCCCGGTTACGGCGGCGGCGCGATCAATCATGCGATCACGTGGCTGCCCGATCTCGCGCTTTACGCCGATACGACGACGGCCGGCATCGCGTTCGGCTACCTGCCGCCGATCGTGATGGATCGCCCCGCGCTGCTGGTCGATACGGGCGCGCTGTCGCGCACGCCGGCCACGCAGCCGCGCCGCCGCATCGCGCGGCTCGCGATCGATGCCGCGCAGCCCGGCGCCGCGCGGTTTCATGCGTACATCGAGGACGACGGCTGGACGGCCGAACTCGAACGCAACCTGTTTCGCCGCGCGACGCACGACCGCATCGAGCAGCTCGCGACCGAACGCCTGCGGCAAAGCGGCTTGCGCGGCCGCGCGCAACTGTCGACCAGCGACCGGCGCGTGACCGACGGGCCGTTCGACGTGACGGTGTCGGGCACGCTCGATCATTTCGTGTGGCCCGACGGCACGACCGCGTTGCCCGCGCTGTCGAGCCTCACGGGCGGCATCGCGACGCAGGTCGAGAACTGGCTGGCCGAGCCCGTGCGCACGCAGCCGTGGGGCTGCATCGGCGGCGCGTTCGACGAAACCGGCCAGATCGCGCTGCCGGCCGACGTCGTCGTGACCGACCTGCCGGCCGATGCGGCCGTGCACGACCGCTTCGTCGACTTCACGTCGCATTACGTGTTCGACGCGGCCGCGCGCGTGGTGCAGGTCACGCGGCGGATGAAGGCGGAGTTCGGCCGGCAGGTGTGCACGCCCGACGAATTCACGGCGCTGCGCGCGTCGCTCGAACGCATCGAGCGCGACACGCAGGCGCAGATCGTCGTGCGCGCGAAAGGGCGTTGAACGGGCAGGGGCAATGAGCGTGTCGCCATCGTCGGCCGACGCGCAGGAGCGACATCATGACGGAACGGGACTACGAGATCGCCGATCTCTCGAAGGATTTGCTGGGCCGGATCGTGCAGGGCGCCATCGCGAGCGGTGCGGCCGTGGATGCGGAGCACTGCGCGGCGCTCGCCGTGCAGTGCGCGACGGCGCTGGTCGACAAGCTCGAAGCGCTCAGCGGCTGAACGCGGAAAGGCGTCACGCGCGGCGGCGGTGGCTCGAGCGAGGCCGGCGACCGTGTGACGTCGGAGTGGCGCGTAGCGGCTTCCGGTCAGCGTCGAACGTCAAGCGTCAGGCATTACGCTTCGACGCGCACCCTCGCGCGCGGCGGTGGTGGCGTGAGCGACGCCGGTGAGTGTGCGACTTCGACGTGAAGCGGCGCGTAGCGGCCCCCGGCCAGCGTCGCACGTCGAGCGTCGAGCGTCAGGCATTACGCTTCGACGCGCACGTCGCCGTCCGCGCGCACCGCGCCCGGCGGCTTTCCGACCACGCGCTTGAACGCGCGGCTGAACGCCGCCAGCGAACCGTAGCCGAGCCGGTACGCGACGGCTTCGATCGCCTCGTGGTCGCGCGCGATCCACTGCGCGGCGAGCCGCATCCGCAGCTCGGTCAGGTAGCGCACGGGCGTCATCCCGGTCGCCGCGAGAAAGCGCTCGGCGAACACCGAGCGCGACACGCCTGCTTCGGCGGCCAGCTCCGCGACGCTCCAGTTGCGGCCCGGGTCGCGATGCAGCGCGACGATCGCGCGGCCGAGCTTCGGCTCGCGCAGCGCCTGCACCCAGCCCGCCGCGTCGCCGCATCCGCACTCGACCCAGCCGCGCACGATGAATGCCGCGACCACGTCCGCGAGCCGCGCGAGGATGCCCGCGAAGCCCGCGCGCGCCGAACAGGATTCGCGCTCCATCGCGTCGAGCATCGGGCGAATCTCGGGGTAGCGTGCGAGCAGCGTGCCGACGTGCATGAACTCGGGCATCGTGCCGACCAGCGGCTGCATGCCGCCGAGATCGAGCTCCATGCATGCGCTGAAGATCAGCGCATCGCCGGCGCCCGGCTCCGTCGTCGCGCAGGCCGCGGGCGACGTGCCGGCCGACGCCACCGACGCGACCGTATCGCAGATCTTCGCGACTTCGAAGCCGTTGATCTCGCGGCACGGCGCATCCGGATCGGACACCAGCGCATGCATGCGCCCGTGCGGCAGCAGGATAGCGTCGCCGGCCTCGAGCCGCATCGTTGCGCCGGACGCATCGCGCAGCAGCACGGGCCCGCGTCCGACGAAATGGAATTGCGCGCGGCCCGGCGCCTGGCCGAAATTCAGCCCGAACGGCCGCGCGACCTGGATGCGGCGGTACTGCACGCCGCTCAGGCGCATCCCCAGCAGCAGCTCGCTGACGAGGTCGTGCACGTCGGGGACGGGGGGAAGCAGCGGCTCGGACATGGCGAGATTCGGACGATCGATCAACAAGAACGGATTGTATGTCATAGACCGTCCTGCTGCCGGTCCTTACGATACGCCGTCATCAGTACTTTCCCTAGACGAAAACGGAACGCACATGAATCCCGGAATTTCCCCGGCCGCCTCGACGGCGGCCACCCGCGAACCGGCCTGGGGCGCGGTATTCGCGATGACGCTCGGCGTCTTCGGGCTCGTCACGGCCGAATTTCTTCCCGCCAGCCTGCTCACGCCGATGGCCGACAGCCTCGGCGTGACCGAAGGCGTGGCCGGGCAGGCCGTCACGGCCACCGCGACGGTCGCGCTCGTCACGAGCCTGCTGATCTCCGCGCTGACGCGCACGATCGACCGGCGGCGCGTGCTGCTCGCGTTCTCGGTGCTGCTCGTCGCATCGAATCTGGCGGTCGCGTTCGCGCCCGACCTGACGACGCTGCTGATCGGCCGCGTCGTGCTCGGCGTCGCGCTCGGCGGCTTCTGGACGATGGCGACGGCCACCGCGATGCGGCTCGTGCCGACGGCGATGGTGCCGCGCGCGCTGTCGATCATCTTCAGCGGCGTGGCGGTCGCGACGATCGCATCCGCGCCGATGGGCAGCTACTTCGGTCACCTGATCGGCTGGCGCAACGTGTTCCTGATCGCGGCCGGGCTCGGCGGCGTCGCGTTCGTGTCGCAGGTGATGACGCTGCCGTCGATGCCGCCGAGCGGCACGACGCGGCTGCGCACGCTGATCGACGTGCTGCGCCGGCCGACCGTCGGCCTCGGGATGTTCGCGACGATCCTCGTGTTCACCGGGCATTTCGCGTTCTTCACGTATCTGCGGCCGTTCCTCGAACAGGTTGCGGGCGTCGGCGTGAACGGGCTGTCGGCGATCCTGCTCGGCTACGGCATTGCGAACTTCGTCGGCACGTCGCTCGCGGGCCGCGTGCTCGAACACCGGTTGCGGCCGATGCTGATCGGGATGCCCGCGCTGATGGTCGTGCTCGGCATCGCGCTCGTCGCGCTCGGCCGCGCGCCGATGCTCGACGCGGTGCTCGTCGCGTTGTGGGGGATGGCGTTCGGCGGCGTGCCCGTCGCGTGGTCGACGTGGGTCACGCGCACCGTGCCCGACGAGGCCGAGAGCGCGGGCGGGCTGATCGTCGCGGCGATCCAGCTCGCGATCGCGACCGGCGCGGCGGCCGGCGGCGTCGTGTTCGACGCGAACGGCGCGGCCGGCGTGTTCGTCGCTGCGGCGGTCGTGCTGGCCGTCGCGGTCGCGACGATCGTGACCGGCGTGCCGAAGCGGGTGGGCGTGGCGGTGTCCTGACCGGCCGGGCGGCCCGCGCTTCGCGGGCCCGCCGGCGGTCGCCTGTCCGTCAGGCGGCTCCGGCGTCCGCAATGCGGTCGAGTTCCGCGAGCGCATCGTCCGGCAGATCGAGATCGGCCGCCGCGAGATTCTCGCGCAGATGCGCGACCGACGAGGTGCCGGGAATCAGCAGGATGTTCGGCGCACGGCGCAGCAGCCACGCCAGCGCGACCTGCATCGGCGTCGCGCCGACGCGTGCGGCCACGCCGGACAGCGTCGACGACTGCAGCGGCGAGAAGCCGCCGAGCGGAAAGTACGGCACGTATGCGATGCCGTCGCGGGCCAGCGCGTCGATCAGCGCATCGTCGCCGCGATGCGCGATGTTGTAGTGATTCTGCACGCAGACGATTTCGCAGATCCGCCGGCCTTGCGCGACCTGCGCGGGCGTGACGTTGCTCAGGCCGATATGGCGGACGAGCCCGCGCCGCTGCAGTTCGGCGAGCGCGCTCAGCGGCGCCTCGATCGATCCTTCGGCCGGCCCGTGCGTGTCGAACATGATGCGCAGGTTGACGACGTCGAGCACATCGAGGCCGAGGTTGCGCAGGTTGTCGTGCACGGCCCGTTCGAGTTCGTCGGGTGCGAACGCGGGCAGCCACGCTGCGTCGCCGCCGCGTCGCGCGCCGATCTTGGTGACGATCGCGAGATTGTCCGGATACGGATGCAATGCATCGCGGATCAGCCGGTTGGTGACGTGCGGGCCGTAGAAGTCGCTGGTGTCGATATGGTCGACGCCGGACGCGACGGCCTCGCGCAACACGTTCAATGCCGCGTCGCGGTCCTTCGGCGGGCCGAATACGCCGGGCCCCGCGAGCTGCATCGCGCCGTAGCCGATCCGCTTGACGTTGCGGTCGCCGAGCCTGAAGGCGGTGGTGTGCCGAATGTCGGACATGACTGTGCTCCTGTGAATCCGTGGATGAATGCGCCCAGCATAGGCATTGGCCGCCTGCGCGATAAGCCGTCATAATCCGCACGGGTTGTACGAAAAGGCGAACAATGCAAACCGATCTGGGCGATCTGAATGCGTTCATGGCCGTGGCGCGCGCCGGCGGATTCCGCGACGCCGCACGCATGACGGGCCTCAGTGCGTCGGGGCTGAGCGAGGCCGTGCGCCGGCTGGAGGCGCAGCTTGGCGTGCGGCTGCTGCATCGCACGACGCGCAGCGTCGTGCCCACCGAAGCGGGCGAGCGCCTGCTCGCGCGTCTCGGGCCCGCGTTGACCGAAGTGGCGGCGGCGCTCGACGGTATCGGCGAATTCCGCGACAGACCGGCCGGCACGCTGAAGCTCAACGTGCCGCTTAGCGCGGCCCGGCTCGTGCTGCCCGCGATCGTGCCGCGCTTTCTCGATGCGTACCCCGAAATACGGCTGGAGGTGATCGCCGACGAAAATTTCGTCGACGTGCTGGCGGCCGGCTGCGACGCGGGCATCCGCTACGACGAACGGCTCGAACAGGACATGATCGCGGTGCCGATCGGCCCGCGCATTCAGCGGTTCGCGACCGCGGCCGCCCCCGGCTATCTCGACCGTCACGGCCGGCCGCGGCATCCGCGCGAATTGCTCGACCATCGCTGCCTGCGCGGACGCTTCGCGAGCGGCGCGATGCCGCCGTGGGAGTTCGAGCGCGACGGCGAGGTCGTGCGGGTCGAGCCGGCCCCCGGGCCGCTGCTGGTGCAGATCGGCGGTGCGACGGACCTGCTGGTCGACGCGGCGATCGCCGGCACGGGTATCGTGCATCTCTTCGAAGAGTGGCTGCGCCCGCAATTCGACAGCGGCGCACTCGAACGCGTGCTCGAACCGTGGTGGCGGCCGTTTTCAGGGCCCTTCCTCTATTACCCCGGGCGCCGGCTCGTGCCGCCGGCGCTGCGCGCGTTCATCGATTTCATCAAGGCATCCTGAGCGTTGCGGGCGGACGTGATGTCTGCCGGGCGACGAGCGCCGCCGGAATGGCAGCGCGATACCGGAAGCGAAGGGACGGTCGGGCCGTGCTCCGATTACATTCGATGTAATCGTTCGGCGCCCGGCCGTCCCGTGAATCCGCTAGCTGCCTTGCTTGACCATCGCCGCAAGCGCCTTCATCGCCTGCAGATACGGATACGGCCCGTGGCTGATACGGGCCACGCCGTATTCCGCGAGTTCGGCCAGCGTCGGCGTTTCCGCGACGCGCATCACGTTCACGGGCAGCGGCGATGCGGCCGTCAGCTTGCGAATGAGCGCGGGCGACTGAAGGCCCGGTACGAAGAGACCGTCGGCGCCGGCCGCCGCATAAGCGCGTGCGCGGGCCAGCGTTTCGTCGAGCAGGCGTTCGTCGTGCGTGTCGGCCGGCGCCTTGAAGAACACGTCGGTGCGTGCATTGATGAAGTAGTCGGCGCCCGCGCGATCGGCCGCCTGCCGTGCCGCCGCGAGACGCGCTGCCGCTGCTTCGACGTCGCGCAATTCGCCTGTGGCCGGAAAACTGTCTTCGAGATTGCAGCCCACTGCGCCGGCCTCGATGCTGAGCGCGATCGTCTCGGCGACATCCTCGGGCCGCTCGCCGTAGCCGCTTTCGAGATCGACGGTGACGGGCAGGTCCGTCGCACGCGCGATCCGCTCGAGCACTTCCATCATGAGCGCGCGCGGCATTTGCTCACCATCGCCGAAACCATTGGCCGCGGCTACCGACCAGCTTCCGGTCGCCAGCGCGACGGCACCCGCGTCGGCCGCAGTGCGCGCGCTGCCGGCGTCCCACACGTTGAACAGCGCCAGCGGCTGGCCCGCGCGGTGAAGCGACCGGAAATACGCGCCTTTCTCATTGCTGCTCATGCTTGTCTCTCCTTGTGAAAACCGGATCGGTGGTCGTGCCGAACGATACTGCCACCGTATCGAGCGCCGCGAGGAAATCGCGCGCATCGAACAATTCGCCGAGGCTGCGCACGCCGCCTGAAACCGCGGCCTTGCCCGTCATCAGGCGTACGGCCGCCTCGACGATGATCGGTGCGCTGACCGCGTAGATGTCGCGTCCCGACGCCGTGACGCGATGCGTCGTGCCGTCCTGCACGACGATCGCGTCCATCGCGAACTGCTGCGCCGAGCGGCCCAGCGCATCGGTCGGCTCGGGCGGCGGCGTGGCGGCATCGCGCACGTCGCGCAGCGCGAGCGTCGCGAGCCACGACTCGATCGTATCGATGCGCAGATGACGCGACAGTGTCATCACTTCCGAAAACGGCAGCAGCGTCACGCCGACGCTGCCGATCGGCGACGGGAACGGCCACACGCGTTCGCGTGCCGTCGACGGCACGGGCGTCGGTTTGCCATCCTTATGAACGAGCCGCACCGCGCGATTGCGTTCGCCCGTCACGCGCGTGCCGCGCGTCGGGTGCCAGCTGTCGAGGCCGGTCGCGATATCGACGCGATCGATCGGCTTGCGTTGGTCGACGACGGCCGTGACGAGCAGGTCGGCCAGGCCGCCGTAGAACGCCGCGGCGGGAACGACGGTCACGCCCGCGGCGCGCGCACGAGCATCGGCATGTTCGGCCAGCGCCAGCACCGACGGCTGTTCGGCCGTCAGGTCGAGATAGGGGATGCCGGCCCGCAGCGCGGCATCGGCCAGCGGCAGCGCGGTATCGAGGTACGGGCCCGCGCAGTTGATCACGGCGTCCGCGCCGCGCAACGCAGCGTCGAGCGCGGCCGGATCGTCGATCGCCGCGACGCGCGAAGGCGCGACGTCGCGTGTGCCGCTTTCCGCGAGCCGCGCGGCATCGCGGCCGATGCGGATCGCGCCAACGCCGCGCCGGGCCAGTTCTGCGACGACAAACCGCCCGGTGTGACCCGTGGCGCCATAGACCGCAACCGTCTTTCGATCGTCCATGATCAACTCCGCTACAGAACGGTCTGTTTTATAGTACAGACCTGTAGCGTCGTCAACCCCGCGGTGCTATGATCGGTCCACTGTTGCGGTACGGGCGGCCCTGGAAGGCCGAGTCGGGATGAAAAAGGGAATAGACACACAAGGCGGCGCGCTCGATACACGCGAGCGCATTCTGCAAACGGCCAGCGAGCTGTTCTACCGGGAAGGCACACGCGCGGTCGGCGTGGACCTGATCGTCGCGCAGGCGGGCGTCGCGAAGACGAGCCTCTATCGTCACTTCACGACGAAGGACGACCTGATCGAGGCGTTCCTGCTGCGCGAGGACGCGGACTTCTGGGCGCATTGGGATGCGGTGGCGCAGCAGTACAAGCGCACGCCGCGCGAGGAACTGGATGCGCAGCTTCAATGGATCGGCGAGCGCATTGCGCGCCCCGGCTATCGCGGCTGCCCGCAGATCAACATCGCCGCCGAATATGCGGACGACAACCATCCGGCCCGCAAGGTCGCCGTTGCGCACAAGCAGGAACTGCGGCGCCGGCTGACCGAGCTGGCGAGCGCGATGCGAGTCGACGAACCGGAAATTTTCGCGCTGCGGCTCGCGACCGTCATCGACGGCGCGCTGAGCAGCGGGCGTGCGCTGCACGAGCACGGCCCCGTGCATTTCCTGCAGGAATTCGCGCAACTGCTGCTGCCGAAGAAGGGCAGGAAGTAACGCGGCACGCGTCGCGATCCGTGCGCCGGTTCAGCCGCGCGCAGCCGGATCTTCCGACAGCGCGCGCAACTGACCGCGCAACAGATCGACTTCCCCCGGCGCGAAGTGCCGTTCGATATCGGCATGCGTCTGCTGCCACAGCGGAAACGCTTCGGTCAGCAGGTCATGGCCGGCCGGCGTCAGTTCGAGCAGGCGGCTGCGCCCGTCGTCCGGATCCTGCGCGATCGTGACGAGCCCGCGCCGCTCGAGCGGCTTGAGCGCGGCGGTCAGCGTCGTGCGGTCCATCGCGAGCAGCGACGCGACCGATTTCATCGGGGCCGGCTGCGGCCGGTTCAGCGACATCAGCAGAGAAAACTGGCCGTTGGTCAGATCCAGCGGGCGCAACACATCGTCGAAGATGCGCGCAAGGTTGCGCGCCGCGCGCTGCATGTGCAGGCACAGGCAGCAATCGCGCACCATCAGCGTCGTTTCGAAAGGGAGCTTTTCTTTTCGTGCCATGTTGCAATTGTGTTGATATCAACCTATCTTGTCAAGGTCGAGGTGCGGCAGCCCGCCGCGCCCGTCACCGGAGGAGAAAGCATGAGTGCTCAACAGCAGTTGTATCTCGCCGTATTCCTCGGCAGCAAGGACAGCCCGCAGATGAAGGCGTGGGTCGCGCTTTCGGACCAGGAGCGGCGCACGAAAGAGCAGGAAGGCATCGCGGCATGGAAGGCGTGGGTCGAACGCCATCGCGACGCGGTCGTCGAGCTGGGCGGGCCGCTCGGCAAGACCAAGACCGTCGACGCCGGCGGCGTGAAGGACACGGCCAACGCGATGGGCGCGTTTTCGGTCGTGCGTGCTGCTTCGCACGACGCGGCGGCCGCGATGTTCGAAGGCCATCCGCATTTCACGATTTTCCCGGGCGAGAAGATCGACGTGATGCCGGTGCTGCCGATTCCCGGCGTGTGAGCGACGCCGGTCGCAGCGTGTCGCGTTGCGTCGATGCGTCGATGCGTCGATGCGCCGTGGCCTGCATGCGGAGATTTCCCCGACATTCTGGATGGAGACATGCGATGAAGCTTTACGGATTTGCCGGCACCCGCTCGCAACGTGCGCTGTGGGGGCTGAAGGAACTGGATGCGGATTTCGAATTCGTGTCGGTCAACTTGCTCGCGGGCGAGCACAAGCGGCCCGAATTCCTGCGCGTCAATCCGGCCGGCAAGGTGCCCGTGCTGGTGGACGGCGACCGCGTGATTCCCGAGTCGGCCGCGATCGTGCTGTATCTCGCGGACAAGTACCCGGAGAAGGCGCTGCTGCCGATCGATCCGGCGCTGCGCGCCCAGGCCTATCGGTGGGTCATGTTCGCGGTGACGGAGCTCGAGCAGCCGCTGTGGCGGATCACGCGGCACACGTTCCTTTATCCGCCGGAGAAGCGCTCGCCGGCCGACATCGAACTGGCGCGCGAGGATTTCGCGACGATGGCCGCGATCCTCGACGAGCATCTCGAAGGGCGCGAGTTCATCGTCGGCGACACGCTGACGGTGGCCGATTGCGTGACGGCCTACCTGATCGACTGGGCCAGCGAATGCAACCTGATCGAACCGTTTCCGCAACTGCGGGCGTATCTCGACCGGCTGTATGCGCGGCCGAAGGCGCCGCAGCGGATTGCGGAGGCGCGCAAGGCGGCGTGACGGGGCGGCGGTCGGTCATGCGCTGCATCGGCATGGCCGACCGCGATGTTTGCGCAAGGGGCAACCGGCGGTCAGACGCGTTTCACAGCGGTGCGGCATGCAGCGTGAGCGCGGCGCGCGCATGCGGTCACGATACGTTGTCGGGCCCGCCGAGCGCGCGACACAGCATCGACAGGTCGCGGAGCGTGAGGTGCGGCGTCGCGGCATGCTGCGGATCGCGTTCCACTTCCAACTGATGGTCACGCACCACCCATGCCGCCTGTAGCCCGGCATTCAATGCACCGACGACATCGAGGTGGAAGTCGTCCCCCACATGCAGCAATTCCGCCGGACGCACGTCGAGCGCCTCCGCCGCCGCATGGAATATTTCGGGTTCCGGCTTCGCGATCCCGAACGCACGCGCGCTGAGCGTTTCCCGAAAGAATTCGCCGCCGCCGGTCAGCCGGAGGTCCGCATTGCCGTTGGTCACTGCGATCAACGGAAACCGCGCGCTCAGCCATGCCAGTGCCGGCAACGCGTCTTCATAGAACTCGACCCGGTTCCGGGCGGCATAGAAGACTTCGTACGCACGTTCGGTAAGCGCGACATCTTCGTTTGCGCGTTCCAGCGCAAGCCTGATCGATCCGATTCTCAACGCACGATAGTCGCTGACGAGGTCAGGACACAAACGTTCGTATTCCTCACGTAGCTCGCTCAGTGCCTGTTGCGTGGGCAGCACGCTCGCGGTATCGGGCGCGTGCTCGATCAGCCACGCGCGAAGTGTCGCTTCGGCGCGTTCGACGGACGGCCCGAACGGCCACAGGGTGTCGTCGAGGTCGAACGAGAGGGCGGATACCTTGGCGAGGCGCATGATGATTGAAGGGGCGGAGGTCGATTACCACGGCCACGGAACGGAGATTCCGGTTCCGTTCTCGGCGGCCTGCTCATACAGGAAACGCGCGACAGTCAAATCCTGAAGCGCGAGTCCGGTCATGTCGAATACGGTGACGTCGCTCGGCAAGCGGTCGATCGACGCCGTTCCGGCGAGCAGGTCGCCGATTTCGGTGCGCGGCAGATCCGGTGCCCACTGACACTCGCCGATGCTGCGCGCCTGATCGTGATCGTCGACGAAAATACGCGCGCGTTCCAGCACGCCGGCCGGAAGTTCGCGCTTGCCCGCCGTGTCTGCGCCCACGCAGGTCAGATGGGTACCCGGCTGAACCGCATCCGCATCGAACAATGCGCCGCCGCCTGGCGTTGCCGTGATGACCACGTCGCTGCTGGCCACCGCGTCGTTCCGGTCGAGAGCGACGCGGATCGCGCATCGTTCGCGGAATGCCGATTCGAACACCGGGTCCGGCTCGCCGCCGACGTTCACGTACTGCACCGTGCAACGTTGCGGCAGCAGCCTGAGCGCGTATTCGAGCTGGACGCGCGCCTGCACGCCGGTGCCGAACACGCAGATCCGCGTGCTGTCGCGGCGGGCCAGCAGTTGCAGCCCGAGTCCGCCAGCGGCACCAGTCCGCGCAGTGGTGATCGCGTTGCCGTCCATGATGCAGAGCGGGCGGCCCGTGGCCGGATCGAACAGCGCGACGGTTGCCTGATGCGGCTCGCCGCCGCGGGCCCGGTTGCCGGGCCAGAATCCGGCCGCCTTGAACCCGAGCAGATCCTGGCTCGCGACGTCGCCGGACTTGATGCCGAATACGCCACCGGTGTGCAGCTTCTCGCGGACCACCGGGAACACGCGTCCGGCCCTTTGGCTGTGCAGCACGAAAGCTTCCCGCACCGCGGCCATCACTTGCTCGGCCTGAAGGGCGGGTTCGACGGCATCGCGGTCGAGAAGAAGGAGTCGGGCGTCTGTCGGCATGTCGGGTCAGGCTTTCCGCCGCAAGGCGAATCGGGAAGGTTTAAAGTGTGTCCAGATTTAGACAAATAGTCAATGTGTGGGCGAGATGGCTTCGATGGGAGGGGGCGCCGCTCACCATCCGTAGAAGCGCGGCCACACGTGTGCGGTGCCGTCTTCACCGACGGCCTGATACTCGGGATGTTGCGCGCCGGTGGCGCACGCGTGGTTCGGCAGGATGCGCAGGCGCGTTCCGATCGGAAGCCGCTGCGCGATGCCCGTGTCGGGCGAGCCCGCGCGCGACACGATGCCATGCTCCTGGTTCGCTGCGCTCACGACGTAGTCGCCGAGCACGTCGCCGTCTTCGGTGCAGACCTGCCCGTAGCCGAAATCGCGGGCCTGGCGCTGCGTGCCGCGGTCGCGGCTCATCGCCATCCAGCCCGCGTCGACGATCGCCCAGCCTTTCTCTTCCTGATGCCCGATGACGGTCGTCAGCACCGACAACGCGATGTCGGACAGCTCGCACACGCCGACGTTGTGCATGACGAGGTCGAACAGCACATACACGCCGGCGCGAACCTCGGTGACACCGTCGAGGTTTTCTGCAGACAGTGCAGTCGGCGTCGACCCGATACTGACGACCGGGCAGGGCAACCCGGCGGCCCTGAGTCGCTCCGCGGCCCTCACGGTGCGGCTGCGCTCCTGTTCGGCGATCGCCACCAGCGCGTCCCGTGTGTTGTAGTCGTAGCTGGAGCCCGCGTGAGCGAGCACCCCGCCAAGCTCCATCCCGCCGTCGACCAGTGCGCGGCCCACGTCGATCAGCAGGTCGTCTTCGGGCGGGACGCCCGAGCGATGGCCGTCGACGTCGACTTCGATCCAGACTTCGAAGCGCTCGCCGTGCTCGCGCCCGAATGCGGCGATTGCGTGCGCGGCCTGCAGACTGTCGGCGACGATCTTCAGGTCGCAGCCCTGCCGGCGCAGCGCAAGCGCCTGGCCCAGCTTCGCGGGCACCATGCCGACCGCATAGACGATGTCCCGGACGCCGCCCGCGAAGAACTGCTCGGCTTCCTTGAGCGTCGACACCGTGATGCCCTGCGCACCCGCTGCGATTTGCGCGTCGACGACTTGCCGGCATTTGGTGGTCTTGACGTGCGGCCGGAACTTGACGCCGAGTGCGTCCAGATGCGCCTGCATGCGATCGATGTTGCGACGCATGCGGCCGACATCGATCAATGCGGCCGGGGTGTTGAGGGTTTGAATGTCCACGATGCGTTGCCTCTGAGTGTTGCCGACGCGAACACTGTAGGGCAACCGACGGTCACGATGTTTAACGCGTGACTAATCCATCATTAAGCGACGTTTAATTGAGAATGAATCTCCCGGACCGTGGCGCGGCTCATGCCTTGCCGCGCCACGGCGGCGGATCGAGGAACTGCCGCGCGGCTTCGAGAAAAACCCGTTGCCGCGCGGATCGGCCGGTGCGCGACGGCAACAGCGCCGTGACAGGTGCGGGCGGCAGGCTCCAGTCGGGCAGCAACCGGACGAGCTTGCCGTTCGCCAGCAGCGGGGCGACGTCCCATTCCGAGCGTTCCACGATCCCGAGCCCGGCCAAGGCCCAATCGGTGATGACGGTGCCGTCGTTGGAGGACAGCGCGCCCGTGACGCGGATCACGGTCGACCGTCGGGACTCGTGTCGATCGTCGCCGCTCGGCGAGAAGCGCCATCGCGGAATGTCCTCGTCGTTCTCGCGCAGGCACAGGCAGTCGTATCGGGCCAGGTCGGAAGGATGATTCAGCTCCTTGATGCGACGCGCGTAGCCGGGGCTTGCACACAGGAAACGCTCGTTGGGCGCGAGCGGATAGCCGATCCACGACGAGGACTTGAGGCTGCCGACGTGCACGACCACGTCGGCAGCCGATGCGCTCGTCAACGGGCTCTCCGACAGGTGGAGCGAAATTTCGAGCTTCGGATGCGCGCGTTGCACGTCGCGCACGATCCGCGCGACGTACTTACGCCCGAAACCGAACGGGGCGACGACGCGCAGCGTGCCTTGCACGTCGCCGTGGTCGCCCGAGATGCTGACCGGCAGCGCCTCCACGCGCTCGAGGATATCGACGGCTTCCTGGTACAGCCGTTGTCCTTCGTCGGTCAACGCGATCCCTTGCGACTGCCGCACGGCGAGCCGTGCGTTCAATCGCGCCTCCATTCGCTGCAGGCGAATCGTGACCGCGGGCGGCGTGAGATCGAGCAGGCGCGCCGCAGCGGCCAATGAACGCGACGCGCCGATCGCGCGAACGAGTCGAAGGTCGTCGAGATCGAGCATTTCATGTCCCTTAATGCTGGTGTTGCCGAGCATTAAACCGCACATCACGCCGCGAATCCATCGATGCGGCGAAATGCCGGCGCGGATTCGGGCAACGGGGCTCGACGCCGTGATCGCGCCGCTGATGCTCACGAACGTCTATACGATGGCCGGCTCGTCGTCGGCCGCGTTGATCGTGCTGCTTTTGCTCGCGTGCCGGGGCCGGTGGCGGATCAACGGGCGCGAGACGCAGCGGATTTCGCTGGAGGAGTGCAGCACGGAGGGTGGTGCGGAACCGGCGGCGGACGCGGCGGCGCGCGTCTCGTGATCTCCGGCTGCACGCCGCGTCACGCGTGCAGCCCGAAAATCAGCGACCGATGCGCGGCGATCCCCGCCGTCACACCGGATGCCGACGCGAACGTCGCGTTGGTCATCGGCGTCGACGCGTCGCCGGCCGCGAATACCCCTGCGACGCTCGTCTGCTTCCACGTATCGACTCGGACGACCGGGCCAAGCGGCCCTTCGTCGAACGCGCAACCGAGCTGCTGCGCGAGATCGCTCGCCATTACCGTGCGCGCGCCGACGAACAGCGCATCGATCGGCACGACCTGCCCGTCGGCGAGCCGCAGCGCTTCGATACGCGGTGCGTCGCCAAGAATTTCAACGATCGGCGACCGCTCGATGCGCACGCCGCGCGCGTCGAGCAACGCGGATTCTTCTTCATTCGGATCGACCACGCCCTGCGTGAACCATGTCGTCGGGCCCCAGTCCGGAATCAGGATCGCCTGATGCACGGAAAGCGGATGCGTGGCGAGCACGCCGAGCCGCTGGCCACTTACCTCGTACCCATGGCAATACGGACAATGCAGCACGCTGATGCCCCAGCGTTCCGCGAGCCCCGGCAGCGCGGGCAGTTCGTCGCGGATGCCGGTCGCGAGAATCAGCCGGTCGGCGCTCGCGCGGCGGCCGTCCGACAGCGTCACGTGGAAGCGGCCGTCGGCATCGCGCTCGGCCGTGCTCACTTCGCCGTCGAACCGCTGCACGGTCGGATACGCGTCGAGTTGCGTGACGGCTTCGGCAACGATCTGCGCGGGCGGCTTGCCGTCCTGCCCGAAAAAGCCGTGCGCGTGTTCGGCAAAGCGGTTGCGCGGCCGGCCTGCGTCGATCACGAGCACGCGGCGTCGCGCCCGCGCCAGCTGCATCGCGGCCGACAGCCCCGCAAAGCTGCCGCCGACCACGATCACTTCATGATGGTTATGCATGCATCCGCTCCTGTTCCTGAACCTGCGTGAATGACGGACGTGTCCCGATGGCGGCCAACTCATGAAACACGTGAAGTTGCATGATAGGGCGATGGTATCATTCATGCAACTTCAGAAGTTTCGAGAAAGGGGGCGCCGCCCGTGAGAACCGACAGCCGTTTGTCGCGCATGCTGCATGCGCTGATCCACATGGACCAGGCCGACGGCCCGCTGACGTCGGAGGCGATCGCGACGATGCTGTGCACGAATCCGGTCGTCGTGCGGCGCCTGCTCGGCGGCCTGCGCGACTGCGGCTACGTGCAGTCGGAGAAAGGGCACGGCGGCGGCTGGGTGCTGAGCGTCGCGCTCGACGACATCACGCTGCTTGACGTCTATCGCGCGGTGGGCGAGCCGCCGCTGTTCTCCGATCTGGTGCCCGAGGACGAGCCCGAATGCCTGGTCGAACAGGCCGTCAACGCGCATCTGTCGGCGACGTTGAAGGATGCCGAAGCATCGTTGCTGGCGCGCTTCGGCGAAGTCACGCTCGGCATGCTGTCGCGCGATTTCGAAGCGAAGGCTGCGCTGCGGGGCTACACGCGCTGACGCGCCGCAGCATCCCGATCGATCGCGCCTGACGTGCAATCCGGCGCGATCCGGCGCGGCCCAAACCGTCGCGCCGAGATGTTCTGTCCCCCGACTTCTGCCCGGTTCGCCCGCCACAGGGCAAAATACGGGTTTTCCGCACCCGCGAGGGCGCGTCCGAATCACGCGCCGGGCGGCGGCAGTGCGCATCGCGCACGCCGCCACCGGGCGCCCAGGCAAGATTGCTCGCCCAGTCGCGAGCCCACAGGAGTCCAGACCCCATGCCCGAATCCAACCTGTCCTTCTTCGGCCGGCTGTCGCTTGCCGTCGGCACGTTCTTCTCCGTGCTCGGCAACCGCGAGTTCGCGGCCGGCGTGCTGCGCGTGCGCGATGGCGCCCCGGCACCGGTCGCGCCGGCACCCGCGGCCGCACCGGCCCCGGCGCCCGCACCTGCGCCCGTGAAGGCCCCGGCGCCCGAGCTGCGCGAAGCGAGCCCGCAGGCCGCGCTGCAACTGCTCGGCCTACTGCAGCGCGATGCGCGCTTCATCGACTTCGTCGAGGAAGACATCGCCGGCTACGCGGACGCCGACATCGGCGCGGCCGCGCGCCTCGTGCACGACGGTTGCCGTGCGGCGCTGCGCGAACACTTCACGATCGTGCCGGTGCGCGACGAAGCCGAAGGCAGCCGTGTGACGCTGCCGGCCGGTTTCGACGCGACGGCCGTGCGCGTGACGGGCAACGTGGTCGGTTCGGCGCCGTTCACGGGCACGGTCAGCCATCGCGGCTGGCGCGTCGCCGACGTGCGCCTGCCGAAGCTGACGGGCAGCCACGACGCATCGGTGGTCGCACCGGCGGAGGTGGAACTGTGAGCGATCCGCGCTATTCGATCGGTATCGACCTCGGTACGACCCACTGCGCGCTGTCGTACGTCGACAGCACTGCCAGCGACGGCGAAAACATCACGCAGCAGGTGCTGCCGATCGCGCAGCTCACCGCGCCCGGCGCGCTGGAATCGCGCGACCTGTTGCCGTCGTTCCTCTATCTGCCGCATGAAAGCGAACTGACGCAGGGCGACCTGACGCTGCCGTGGACGGCCTCGCGCGGCTTCGCGGTCGGCGAGATGGCGCGCACGCGCGGCGCCGGCACGCCGATCCGCCTCGTGTCGAGCGCGAAAAGCTGGCTGTGCCACCCGGGCGTCGATCGCCGCGCGGCGATCCTGCCGAGCGATGCGCCGCCCGAAGTGTCACGCGTGTCGCCGCTGGAAAGCTCGATCCGCTACCTGACGCACCTGCGCGAAGCGTGGGACCACGCGCATCCGGATGCACCGTTCGCCGACCAGGACGTGACCGTGACGATCCCCGCATCGTTCGATCCGGCCGCGCGCGAACTGACGGCCGAGGCCGCGCGCGCCGCCGGCTACACGCGGATGACGCTGCTCGAGGAGCCGCAGGCCGCGCTGTACAGCTGGATCCAGAAGAGCGAAGGCGGCTGGCGCAAGCAGGTGCAGGTCGGCGACCTGATCCTGTGCGTCGACGTCGGCGGCGGCACGACCGACCTGTCGCTGATCGCGGTGGTCGAGCGCGACGGCAATCTCGAACTGCATCGCGTGGCGGTCGGCGAGCACATCCTGCTCGGCGGCGACAACATGGACCTCGCGCTCGCGCACGTGGTCGCGCGCAAGCTCGCGCAGCAGGGCACGCAGGCCGATCCGTGGCAGCTGCGCGCGCTGACCTATGCGTGCCGCTCGGCGAAGGAAACGCTGCTGTCCGACCCGACCACCGACGCGGTGCCGCTCGTCGTGCCGAGCCGCGGCTCGAAGCTGATCGGCGGTTCGATCCGCACGGAGCTCACGCGCGCGGAACTCACGCAGACGATCCTCGAAGGCTTTTTCCCGCAGGTCGATGCGGCCGCGCGCCCGGTGAGCCGCGCGCGCGTCGGCCTGACGCAGCTCGGCCTGCCGTATGCGCAGGATGCGGGCATCACGCGCCACCTCGCGGCGTTCCTCGGCCGCCAGGTCGCGGCGCTCGACACGCTCGAAGGCGTGCAGCGCACGCTGCCGCAGGGCGCGACGTTCCTGCATCCGACGGCCGTGCTGTTCAACGGCGGCGTGTTCAAGTCGGCGCTGCTCACGCAGCGCGTGCTCGATACGCTCAATAGCTGGCTGGCCGCCGAAGGCGCGCCGCCCGCGCGCCTGCTCGAAGGCGCCGATCTCGATCTCGCGGTCGCGCGCGGCGCGGCTTACTACGGCTTCGTGAAGCGCGGCCGCGGCGTGCGCATTCGCGGCGGCACGGCGCGTGCGTACTACGTCGCGATCGAATCGGCGATGCCCGCGGTGCCGGGGCTCGAACCGCCGGTGCAGGCGCTGTGCGTCGCACCGTTCGGGATGGAGGAAGGCTCGGACGCGGCGCTGCCGCCGCAGGAGTTCGGCCTCGTCGTCGGCGAGCCGGTGCAGTTCCGCTTCTTCGGTTCGTCGGTGCGCCGCCAGGATCAGGTCGGCACGCTGCTCGACTACTGGTCGCCGGAAGAATTGCAGGAGCTCGAGGAAATCCAGGCGACGCTGCCTGCCGAAGGGCGCACGACCGGCGAGATCGTGCCGGTGAAGCTGCATGCGCGCGTGACCGAAGCCGGCACGCTCGAACTCGAGGCGATCCCGAGCGGCACGAACGAGCGCTGGAAGGTCGAGTTCGACGTGCGCGGCGCCGCCTGAGCGCGATGAAGCGCTATACGGTCGGCATCGACCTCGGCACGAGCAATACGGTCGTCGCATACGTCGAGGCCGGCTCCGACGCGATCCGCGTGTTCGACGTCGAGCAGCTGGTCGGCCCCGGCGCGGTGGCCGCGCAGCCGCTGCTGCCGTCGGTGCGCTATCACCCGGCGGCCGGTGAGCTCGCGGCGGACGCGTTGAGGTTGCCGTGGCAGGCGGCCGGCGCGCGCGATGCGGCCGCCCGTTCGGGCGGCGGCCGTGACGGCGGGTCAGCCGGTCGTGACGGCGGCGCCGGTGACGCGCTGCCGCCCGTGATCGGCCGCTATGCACGCACGCTCGGCGCGCAGGTGCCGGGCCGCCTCGTGACGAGCGCGAAGAGCTGGCTGTCGCACGCATCGGTCGACCGGCTCGCGGCGATCCTGCCGTGGGGCGCGGCCGACGGCGTCGACAAGGTATCGCCGGTCGACGCGAGCGCGAGCTATCTCGCGCATGTGCGCGACGCGTGGGATACCCGTTTTCCCGACGCGCCGCTCGCGAAGCAGGACGTGATCCTGACGGTGCCCGCGTCGTTCGACGACGGCGCGCGCGCGTTGACGGTCGAGGCCGCGCGGCGCGCGCGGCTGCCCGCGCTGCGGCTGCTGGAAGAGCCGCAGGCCGCGTTCTACGACTGGCTGTACGGTCAGCGCGCGACGTTGCGCGACACCTTCGCCAATGCGCGGCGGGTGCTGATCTGCGACGTCGGCGGCGGCACGACCGACCTCACGCTCGTCGATGTCGCACCGGGCGACGACGGCGAGC
The DNA here is from genome assembly GCF_022809715.1 of Burkholderia pyrrocinia. Taxonomy (NCBI): domain Bacteria; kingdom Pseudomonadati; phylum Pseudomonadota; class Betaproteobacteria; order Burkholderiales; family Burkholderiaceae; genus Burkholderia; species Burkholderia pyrrocinia. The sequence continues at coordinate 2,749,055 of NZ_CP094460.1, forward strand.
CGACCTTTACGCGCGTCGGTGTCGGCAACCACCTGATGCTCGGCGGCGACAACATGGACCTCGCGCTCGCGCGCCTGGTCGAGACGCGGCTGACGGAGCCCGGCACGCGGCTGTCGGCCGCGAGCCTGTCGCAGCTCGTCGAGCGCTGCCGTGCGGCGAAGGAGCGGCTGCTCGGCGACGACGCACCGGCGTCCGTCACCGTGACGCTGCTCGGCGCGGGCAGCAAGCTCGTCGGCGGCGCGCGTTCGGCCGAGCTGACGCGGCAGGAAGTCGAACAGATCGTCGTCGACGGTTTCTTTCCGCAGGTCGAGGCCGGCGAACTGCCGCGCCGTGCACGGGCCGCGATCGTCGAATTCGGGCTGCCGTATGCGAGCGACCCGGCCGTCACGCGGCACGTCGCCGCGTTCCTGAGCCGTCATGCGGAAGGCCCGCTGCCCGACACGCTGCTGCTCAACGGCGGCGTGTTCCGCGCGGGCGCGCTCGCCGGCCGTCTCGCGCAGACGCTCGGCGCGTGGCGCGGCGCGCCGCTCGACGTGCTGCACAACGCGCATCCGGACGTGGCCGTTGCGCGCGGCACGGTGGCCTACGGGCTTGCGCGCGCCGGGCATGCGCCGCGCATCGGCGGCGGTTCCGCGCGCAGCTATTTCCTCGTACTCGACGATGGCGCCGGCGACGCAGCCGCGCGCGGCGTCTGCCTGCTGCCGCGTGGCGCGGAAGAGGGCCGCGAGATCCGGCTCGAGGATCGTACGTTCGCGCTGCAGCTCGGGCAGCCGGTGCGTTTCCACCTCGTGTCGACGGTGGCCGAGACCGCGTATCGCCCTGGCGATCTCGTTGAATTGAAGGACGGCGATTTCGTGCGGCTGCCGCCGATCGCGACGGTCGTCGAGCGACAGGCGGGCAGCGATGCGCGCGAAACGCCGGTGAAGCTCACCGCGTCGCTGACCGAGGTCGGCACGCTCGAAATGCATTGCATCGCGACCGACGACGCGGCACGCCGCTGGCGGCTCGAATTCCAGTTGCGCGGCGATGCGACGGCGCACGGTGGCGACGATGCGCCCGCGCGGCATCCGCGGCTTGACCAAGCGATCGAGCTGATCGAGCGCTCGTTCGGCAGCAAGGCCGCGGACGTCACGCCAAAGGACACGCGCCGACTGCGCGCGCAGCTCGAACAGGTGCTCGGCGCGCGCGAAGAATGGGACGTCGCGCTCGCACGCGAACTGTTCGACGCGTTGCTCGCGCGAGCGCGGCGGCGCCGGCGCTCGGCCGATCACGAACGCGCGTGGCTGAACCTCGCCGGTTATTGCCTGCGTCCGGGCTTCGGCCATCCGCTCGATGCGTGGCGCATCGAACAGCTGTGGCCGCTGTTCGACGACGGGATTCAATACGTGAACGACGGGCAGGTGTGGTCCGAGTGGTGGACGCTGTGGCGGCGCGTGGCCGGCGGTCTCGACGACGATGCGCAGACGCAGGTGCGCGACGCGATCGCGTTCCTCGAACCGTCCGACGACAGGCGGCGCAAACTGCCCTTCGATCCGGGCAAGGTCGGCCCTGCCGACATGACGCGGCTGTCCGCGTCGCTCGAACGGCTGCCCGTCGAGCGCAAGGTCGAGCTGGCCGAACGCATGATCGCGCAATTGCAGAAGCCGGCGGACCGTGCGCTGTGCGCGTGGGCGCTCGGGCGCATTGGGGCGCGCCGGCCGTTCTACGGCAGCGCGCACAGTGTCGTGCCTGCGGAAGTCGCGAACGGCTGGCTCGACGCGCTGTTCGCGCTCGACTGGAAGCAGGTCGAGCCGGCCGCGTTCGCGGCCGCGCAGATTGCGCGTATGACCGGCGACCGTTCGCGCGACCTGCCGGACGATACGCGCGACGCGGTGATCAAGCGTCTGTCGGCCGCGAATGCGTCGGCTGCGTGGATCGACATGGTGCGCGAAGCGATCGCGTTCGACGAAGCCGACACAGTGCGCGTGTTCGGCGAGACGCTGCCGGCCGGGTTGAAGCTGCTGGCCGGATAAGTGGCGAGATGTGCTCCGGTATCGTTCGGATTCCGGAGCATTCCGCGGCGTTGCCGATGCGGGCTGACGCTCGCCGATTCGATGTCGTCAGAACAAGAAAACGGCTGCCGTTGCATCGCATCGGCAGCCGTTTGCGCTTTGTGAGCCTGCCGGTCAGATCTGCGACGTCGTCTCGCGTGGCAATGAGGCCGATTCCACGGCGATCGCATCCGGCACGCTTGCCCGCCGCGCGAGATGAATTCCCGCGAGCATGCAGCGCACCGACCCGCCGGCCAGTTCGATCGTCGGCACGTCGAGCGGCAGCAGCCGCGCGGAGCGCTCGATCGTCGCGCGCTGGTCGGGTGTGAGGCAATCGAACGCACGCCGCGACAGCGCGAGCACGCGCCCGTTTGTTCCCGACAATTCCAGCGTATTGCCCGCGAAGTTCGCGATCTGCGACTGATCGAGCGCGATCACCGCGCGCCCCGTTTCGGTCAGGCGTTGCGCGATCTCGGCGCGGCGCCGGCCGTCGGCGATCAGGTCGAGGCCGACCATCGCGAACTCCGTCGCGACGCTCATCATCACGTTCGTGTGATAGATCGGGCGCCCGTCGGCATCGGCCGTATCGAAGCAGATCGGCTCGAAATTGAAGTGCGCGCAGAAGCGTTCGAGCGCGACCGGATCGGCGCGGCGCGAACGCGCGGCGTACGCGATCCGCGCAACGTGGTCGAGCACCATCGCGCCCGTGCCTTCCAGGAACACGTCGTCGTATTCGAGACCCGAATAGTCGATCACGTCCTGCACGCGATACTCGGCCTTCAGCATCTCGACGATGTCCGCACGCCGCTCGCGGCGGCGGTTCGGGCTGTGCATCGGATACAGCGCGACGTGACCGCCCGGATGCGTCGAGAACCAGTTGTTCGGGAACACGGAGTCGGGCGTGTCGCGCTCGCCGTGGTCGTCGAACACGTGCACGCGCACGCCCGCGTCGGCGAGCGTCTGCGCGGCGGCCGTGACTTCGTCGAGCGCGGCGGCGGATACCGACGACGTGTCAGCTGCGCCGCTGCCGGCCGTGCGCTGGAACGCGTTGTCGGCCACGGTCTGCGGGTTCGGCAGGAAGCGGTGCGGCCGGATCATCACGACGGCGGCCGGCGCCTGGATCGATACGAGATTCATGGAAGGCAGGAGCGAAAGGCAGGGAACCGGGCGGCGCACAGGCCACCCGGCGATGACGGTCAGCGCGCGAATGCGGCGACGGCTTCGGTGACGAATGCCGCGTGACCCTGCGCGATCGCTGCCGGATCGTCGATCAGCGCGAACAGGTTCTTCGGGTCGACGGCCGGCGGAATCAGCGCGATCTCGACGCCCGCGTTGTGCTGCTGCGCGAGTGCGTACAGGTAGCGCAGCGCCGAATAATCCTCGAGCGCGAAGCCGACCGAGTCGAACACCGTGACCTCGTCCGCGCGTTCGCGGCCGGTCGTTTCGCGCTGCAGCACGCGCCACAGCTCGGTGACGGGGAAGTCGGCCGGCATCTGCTGGATCTCGCCCTCGATGCGGGACTGCGGCTCGAATTCGACGAACACGCGGCCCGCGTGCAGCACGCCCGCTTCGAGCTCGGTCTTGCCGGGGCAATCGCCGCCCACGGCGTTCAGGTGCATGCCGGGCTCGACCATGTCGGCCGTGACGATCGTCGCGTACGCCTTGTCGGCGGTGACGGTTGTCACGATGTCGGCGCCGCGCACGGCATCGGCGGTCGACGCGGCGCGCACAACGCGCAACTTCGGATACGCGGCGAGGTTCTGCACGAGCTTGTCGGTCGCGAGCGGATCGACGTCGAACACGCGGATTTCGTCGATGCCGAGCAGCGTATGGAACGCGATTGCCTGGAATTCGCTCTGCGCGCCGTTGCCGATCAGCGCCATCGTGCGCGCGTCGGGCCGTGCGAGTACCTGTGCGGCGAGCACCGACGTGGCGGCCGTGCGCAGCGCGGTCGTCAGCGTGAGTTCGGCGAGCAGCAGCGGGTAGCCGGTATCGACTTCGGCGAGCGCGCCGAATGCCATCACCGTGTGCATTCCACGCGCCGCGTTGACGGGGTGGCCGTTTACGTACTTGAACGCGAACAGCGACGCGTTCGCGACGGGCATCAGTTCGATCACGCCGTCGCGCGAGTGGCACGCGACGCGCGGCGACTTGTCGAAATCGGCCCAGTGCAGGTAATCGGCGCGCAGCGTGTCGACGAGTTCGCGCAGGAACGTCGTGACGCCGGTCCTGGCGATCAGTCGGGCGGTGGCGGGAACGTCGAGGAAGCGAGTCATCGGTCTGTCTCCATTGTCTTTGCCGGTACGGGTGTTCTGGCATTCCGGTCGACCGGGCGGTGCTTGGGCTCGGGCGCGGGCTTGCTGAAAAGCGGCGGCGCGGCTCATTCGGCCGGTCGATGGAGTCATTATTTCCGGGAGTCGAGCCAACAAAAAGACGGCAAAAGTGGCAGATTTATCGATAGACTTGGCAAATTGCCAGCCATATCCGGCAGTTTGTCAGGTCTGTGCTGGTCGGAATGCGCAGCCTCCGGCACGCTGGCGGCCGGTTCACGCTCAACAGGAAGGCCCGCACATGATCACGCTCGACGACGTCGACCGGCAGCTCATCGCACTGCTGCGCGACAACGCGCGACTACCCGTCGTCGCGCTGGCGAAGGAATTGCGCGTCGCGCGCGCGACCGTGCAGAACCGGCTGACTCGGCTGGAGAAAAACGGCGTGATCGTCGGTTATACGGTGCGGCTCAAGCCGGCGGCCGAACGGCACCGGATCCGCGCGCTGATGTCGATCGCGGTGCAGGGCAATCGCGGCGCGGAAGTGGTGAAGGTGCTGCGCGGGCATCCGAACGTCGCATCGATCCACAGCACCAATGGGCGCTGGGATCTCGTCGCCGAATTGCATGCCGATTCGCTCGAGCATTTCGATCGCGTGCTCGGCGCGATCCGGTTGATCGACGGGATTGCGAATACCGAGACGAGTATTTTGTTGTCGACGCACAAGGCGTGACGCGGGCATGGCCCGCGTGCAGGCGTGCTCGCAAGCGCGTCAGGCGCTTGCTGCCGACTCCGGAAACACCGGCTCCCCCAGCGTCAGCATCAACCGGTTTGCCCACGCGAAGATCGCGACCGCGTGCGACAGGTCGAGAATCTCCTCATGTGTCAGCCCTTCGGCTTCAAGCGCGGCGATATCGTCCGCGTCGATCGTATCGGGCCGTTCGGTCAGCGCGATCGCATAACGCACGATCGCGCGTTCGCGTGCCGTCGTGCCGGCCGTCGCCGGATCGTCGAACACCTGCTCGATCGCATCGGTGCGTTTCGCGAGCTGTGCGAAGCGCTGCGCATGCACCGACGCGCAATACACGCAGCCGTTCACGCGCGACACGGCCGTGCTGGCGAGTTCGCGCTCCGCGCGCGACAGCCCGCCGGGGCCGTACATGATCGCGTTGAACACGCCCGAGCGCTGCCGCAGGATTTCGGGCAGGTGGACGAGCAGCAGGTAGTAGTCGGATGTTTTCGCGTGCGGGTGGCTCGCTTCGAGCACCGCAAGCTGATCGGGCGTCGCGGCATCGAGCGATACCGTGTCGAGCCACGCGCGCCAGCCGAGCGTTTCGGACGTGAAGCCGTGGGCGGCCGTCGTCATGCGGCCTCCTTTGCGGCGCGTGCCTGAAGCGCTTGCGCGGCAGCCGCGACGCGCAACTGATACGCGACGAACGCAACCAGCTGCGACAGCGCGACGATCGCGGGCGTCGTGAGTCCGGCCGACTTCAGTGCATCGAGATCGGACGTGCGTGCGTCGACGGGCGCCTGTGTCAATAGCCGCGCATGAGCGAGGATCGCGCCAAGTCGCGGGGCAAGCGTGTCGAACGCATCGGCGTCGGCGCGCACGATGTCCTCGGCGGTGCCGCCCGCATCGAGCAGCCGCGTGCGATACGTCGAGGCCAGTGCGTGCGCGTTCGATTTCTGCGCGACGTATCGTGCCGCATGCAGTCTTTCGACCAACGAAAGATCGGGCAACGCCGGATCGAATAGCGCGGCTTCGCTCAGCCGCGTATGGAGCAGCACCTTGTCGCGCGCGCGGCGCAGCGCGGTCACGGCATCGCCGTCGCGCAGGCCGGCTACTGCGTCGATCGTATCCGGCGCAGCGGCCGGCGTGATGGATTCAGTCATCGTTTCAGGTTCCCTTCGTCGTTTATGTGATCGATGAACGTGCGCTCATGCGTCGTCGTCGCGCCATTCGTCGCCTTGCAGCTCCGCATTCGCATACGCGACGAGCGCGTCGTAATGCCGGTCGCGGTCGGCGTCGAACAGCCGGCTCGCGATGCCGCGCGCGAGCCGTTGAGCACCCGCGCTGATGGCCGGGATATCGCCGGACAGCTTGCCGTGGCTCAGGCTCGCCGCATGGTTGAAGCAATGAATCCGCGTGACGGCAGGGCACGCACCGCGCTCGCGCTCCTGGAACGCAAACGCGGGGCCGAGATCGGGCGATTCGGCGAGCTCGTCGAGCCATGCACCCGGTTCGGGTCGATAGCGGTCCTTCCAGCGCCGCACGTGCTGCCCGAACGACGCGAATTCCGCGCGCGTCGTCCAGTCCGAATGAAAGCCCGTCGCGAAGATCAGGAAGTCGACGGTGTAGCGTCCGCGCGTCGTCGTCACGTCGAGGCCGTCCGCACGTTCGGCGAGCGTCTCGATCGGGCTGCCCGCGTGAAAATGCGCGTGCTCGTGGCGCGACACGCGCAGCACGCTGTCGCGCGGCGGCGGCGTCTGCGACGTCAACGCGTAGTGCATGAAGCGCCACTTCGTCTCATCGTCGAGATCGGCGTAGCCGTGCACGAGGCCCGGGCTGCCGATGCCGGTCAGCTTGTTGATGCGCGGAATGTCCGCGCGGCGGAAGAACAGATCGACGCGCGCGGCGCCGGCTTCGAGCGCGGTGCCCGCGTTGTCGAATGCGGATGCGCCCGCGCCGACCACGCCGACGCGCTTGCCCGCAAGCGCCGCGAAGTCGATCGGCTCGGACGAGTGGGCCCAGCGCGTGCGCGGTGCTCGTTGTACGACGGGCGGCACGTACGGGCCGCCGAGGCCGTCGCGGCCGGTCGCGAGCACGACGTGCCGCGCGAGCAGGGTCTGCGCTTCGCCGTTGCCGCGCACATCGAGCGCGAGCAGCCCGTCGTCGCGCGGGCGCAGCGCGACGAGCGTGGTGTCGTTGCGTACCTGCAGGTCGAGCACGCGCCGATACCAGCGCAGGTAATCCATCCATTGCGTGCGTGGAATCTTGTAGAGCGCATCCCACGCGTCGCGGCCGTATTGCGCCTCGAACCACGCGCGGAACGTCAGCGCGGGCAGGCCGAGCGCGGGGCCCGCGAGCTGCTTCGGCGAGCGCAGCGTGTCCATCCGCGCGAACGTGACCCACGGCCCTTCGTAGCCGGCCGGCGCGCGGTCGATCACGCACTGGTTGTCGATGCCGAGCAGGCGCAGTTCGGCGGAAGCCGCGAGCCCCGCCATGCCGCCGCCGACGATCGCGACGTCGAGCACGCGCGTGCCGTCGGCCTCGCGCGGCGGCACCCACGACGGCGCGGGCAGGTCGAGCCAGCGCAAGTCCTGCGCGAGCCGCGCTTCAAGTGCGTCGAGCGGCGTCGTCATGCGGCCTCCGGGCGGGTGCGGCGTGCACGTGTCGTGCGAGGCGGGTGTGGCGCGCGCTCGCTGCGCAGCCGGTCGCCGCGCAGCAGCGCGTCGTGCGCGGCGGCGTCGTGAAAGGTCACGTCGTCGAGCAGCGCGCGCGTCGTGCGGTGCAGCGCGTCGAGCAGCGCATCGACGGCCGCGGTGCGCGCCTTGCCGGCCGGCGTCGCGACGCCGAACGCGAACGGGATGTCGACGTCGAGCGGGCGCGCGACGACGCCGTCCACCGGCAGCGCGACGCCCGTGGCCGGATCGACGATGCCGATCCCGATGCCCGCGCGCGCGGTCATCACCGCATTCAACGACGCATTGGTTTCGATGAACACGCGCGCATCGACGCGCGCGGCCGCGAATGCCGCATCGATCCGCTGGCGCAGCCGGTGCCGGTTCGCGACCGTCACGATGCGGCGGCGCGCGAGATCGCGCAGCGCGATGCGCGGCTTCGCCGCGAGCGGATCGCCGGCGGGCAGCACGGCGACGCATGGCGTCTGCGCGATCCAGTGCACGTCGAGCCCCGCGTGCGCCATCGGCAGCGTGACGACGCCGATATCCGCCGTGCCGGCCAGCACTTCATGCACGACATGCTCGGCCGATTCGCTGCGCAACTGGTAGTGCGGGGCGTGTGCGCAGTCGGGCAGCGCGGCGAGCGCGGCCGGCACGAGCGTGGCCGCGAGCGACGGCGTCGCCGCGATGCGCACGGGTTCGGCCGTTTCGTCGCCGAGCGCGCGTGCCCGCGCCTCGATCGCGCGCAGGCCGACCAGCGAGCGCTCGACTTCCTCGTACAGCAGGAACGCGCGCCGCGTCGGCGTGACGCGCGGGCCGTGCCGGTCGAACAGCGCGTAGCCGAGATCGGCTTCGAGCTCCTGGATCTGCCGCGTGACGGCCGGCTGCGAGCGGCCGAGCAGTTCGCCCGCGCCGGTCACGCTGCCGGCCGACATGACTGCGGAAAAGGCTTCGAGTTGATGCAGCTCCATGACGCGTTCCGATGATGCGATTTGCGCATTGTAGGAGTGCGAGCATGCGCAATTCATATAATGATTTTTGCTATCGACAGCGCGAAAACTGCGAAGAGTGTGATCTTCGCGATGGCCGGCGGCGCGTACGTGCGCCTCGGCTGAGAGGGGAGCCGTGCGGGAAACCGCAATCGAATCAACGCGATGCGATGCACGCAGATGCACAGCACGATGCGCCGCATGCGAATGGCCGCCCGCGCGCGTCATCCGCTTCGCGCCGCGCGCGATATCGATATGCGCAAAACTTCGTTGGATCGCCCTGAACCGGATGGTTACATGCCCTCACTCTTTTCGATTGACTGAAGGTGGGGGCGGCATGAACGTTTCGGGAAACGACGCACGCGGCGCATGGCGGCGCGTGCTGGGCACGGTGGCGGCGCTCGCTGCCGCATGGGGCTTGTCGACGGGCGGTGCGCTCGCGGCGGGCGTGTCGGGTGAGCCGGTCGTGGTTGGCGTAAGCGGGCCGCTCACGGGCCAGGACGCGCAATACGGCGAGCAATGGAAGCGCGGCTTCGATCTCGCACTCGACGAGATCAACGGCAGCGGCGGCATTCACGGCCGGCCGCTCGCGATCGATTTCCAGGACAGCCGCAGCGACCCGCGCCAGGCGGTGGCGATCGCGCAGAAGTTCGTCGCCGATCCGCGCATCGCGATCGAGCTCGGCGATTTTTCCAGCGCGACGTCGATGGCCGCGTCGCCGATTTACCAGCGTGGGCAACTGATCCAGTTCGGCTTCACGAACTCGCATCCGGATTTCACGAAGGGCGGCGATTACCTGTGGAGCACCGCGCTGAGCCAGGCCGAGGAGCAGCCGCTGCTCGCGCGCTACGCGGTGAAGGAACTCGGCTTCAAGCGGATCGCGGTGCTGTACCTGAACACCGACTGGGGCCGCACCAGCAAGGACATCTTCGCGAAGGCAGTGGCCGGGCTCGGCGCGCAGGTCGTCGCGGCCGAGGGCTACCAGCCGGCGGAGAAGGATTTCCGCTCGACGCTCGTGCGGATCGGCGCGTCGAAGCCCGATTCGATCGTGCTGATCTCGTACTACGCGGACGGCGCGCAGATCGTGCGACAGGCACGCACGTCGGGCGTCTCGCTGCCGATCGCGGCGGTCGGCTCCGTGTATTCGCCGAAATTCCTCGAACTGGGCGGCGCGGCCGTCGAAGGCGTCTATACGGAATCGAACTTCTTCCCGGCCGAGCCGCGCCCCGAGGTGCAGGCGTTCGTGCAGCGCTATCGCGCGAAATTCCACGCCGATCCCGATTCGTTCGTTGCGCGCGCATACGACGCGCTGATCCTGTCGGCCGAGGTGCTGCGCCGCTACGGCACGACGCGCCAGGCCGCGCACGACGGTTTCGCGAAAGTGAGCGACGTGCCGAGCGTGATCTTCGGCAAGGTGCGCTTCGATCCGCAGACGCGCCGCGTCGCGGGCGCGCGTACCGTGTATCTCGTCGTGAAGCAGGGGCAGTGGGCGCTGTGGGACGGCGCGAAGCCGCAGCTCGCCGCGCGCTGATTCCGAATCAACCGCATGCAAGTGACGGACGCATCGTGATGGCTTCCTGGCTCGACTACACGCTCAACGGCCTCATCGTCGGCAATATCTACGCGCTGCTCGCGGTCGGGCTCGCGCTGATCTTCGGCGTGTCGCACCTGATCAACTTCGCGCACGGCTCGGTCTACATGGTCGGCGCATTCATCGGCTGGCTGTGCCTGACGCGCTTCGGGCTGCCGCTGCCGGTCGCGCTCGCGGCGGTCGTCATCGGTTGCGGCGCGCTCGGCATCGCGATCGAGCGGATCGGGCTGCGGCCGCTGCGCCACGCGGCGCGGATCGCGCCGCTGCTCGCGACGATCGGCATCAGCTTCATCCTCGACCAGCTCGCGCAGCTCGCATTCGGCGCGGACCCGCGCGCGGTGCCGACGCCGCTGCCCGACTGGCACCTGCGGATCGCCGGCGCGACGCTCGGCTCGCTCGACCTGCTGATCGCGGGCATCGGCATCGCGGCGGCCGCGCTGCTGTACGGCTTCCTGCGTTTCACGCGGCTCGGCTGGGCGGTGCGCGCGACCGCGCAGGATCGCGACGCGGCGCTGCAGATGGGCGTCGACGTCGATCGCGTGAACCAGACGGTGTTCGCGATCGCGTGCGCGCTCGGCGGCGTGAGCGGGCTGCTGGTCGGCATGTACTACAACAGCATCGATCCGGCGATGGGCTTCCAGGCGACGCTGAAGGGCGTCGTCGCACTGCTGATCGGCGGGCTCGGCAACGTACCGGGCGCGATCGCGGGCAGCCTGCTGCTCGGTCTCGTCGAAAGCTACGGCGTCGCGCTGTTCGGCACGAGCTATCGCGACCTGTTCGCGTTCGGGCTGCTGATCGTGTTCCTCGTGTGGCGGCCGAACGGCTTGTTCAGCGCGAACCGCGCGCTGCCGCCCGAGCCGATGACGGGCACCTTCCTCGCGGCCGCGAAAGCCGTGCGCGTGCCGCGCCCGGTGCTCGTCGTACTGGTCGCGCTCGCGGCCGTGCTGCCGTGGCTCGGTGCGTCGCCGTACGTGCTGCAGACGCTGACCAACGCATGGCTGTACGGCCTGCTCGCGCTGAGCCTCACGCTCGTCGCGGGCACGGTCGGGCAGATCTCGCTCGGGCACGCGGCGCTGCTCGTGATCGGCGCGTATGCGTCGGCGCTGCTGTCGTCGGATCTCGGCTGGTCGCCGGCCGTGACGATCCCGTGCGCGGGCGCGATCACGGCCGTGCTCGGCACGCTGCTCGTCTATCCGGCGTTCCGGCTGCGCGGGCATTACGTGTCGATCGCGACGCTCGGCATCGGCGAAGTGGTGAGCCTCGTGATCCTGAACTGGGACGGCCTCACGCGCGGCCCGCTCGGCATCACCGGCATCGCGCCGCTGCCGTGGGCAGCGACCGCGCGCGCCGCGTACTGGTTCACGTTCGCGGTGCTCGTGGTGTTCGCGCTCGTGCAGGTTCGGCTGCTGCGCTCGCATCTCGGCCGCACGCTGCGCGCGGTGCGCGAGGACGACGTTGCCGCTCGCGCGCACGGCATCGCGCCGAACCGCTACAAGGCGATCGCGTTCGCGGTCGGCGGCGTGGCGGCCGGCGTGAGCGGCGGCATCGCCGCACACCTGTACAGCTACATCAATCACCAGACCTTCGATTCGCAGGTGTCGATCCTCGCGCTGACGATGGTGATCCTCGGCGGGCTCGGCAACGTGCTCGGCGGCATCGCCGGCGCGGTCGCGCTGATCGGGCTGCCGGAGCTGTTCCGCTGGGCGGCCGACTACCGGATGCTGATCTACGGCGTCGTGTTGCTGCTGCTCGTCCGGTTTCGGCCGCAGGGCCTGCTCGGCACGGTGTGAGGAGGAATGCGATGACCACCACCCGACCCTTGCTCGACGTGCAGGGTTTGACGCGCCGCTTCGACGGCGTGACCGCGCTCGACGGCGCAAGCCTGACGCTTGCCGACGGCGAACTGCTGAGCGTGATCGGGCCGAACGGCGCCGGCAAGTCCACGCTGTTCAACCTGATCGCGGGCGCCGACCGGCCCGATGCCGGCCGCGTGACGTTCGATGGCCGCGACATCACGGGCACGGCGCCCGAACGGCTCGCGGCGCTCGGCATTGCACGCACGTTCCAGCACGGCCGCGTGTTCGGCAACCTGAGCGTGCTCGACAACGTGCTGATCGGCGCGCATGCGCGGCTGCGCGCGGCGCGGCCCGGCTGGCCCGCGCTCGGCGCGGCGGCCGAAGTGCTGCGCGCGCTCGTGCGGCCCGCATCGGTGCGGCGCGAGGAAGCGGCGCTGCGCGACGAGGCGCGCGCGATCGTCGCCGGGTTCGGCGAACGGCTCACGCCGCGCATCGATCATCCGGCGCACAGCCTGTCGTACGCGAACCGGCGGCGCGTGGAGATCGGCCGCGCGCTCGCGCTGCATCCGCGCCTGCTGCTGCTCGACGAACCGACGGCCGGGATGAACGAGACGGAAACGGCCGAGATGCTGCAACTGATCCAGTCGCTGAAGGCGCGCGGCCTGACGATCCTGCTGATCGAGCACAAGCTCGAACTCGTGATGCGCGTGTCCGACCGCGTGATGGTGCTCGACAACGGCGTGAAGATCGCCGAAGGCGCGCCGCGCGACGTGCGGCACGATCCGCGCGTGATCGAGGCGTACCTCGGCCGGCGTCATGCGGGTGGTGCTACCGCGGAGCGCACGACGCAGGCGGCCGCATGAACACGCTTTCTTCCGGACCCGACACGACCATGACCGACACACTGCTGAAACTCGAACACCTCGATACGTTCTACGGGCCGGTGCAGGTGCACTTCGACGTGAACTTCGAAGTGGGCCGCGGGCAGATCGTGAGCCTGCTCGGCGGCAACGCGAGCGGCAAGTCGACGACGATGAAGCTGATTCTCGGGCTGATGCGGCCGCGTCGCGGCGTCGTGCGTTTCGACGGCGACGACGTGACGGCGCTCGCGACGCCGCAGCGTGTGCGACGCGGGATCGCGGCCGTGCCCGAGGCGCGGCGGCTGTTCGGCGACATGAGCGTGCGCGAGAACCTGCTGATGGGCGCGTATACGCGCGGCGACCGCACGGCGGTGGCGGAAGATTACGAACGCGTGCTCGACCTGTTCCCGCGCGTGCGCGAGCGGCTCGCGCAGCGCGCAGGCACGCTGTCGGGCGGCGAGCAGCAGATGCTCGCGATGGCACGTGCACTGATGGCGCGGCCGAAACTGATCTGCATGGACGAGCCGACGATGGGGCTGTCGCCGCTTTACGTCGACAAGGTGCTCGAACTGATCGATGCGATCAACAAGCAGGGCGTGACGGTGTTCATGGTCGAGCAGAACGCGAGCCTCGCGCTGGAGATCGCGCACTACGGGTATGTGCTGCAGACGGGGCGCGTCGTGCTCGAAGGGCCCGCGAAGGCGCTGCTCGACGATGAGCGCGTGCGCGATGCGTATCTGGGCGGGGAGGCGGTGGCGGTGTAGTCGGCGTGGCTCGTGTCGCCTCCGGTGTGCATCGCGAAAAATTGCGATGCATTCCGAAATGTCGGGCAGATTGTCGCTCAGTCGCCATCACCGCGATGGAAGCGCAGCGCCGCTGATGCTGCCGACGACAGCGACGATTGACGGCTGCGGCTCACCCGCATTTGATTGACCACACGCCCGATTCCACTGGCCTACGCTTCGCCCGCACCGATCCCCGCCGCCCGCGGAAACGTCAGCACCACCGCGAACCCGCCCGCATCCGGAAACGCGAACCCGACGCGCCCGCCGTGCGCCTTCATCACTTCCTGAACGATCGCGAGCCCGAGGCCCGACCCCGTGCGCCGCTCGCTGCCGTCCGGCGCGATTCGCACGAACGGCTGCAATGCGGCGGCCCAGTGCTCGCGCGGAATCCCGCGGCCGTTGTCGGTGACGGTCAGCGTGACCGCGCCGTCGGCGTTGCCCGTGGTCGCGACCGATACGACGATGTCGTCCGCATGACCGTGCAGCAGCGCGTTGTGCAGCACGTTCGACAGCGCTTCCTGCAGGCTGATCGCATCGCCGTCGATCCATGCAAGCGGTGCGTCGCTCGCGAACGCGACCGCAACATCACGCTCGCCCGCGAGCGGAATCACGCGGCCGAGCACGTCCTTCGCGAGCGCGACGAGTTCGACCGGTTGCAGCGGCACGGCCTCGATGCGATGGATTACCATCGCGTGATTGAGCAACTGGCCGGTCAGGCGGCCGACGTCCGCGCTGGTCGCGCGCAGCGCGTCGAGGCGCGCCGCATGGCGCGCGGGATCGGATTCGCCGTCGAGCAGTTCGATCTGCGCGTCGAGCCGCGCGAGCGGCGTGCGCATCTGGTGCGCGGCGTCGGCGATGAAGCGCTGCATCGCGTTGATGCGTTCGGCCAGGCGGTGTATCAACCCGTTGATCGAGCCGATGATCGCGTCGATCTCGCTCGGCGTGTCGACGGCCACCGGCCGCAGGTCGGCCGGGTCGCGCGCGGCGATGATGGTGCCGATCTGCGCGAGCGGGCGCAGGCCGCGCCGGATCGCGAGGCCGCTTGCGCCGATCGCGAGCACGCTCATCAGCAGGATCAGCGTCCACACCTTGATGCTCATGTCGTTCGTGAGCTGCTGGCGCGCGTTGGTTGTTTGCGCAACGGTCACGAGCGCCCAGCCCGGCGTGCTTTCCTCGGGCATGTAGCGCGCGATGGTCGCGGTGCGGATCCGGTGCCCCTGGTAGACGGCGTTCGCGAATGCGGGGCCCTGTTTCGCGGCGGCGAGCGTCGCGGAGCTCGCGAGATCGTTGTAGCCGGCCACGACGATGCCGCGCGAATCGACGACCTTGTAGTAGACGAGGTCGTAGCGCGACAGCGTCGACAGCGCGGCCACCGGCGGATTCAGTGCGAGCACGCCGCCCTGCACGTAGAGGTTCTCCGCGACCTGGATCGACGCGCCGGCGAGCAACTGGTCGTACGCGCGTTCGGCAGCTACCCCCGCGTAGTAGCGCGCGATCGCCGCGAGCGCGAGCGCGCCGGTCGCGACGACGAGTGCGATGAAGAGCAGCGTGCGTCCGAACAGCGTCTTCGGGAACCAGTCAATGCGCGGCAATCTGATACCCCATCCCGCGCGCGGTGCGAATCTCGACCGAGCTGCCCTGCAGCTTTCTGCGCACGCGCGTCACGTACTGCTCGACCGCGTTCGCGGTCGGCTCGTTGCCGAAGCTGAACAGCTGGTTCAGCAGTTCTTCCTTCGAGAAGATGCGCTGCGGGCGGCTCGCGAGGATTTCGAGCAGCGCGAATTCCTGGCGCGACAGCGACAGCGGCTGGCCGTCGAGCTCGGCGAGGCGGCTGCTGCGGTCGATCACGAGGCCGCCGAGCGTCAGCACGTCGTTCGCGTGGCCGCTGTTGCGGCGCAGGAGCGCCTGCACGCGCGCGTCGAGTTCGCGGTAGTCGAACGGCTTCACCAGATAGTCGTCGGCGCCGAGGCCGAGGCCGCTCACGCGGTCGTCGATCGCCGAGCGCGCGGTGACGAGCAGCACGGGCGTCGTGCTGCCCGACGCGCGCAGGTTGCGCAGCACCGAGAATCCGTCCATGCCGGGCAGGTTCGCGTCGAGCACGACGAGGTCGAAACGCTCGACGCGCAGCAGCCCGTTCGCGGTCGCGCCGTCGGTTTCGAGATCGACCGCGTGGCCGAGCCGCGCCAGGCGGCTGCGGATCGCCGCGCCGATTTCGGCATCGTCCTCCACGACGAGAATGCGCATGGTGCCGTTTTGCAGGTGGATGGATTAGGGGTTTTCCCGGGGCCGGGATGTCAGCATTTTCTCAGACTCGGTCGATAACCTGTGTCGAGCCGGAAGAAGCACGCAAGGACGGCATTAATACCAGAAATATTCAAGGAGACGGCAACATGCAGCAAGTCACGGGCACGACGCACGCGCGGCGCAGCGCGCCGCCGGCCTTCGCGTGGCCGTTTGCCGCCCGTCGCACGGCGGCGCGCGCATGACGACGTCGTCGCGTCGCCGCGCGTTGATCGCCGCCGGGCTCGGCGTGCTCGCCGCGCCGTCGCTCGTGCGCGCGAAGCCGCGCACCGTGCGAATCTCGAAAGGCTATGGCGTGCTGTACCTGCCGCTGCTCGTGATGGAGAAGCAGCGGCTGTTCGAGCGGCACGCGGCGCGGCATGGCGTGCGCGACGTCGCGGTCGACTGGGTGCTGCTCGACGGCGGCAATTCCGTCAACGACGCGATGATGGCCGGCACGCTCGATTTCGCGGGCGCCGGCGCGCCGGGCTTCATCGAGCTGTGGGCGCGGGCGCGCGGCATCCCGAACGTCGAGGTGATCGGCATCAGCGGGCTGTCGACCACGTCGCTGTCGCTGAACGCGAACCGTCCGGGCCTCATGTCGCTGCGCGACTTCACGTCGTCCGACCGGATCGCGGTGCCCGGCATCCGCACGTCGCTGTCGGCCGTCGTGCTGCAGATGGTCGCGAGCCGGCAGCTCGGTCCGAAGCATTTCGCGCAGCTCGATTCGATCACCGTGAACCTGCCGCATCCGCAGGCGATGCAGGCGCTGATTCGCCGCGAGAACGGCGTCACCGCGCACTTCACGTCGCCGCCGTTCTCGACGCTCGAGTTGCGGCAGCCGGGCATCCACCGCGTCGTGAGTTCGGTCGACGTGCTCGGCCCGCTGACGCTCGACGTCGTGTTCGCGCCGAAGCGGCTCGTCGATACGGAGCCCGCGCTGGCCGCCGCGTTTCTCGGCGCGCTCGACGAAGCGAACCGCCTGATCGCGCAGGACCCGCGCGCCGCGGCCGCGCTCTATGCGGCGTCGTCGGGCGTCGGCGTGTCGCACGACGACGTGATGCGGATGCTCGCCGCGCCCGACACGCGCTTCTCGGTGCGACCGAACCAGTTGATGGACTACGTCGAATTCCTGTACCTGGCCGGCACGATCAAGGCGAAGCCGCGCGCGTGGCACGAGATGTTTGCGCCGATGCTCGACGACTACCGGTCGGGTTGAGCGCCGGCGGCCGCTCTCAAACGATATTCATCGAAACATTCCGCGCTTGCGCCTTCGTTGCGCGGCGCCGATTCAACCGATACGCAACCGATTCACGCAAGGAGCCCGTAGTGAACGCTACCGAAACCCTGGACCCCGCGTCCGCCGAAGAACAGCGCATCATGTCGAAGGTGGCGCGGCGCCTGCTGCCCATCCTCGTCGTGATGTTCCTGATCGCGTTCATCGACCGGCAGAACGTCGGCTTCGCGAAACTGCAGATGGTGCACAGCCTCGGGATGACGGAGGCCGCGTTCGGGCTCGCGTCGTCGCTGTTCTTCATCGGCTACCTGCTGTTCGAGGTGCCGAGCACGCTCGCGCTGCATCGTTACGGCGCACGCGTATGGCTCGCGCGGATCATGCTGACGTGGGGCCTCATCACCGTGCTGATGGGCTTCACGACGTCGATGCCCGCATTCTGCACGCTGCGCTTCCTGCTCGGCATCGCCGAGGCCGGTTTCTATCCGGGCGTGATCTACTACCTGACGCTGTGGTTTCCGCAAAGCTACCGCGCGAAGGTGCTCGGCATCTTCACGCTCGGCAGCGCGCTCGCGAACATGCTCGGCTCGCTGGTCGGCGGCGTGCTGCTGAGCCTGAACGGCGTATGGGGGCTGGCGGGCTGGCAGTGGGTGTTCATTGCAACCGGCATCCCGGCCGTGATCGTCGCGATCGTCGTGTTCCGCGTGCTGCCCGCGTCGTTTCGCGAGGCACCGTTCCTCGACGAGCGCGAGAAGCAGATCGTCGCGGCCGCGCTGGAGCGCGAGAAGCCCGCGCAGGCCGAGCACGGCCAGCCGTGGAAGGCGCTGCTCGATCCGCGCGTGATGCTGTTCGCGGCGACCTACATGCTGATGTCGACGTCGCTGTACGGCGTCACGTACTGGCTGCCGACGCTCGTGAAATCGTTCGGCGTGTCGAGCAGCACGAACGGCTTCCTGAGCATGCTGCCGTGGGCGCTCGCGGTGCTGCTGCTGGTGTGGCTGCCGGCGAAGCTGCGCCGCGCGAAGAGCATCCTGCGCACGATTGCGATCGTCGCGGCGCTCGGCGCGCTCGGCTTCCTGCTGAGCCTCGTGCTGCCGTCGACGCCGCTGCGCTTCATCGCGCTCGTGTTCGGCGGCGCATGCATCCCGCTGCTGTATCCGTGCTTCTGGTCGATGCCGCCGCGTTATTTCACCGGTGCGCGGGCGGCGGCGAGCGTCGCGGCGATCAACTCGATCGGCAACCTCGGCGGCTTCTTCAGCCAGAACCTGATGCCGTTCGCGGGCAAGGTGACGGGCACCGCGTTCGGGCCGATGATCGTGCCGATCGTGTGCCTCGCGCTGCTCGGGATCGGCGCGCTGGTCGCGTGGACGCGGTCGGAGCGGGGGATGGTGGCGGCGCGGGTGTGACGCGCATGGATGCGTGGCTGCCCCAACCGGTTCACGCTCCTGGCGCGTGCCGGTGTGCTACCGTGCGGTCTATTGGCACACGTGGGGAATGCAATGAATTCTGCGACGAAGTCCGCGTTCCGGATCGATCCGCAATTGCTTGAAGCCGCTGAATCCGTTCTGGCGAAAAACGAGACGCTTTCCGCATTCATCGAATCGGCGTTGCGCGCTCGCATTGCACGCCGGCGCGTGCAGCGCGAGTTTGTCGCGCATGGCCTGGCATCGCGCGACGAGGCGCGGCGGACCGGCGAATACATCGATGCTGCAAACGTTCAGGCAGAACTCGAGCGCATGCTGAAAGCGGCACGGGCGACAAAAGCGGTCGAGTAAGCCATCGGGACAGCGAGGATCGCGGAGCAAGTCACGATCCTCGCCGTCCGCCATCAACTAGAAGACGACTACCACTGACCGCGTCAGCGACGCCGCGCCATCGCATCCCGCCGACCTACCCGCCCGAAGCCCCATCCCCGCCATGCGCAACCGCCACCTGCGGATGCGACAGCGGAATCTCCACCTCGACCGTCGTACCTTCACCGAGCGTCGTCGTAATCTGCAGCGTGCCGCCGACGAGATACGCACGCTCGCGCAAGCCGACCAGCCCGAACGAACTCGACTTGCGCGGCGCACCGGGATCGAACCCCGCGCCGTCGTCGCGAATCGTCAGCGCGATCGCATCGTCCCGGTGCACGAGGTCCACGTCCGCATGCGACGCGGCCGCATGCCGCGCGATGTTCGCGAGCGCTTCCTGCGCGATGCGGAACACGGCCGTCGCATACGGTTCGTCGAGCTGCAGTTCGGGCGGCTCGACGTGCAGCGCGCACGCGATCCCGTGACGGTGCCGGAAATCCTCCACGAGCCATTGCATCGCCGCGGCGAAGCCGAGATCGTCGAGCATCAGCGGGCGCAGGTCCGACGCGATGCGCCGCGTCGCGGCCACCGCGCCGCGTGCCATCGTGTGCATCGCCGCGATCTTGCGCGCCAGCGGCGCGTCGTCCTGCGGCACGCGGTCGATCAGCCATTCGAGATCGTTCTTCAGCGCCGCGAGCGTTTGCGCGAGTTCGTCGTGCAGCTCGCGGGCGATGCGGCGCTGCTCGGCCTCGCGCGCGGTCGCGCTGATCGCGGCGATCTCGCGCAGTTCCTCGCGTGACGCCTGCAGCGCCCGCTCCGCGCGCACGCGCTCCTCGACTTCGCGCCGCAGGTCGCGGTTCGATGCGCTCAGTTGCGCGGTGCGCGCGGCGACGCGCTGTTCGAGCCGTTCGTTCGCCTCGTTCAACTGCGCGCTCTTCTGCACGACGAGCAGATGCTGGTAGCGCGCGCCGGCCAGTGCGCGCACCGTCTGCGCATGCAGCCGGCCGTTCTCGAACAGCATCGCGAACAGCACGACGCCGGACGCGACGAGGCCGTATGCGCGGCCCGCGTAGAAGCCGAGATCGAAGCGCCCGTGATTCAGCATCGACGACAGCGCGATGTCGAACAGCCAGGCAACGAGCACGGTCATCACCCAAAGGTCGAGCACGGAATGGCGGCGCCGCTGCCGCCACATCAGCATCAGCGCAACCAGGTTCAGCCCCCAGACGACTGTGATCGCGTTCTTCATCGTCGCGGCCATCCGGTTGCCGTGCATGATGCGCGGCAGCAGGTCGTGGCCGGCGGTCGCGAGCACCGCGAGCGCGGCCGTCGCGGCGACCGCCGCGGCGATGCAGAGCACCACCGGAATCGCCGCGCGGCGCTGCGGGGCCGGGATCGGGCGCGTGCGCGACGCCGCGCGCAGCAGTGCGTACGCGGCGACCGCGAGCGGAAAGCCGCCGTGCCAGAACAGGTACAGCCACGCGGTGGTCTGTTCGCCGGCGCCGAGCAGGCCCGTCGGCGCGAACAGCCCAGGGAAGGTCAGCATGTGCGTGCCGGCCATGAAGCCCGTGAACAGGTAGCCGCCCGCTAGCGCGAGCAGTGCTTTCTCGCGGAGGATCGCGTACTGGCCGAGCAGGAGGCCGGCCGTCACCATGTCGTTGACGACGATCGCCGACTGGTACACGGGGATGAACGCCCAGCCCGGCGCGAGCGGCATGCCCGCGAACGGCGCGAGCGTGGCGAAGATCACGGCCGACACGAGCACGGTCGCGATCGCGAGCCGCCGCTCGCGCCGCCCGGGCGGCAGCGACGACATGAACAGGCGCGACGCGTCCGGATCGGCGTCGTCCGCGGGGGCAGGCGGTAAGTGGAGGGTGGTCGTCATGCGTCGTCGACGCCGGGGTCGAGATCGTGGCGCATCGCGTAGCGGACCAGCGCGGCTTCGTGCGGCAGTTCCATCTTCTCGAGGATCCGCGTCTTGTACGTGCTGACCGTCTTCGCGCTCAGCGCGAGTTCGGACGCGATCTGCGTGACGGTCTGGCCCGCGACGATGCGGTGCATCACGTCGAGCTCGCGCGCGGACAGCCGTTCGTGCGGCAGCATCTCGGCTGGCGTGCGCAGCGTGCGCGCGAGGCTTTCGGCCGCCGACGGGCTCACGTAGACGCCGCCCGCCGCGACCTTGCCGACGGCCTCGACGAGCTCGGCGGTCGCGCTGTCCTTCGTCAGGTAGCCGGTTGCGCCGGCCTTGAACGCGCGCGCCGCGTACTGCGCCTCGGCGTGCATCGTCAGCACGAGCGTGCGCAGCGACGGCGCATGGCTCTTGACCAGCCGGATCAGCTCGATGCCGGTCGGCGCGGGCATCGACAGGTCGAGCAGCAGCACGTCCGCGGCGCTGCGCTCGGCCAGCGCGAGCGTGGCCCGGCCGTCGCTCGCCTCGCCGACGATTTCGAAACCGCCGGCCCTTTCCAGGATATGACGCAGTCCGTCCCGCATGACTGCGTGATCGTCAGCCAGAATTACCCTGATCATCGAGCGACCCTCTTCGGGATGACGCCGCGGACCCTGCCGTCCGGTTGCCGCCGCGACTGTTCTTCCGATCAATATATTCCGCCGAATCCCAAAACGGTACACATCCGGGAAATTTTCGAGATATCCGACCCTGGAATGTGTACTGAACCGAAGCAATCGACGGAAAGGAGAGTAGCGTGGACCGCTTGTGGAATAGGGTATTCCCTGATGGCTGGTGCGCCCGGGGCGGACCAGCGCGGCGTCACGCGAAGCGCCCCGCGAACGGCCCCGATTCGGGACTAAACTGGTGCCCGATGCCACCGCGACAACCGAGGAGCCCCGCGATGATCGACCTTGCCGATATCCTTCCGTCCGCACTGCCTGCCGCCGTCGCATGGGCCGAAGCGGAAGCGGCGCGCGGGATCGCGCAGGGCGCGCCGCTGACGCCGGCGCAGGCCGACGACGCGCGCACCGTGGGCGTCGCGCAGCCGGAGCGGATCCGCGTCGTGATCGTCGACCGCATGCCGTTCCCCGAAACGCCAACGCTTGCCGCGATCGCCCGCGACACGGGGCTGCTGTCGCCGGGGACGATCGGGCTCACGCTCGGCCATGCGGTGTTCGTGCTGCGCGGGCAAGACACGCGCCGCCTGCTGACCCACGAATTCCGTCACGTGCATCAATTCGAGGCCGCCGGGTCGATCGGCGCGTTTCTCGCGCGCTATCTGCACGAGATCGCGACGGTCGGATACCACGATGCGCCGCTCGAGGCCGATGCGCGGCAGTACGAGTTCGATTGACTTCCGACGCCGGCGCGACCGCGCGCACCTCGCGATGAACGTTTCCCACGCCACTGCCGGCCCGGTGTTCGCACACCGGGCCGCACCGCTTTGGAGTGCGCGATGAGCGACACGATCCACGCGTGGATCGGCGCGATCGGCGCGCATCCGCTGCTCGTGCTGGCGATCGTGTTCTTGACCGCCTGCGCCGAGGCGATCGCGCTGGTCGGCACGGTCGTGCCGGCCGGTGCCGTGATGTTCGCGGCCGGCGCGCTGATCGGCGCGGGCGCGCTCGACGGGTGGACGACGATCGGCGTCGCGGCCGTCGGCGCCGTGGTCGGCGACGGGATCAGCTACGAGCTCGGGCGGCACTATGGCGGGGTGATCCGCAACGCGTGGGCGCGCTTCGGCTATGCAGCCGCTTACGCGCGCGGCGAGGAGTTCGTGCTGCGTCACGGCATGAAGAGCATCGTGCTCGCGCGCTTCCTCGCGCCGGTGCGCGCGGTGGTGCCGGTCGTCGTCGGCTGCGCGATGCTGCCGCGCCGGTCGTTCTATCCGGTCAACGTGATATCGGCACTCGTGTGGGCGCCCGTGCATGTGGCGCCGGGCATCCTGTTCGGCGCATCGGCCGTCCTGGCCGCGGCGATCAGCGTGCGGGTCGCCGCAATCCTGGCGGTCGTCGCCGCGCTGGTCGCGCTGGTGTGGATCGGCGTGCGCGTCGCGCTGCGGCGCGGCTGGCCGCTGCTGCGTCGCGCGCTCGTCGAAGTCGTGCACGCCTGCGCGCGCCGCTGGCCGCGCTTCGGCGCGCGGCTGCACGACACGATCGCGCACGTGCGCCGCCTGCCGGGCGCGGTGCCCGTGCTTGCGCTGCTGTTCGTCGGCTGCGTGTGGCTGTTCGCGGGGCTCGTGCAGGATGTCGTCGCGAACGATCCGCTGATGCAGGCGGACATCGCGCTGTACGCGTTCCTGCAGAACCTGCGCACGCCGCCCGTCGATGCCGCGATGAGCGCGCTCGCGGTGCTGCACGGGCACGATACGGGGCTGATCGTCGCGGCCGCGTTTCTCGTCTGGCTGATGATTCATCGCTGCTGGCTGACGTCCGCGTGGTGGCTCGCGACGATCGGCATCGCCGTCGTGCTCGTACCGGTGTTCGGCGCGGGCGTGCCCGGCGCGACGCCCGCGAGCCTGCCGCCCGGCGCACCGCACATGCCGCTGCCCGATGCCGATGCCGCGTTCGCGATTCTCGCGAGCAGCGGCCTCGGCTGGGTGCTCGCGCACGACGGACCCGCGCGGTGGCGCATCCCGGTCGTGACGGCGGTCGTGCTGTGGATCGTGCTCGGCGGCTTCGCGCGGTTGTATGTCGGCGACACGTGGCTGTCGGGTTTGCTCGGCGGCTGGAGCCTCGGGCTGGCGTGGTTCGCGGTGCTCGCCGGCGCTTATGCGTACTGGCGCGTGCGCGAGCATGTGCAGTCGAGGGGGGCGCTCGTCGCGGTGGTCGTGGTGCTCGCGACGGCCGGCGTATGGACGGTTCCCGCGCAATGGCAGCTCGACCGCGCGGCGCGCCCGCATGTCGGCGACGTGGTTGCGATGACCGTCGATCAGTGGATGCGCGGCGGGTGGCAGCGCGTGCCGACGCGGCGCACCGAGATCGGCGGCGATCGCGAGGAATATCTGCCGCTGCAATGGAGCGCGACGTCGGACACGCTCGATCGCCATCTCGCTCAGGCCGGCTGGCAGCGCGCGACGCCGTGGTCGCCTGCCACCGCGCTGCGCTGGCTGTTGCCGCAGGCGCCGGCCGACACGCTGCCCGTGCTGCCGCGCTACACGCACGGCGAGAGCACGCGCCGCGTGTTCGTCCGCGTCGACCCGGGCCACCCGGAAAGCCGTGTCGTGCTGCGGCTGTGGCGCTATCCGTACGCGCTGCAGGATGCGCTCGGCACGCGGCCGCTGTGGTACGGTGCACTGTATCGCGAAACGCTGCACCGGCCGGCGAGGCTGATAACGATCGTGAGGACGACGCCGATCGACGATGCGGCGGCGATCGCGCAGGCGCTGGCGGTCGAGCCGACGATCGAGCATCCGCCGACGGGGATGAATGCCGCGCCGGCCGGGATGCTGCTGGTGTGGATGACCAGGCCGTGAGCGGGCAGGCGGGCCGTGCGCCGCTTACGCGTGCGCCGGCTGCGCGGGGACGACGGACAGGCGCAGGCCGACCGTCTTGAGCACCGCGAGCAGGGTTTTCAGCGTCGGGTTGCCGTTGGGGGACAGCGTGCGATACAACGATTCGCGGCTGATGCCGGCTTCGGCCGCGACGGCACCGAGCCCGCCGTACGCTTCCGCGACCGTGCGCAGCGCGAGCAGGGCGGCCGCGCGGTTGTCGGGATCGTCGAGCGATTCCATTGCGACGCGCAGATAGGCCACCGCGAGTTCGCGATCGGCGCCGAGCTCGGCGACTTCCGCGTCGTGGTGCGATACCGCGCCTTTGAGCTTGTTCATGTTTGCCTCCGTTTCCAGTTCGACCAGTGTTCCTTTGCGCGCCTGATGTCGTCGGGTTGACCGCCCTTGTCGCCGCCGGACAGCAGCAGCACCAGTGCACCGCCGTGCCGGCCGAAGTACACGCGATAGCCGGCACCGACGTGGATGCGCAGTTCGATCACGCCTTCGCCGACAGGCACGCAATCGCCGAAGTTGCCCGTCTGCACGCGGCGCAGGCGTTCGCGAATCCGTGCCTGGGCGAGCTTGTCGCGCACGGCGTTCAGCCATTCGGTGAAAGGCTCGCGACCGTCGTCGCGCTGATAGCGAAGCAGTTCGAACTTGGATAGCATTGTAACTTATAAGCTACAGAGGCGGTGAGGGAAACGAGGCTGCCATGCGGCCTGCCACAGGTGGTGTGAGCGGGGTGCAATGCACGTGGCGCCGGTCGTCGGATCGAGACGGCATGCAACGCAGCGGCGCCGCGGCCGGAGCGCATGCGGCGCCTTCATGGTTCGGGGTTTCAGGCAGCGAAGCCGGCTTCCCGGACGACGATCATTCTTTCATCCGGTGCGTACGGCGGCGATTCGGCCGAATGGCCTGTGTCGATGGCGCGATGACGAGGCATGCGCCGGGTGTGGAGTGTCCGGAGGGAATGACGTGAACGGCAAACCTGCCGGCGTCGCGGCGACGAGCGCCTGTCGGGTTTCTCGCCGGCGCTTGAGCGCCGGTACCGCATGCCGCCGGCCGCGCACCGCAGCGGCGTGCCGCGGGACGTCAGCCATCGACGAATCGCGGTACGATCGATTGCCTTCCGGCCAACATCGCCTTCACGAGAGAACCCGCATGATCACGCTTCGCCCGATGACCGAGGACGATTTTCCGCGCTTCTGGCCGACCTACCGCGCCATCGTCGCTGCTCAGGAAACCTATGCATTCGATCCCGCACCGACGCCGGAGGCCGCGCGCGCACTGTGGCTCGACGCACCGCTCTGCACGTGGATCGCCGAAGAGGACGGCGTGCTGCTCGGTTCGTACTACCTGAAGGCGAACGCGGCCGGGCCCGGCAATCACGTATGCAACTGCGGCTACATGGTGAGCGAGGCCGCGCGCGGCCGCGGCGTCGCGCGCCTGATGTGCGAGCACTCGCAGCAGGTTGCACGCGAGCGCGGTTTCCTCGCGATGCAGTTCAACTCGGTGGTCGCGACGAACGAGATCGCGGTCGCGCTGTGGCAGAAGCTGGGGTTCGAGATCGTCGGCCGCTTGCCGCGCGCGTACCGTCACGCGCGGCTCGGGTTCGTCGATTGCTACGTGATGTTCAAGTGGCTCGGCGACGCGGTGGCCGCCGAAGCCTGAGCATGCCGCTGCTTCGTCAGACGGCGAATGCGCCGTCGAACACGATCCGCTCGTCGAGCGCGAGCGTGCCGCGCGCGAAGATCAGGTCGAGATGATGGCTGCCGTTTTCGCCGCCGCCGAGCCCGAGATGCAGGCCCGGATGGCGTTCCTCGAATCCTGCATTGCGGCCGTACAGCCCGCGGATCCCGAGGTTCGTGCCGATGCCGAATTCCTCGATCCGCCGGTGATTCGCGTGCCGGTCGAGATAGGTCGAGAAGTCGCGCCGGAAGCCCGCGTCGTCGCTGTCGAAATCGACGATCGTGCTGCCTTCGACATGCAGCGTCGCGAGCCGCTCGGCCACCTTGTACTTGATCGCGAACGGCACGGTGCCGAGAAACGTGCCGCTGAACACGACCGAGCCGTTCAGGTCGGTGACGTGCGTCGCGATCTCGCCGGGCACGATGTCGAGATTGCCCATCCCGTCCACGCTCGTCCATTTCTGGTCCGGCGCGAGCGAGCCCGTCAGCGTGTTGCCGGCTTCGTCGATGAAGCGGATCTGCGACGCGCGCGCGGCCGCTTCGATCAGCCGGCCGTTGCGTGCCGCGATGTCGTCGAGCGATTCGGCGAATGCCTCGTCCAGATGCGGGCCGTAATCCTTGAACAAGACCGACTTGCCCCAGTGCTCGACGATCGCAGGGCGGATCGCCGCGAGGAACGGCGGCCCGCTCGGCGACGGCGTCGGCAGGCACGACGAGTCGTACAGCAGCACGAACAGGTCGGCGCGATCGAGCGCGGCGGCGATGTCGGCGGGCGGGGTGGTTTCGAGGCAGAGGGTGGTCGCGTCGAGCGAATCGGGCAGGGCGGCAAATGCGCGCAACGCGATGTCGCGGTTGCGGGTGTCATAACCGACCAGCAGTTTTCCCGACTCGCCGCGCGCGAGCTTGTCGCGCAGCGCGGGGTGAAAGCCCAGCGCGCGGTGCAGGTTCAGCATGCGTGTCTCCGGAAGCGGCGGAAGGGCCGCGGCCCTTCCGCGAGAACGGGTGGCCCGCTCAGACCGGCCAGAGCGCGGTGCCGAACGGCACCACGGCGTCCTCGACCATCATGTCGACGGCCTCGGGGTGCGTGTCTTCCTGCATCCAGTCAAGCAATTCGATCTGCTGGGTTTCCTGCATGTCAATTCTCCTGTGGTGAACATGAGTGATTCAACATGAAAGCGTGGCTAAAAGATCGCCGCTCCTCATCCGGCATTTCGTGAATGCCGGACGAGTGGCGTCGATAATAGTCTGACGAATTTGCGAATGCAATGCGTTGCAAGATTTTTAGCGAAAGCCTGCTAAACACGGGAAATTCCGGCAAGCGATGCGAGAAAAAGGCGGATAAATAGAATAATGGGGGCGATCTGATTTTCCAATTATCGGGATCGCGGCCGATTAAATGATTTCGGCGATTCTTTTAAATCGGAAATGTAATGGCGCCGATCATTTCGAATCGCGTCATTAATGAAAGACGATCGCGCACGGCAACCGCGCGCCTGGCCGGGCGCGACGGCGCCCCCGGTTTTCTGGCACCATCTGACGATCCTGTGCGACGGACGCGGCCGCGCACGCCGCTGTCCCGGCGGCACGACTCGAACAACGATGGAGACAACCTGATGCCCACGGTGCTGCAACCGGAGCGTGCCGACCCATCGCGGCCGGACGCCGGCGCAATCGACTCCGACCGCATGGCCGCGTGGCGGCTCGCGATCTGCCTGTCGCTCGGCAGCGCGATCGCGCTCGGCCTCGCGCGCTTTTCGTATGCGCTGCTGCTGCCGCCGATGAAGGCCGATCTCGGCTGGACGTTCGCACAGGCCGGCGCGCTGAACACCGCGAACGCTGCGGGCTACCTGATCGGCGCACTCGCGTTTCCGATGCTGTCGCGGCGCCGGCGCGCGGGCACGCTGCTCGCGGCCGGCTGCGCGTTGACCGCGTTGCTGATGGCCGCATGCGGGTTCACGTCGGACATGCACACGCTGCTCGTGCAGCGGCTCGCGACCGGCGTCGGCAGCGCGCTGATCTTCATCAGCGGCGGCGTGCTGGCCGCGCGGCTCGCGTCGGCGTCGCCGCGCGATGCGGGGTTGCTGCTCGGTCTCTATTACGGCGGCACGGGGTGGGGCATCGTCGCGTCGTCGCTGCTCGTGCCGGCCACGCTCACGCATGGTGTGCACGGCTGGCAGCCCGCATGGTTCGCGCTCGCGGTTGCCTGCGTGCTGTTCTCGGCGATGGCCGTGTCGGCCGCGCGTCGTATCGAGCGCGCGCACGCGGCGCAGGCTGCGCCACGCGACGGCGCGGTGCCGGCCGTCACCGCGAGCCCGGCCCGCTTCGCGCTCGCGCTGGCCGGCTACGGCCTGTTCGGTGTCGGCTACATCGGCTATATGACGTTCATCGTCGCGCTGCTGCGCGGCGCGGGGATGAGCGGCACGGTGGTATCGGCGTTCTACGTGATGCTCGGCATCGCGACCGTCGTCTCGGCGCGGCTGTGGTCGCGCTTGCTCGACCGGATGCGCGGCGGCCAGGCGCTGGCCGTGCTCAACGCGCTGCTCGGCATCGCGACGCTGATGCCCGCGATATTCGTACATCCGGCCGCCGCGTTTGCGTCGGGCGTGCTGTTCGGCGCGACGTTCCTGTCGGCCGTTGCATCGACGACCGCGTTCGTGCGGCACAACCTGCCGCCTGACGGCTGGGCGAAGGGGATCAGCGCGTTTACGACGGTCTTCGCGTTCGGTCAGATTGCCGGGCCTGTCGCGATCGGCTGGGTGTCGGACAGCGCGGGGCTCGCGCGCGGGCTCGTGTATTCGGCGCTGACGCTGTTCGCGGGCGCCGCGCTCGCGGCCGGGCAGCGTGCGTTGCGGACGTCCGCGTAGTCAAGCGAAGGTCACCGCACGCACGCCGTGCGAGACACGCGATGAAACGCGCGGCTGAAATAGATGAGGCTGTCGCCGTCGTCGCGTACGCGGATCGACGTCGCCTCGATGAACATCACCGAATGCGAGCCGACTTCCTTCATCTCGGCGATCGTGCCCTGCAGGCTCGCGAGTGCGTCGCGCAGCACGGGCACGTCCTGCTCGCCGCGATCCCACACGGGCAGTTCGAAGCGCCGCTCCATCGGCAGGTCGGTGAGCCCCGCGAAATGCCGCGCGAGCAGTTCGTGCTCGGCCGGCAGCACGTTGATGCAGACATGGCGGTTGCGCTCGAAGGTCGCGTGCATCGCACTCGACCGGTTCAGGCATACCAGCAGCGTCGGCGGCGCGTCGGTGACGGAGCAGACGGCGCTCGCGGTGATCCCGCAGCGGCCGTGCGGCCCGGCGGTGGTGATCACGTTGACGGCCGCGCCGAGGTGGGCCATCGCTTGCCGGAACGCTTTCTGCGCGTCGGTCGGTTCGACGCGTGCAGGTCGCGCGCCAGCGGGCGTGGAGATCGTGGAGGATGAGGCGGACATGGGCGCTCCCGGGTGGACGAAGGCGGCGATCGTTCGCGCTGCCGGTGCAGCGTTCGATCGTCGACGATGACCCAAGCGTACGTCGCGAAAATGCGGACGACCATTCGCACGATTGACGATGAAGATGGCGTTCTCGCCAACGCGTCTAAAGGTTCTACCTAGATGCGCGGCGCGCTGCGCGAAAAAAGCGCGATTGTGCGTTCGTGCGGCACGTAAAAGGGTGTTCAGCGGGTTTTCGGCTCGTTATGATGTACCGCACACCCCCAGCGAACGACGCTCGCGACGAGCCGGCAACCGGCCCCATGCGCGGCGCGTGCGATACCCATACCGATATTTTGCGAGACACCCGCGATGACGTCACCCGCACCGATCGTATACATCGTCGACGACGACAGCGGCATGCGCACGTCGCTCGCGTGGTTGCTCGAATCGGTCGGCATCGCGTCCGAAGGGTTCGCGAACGCCGCCGACTTTCTCGCGCGCTTCGACGTGAACCTGCCCGCGTGCCTGGTGCTCGACGTGCGGATGCCGGAGAAAAGCGGCTTCGACGTGCAGGCGGAACTGAATGCGCGCGGCGCGACGCTGCCGGTGATCTTCGTCAGCGGGCACGGCGATATCCCGATGTCGGTGCGTGCGCTGCAGAACGGCGCGATCGATTTCGTCGAGAAGCCGTACAACTCGCAGCAGATGCTCGAGCGCGTGCAGCGCGCGCTGCGGCTCGCGCAGCAGCGGCATGCGGTCGGCCAGCGCCACCGCGAGCTGCGCCAGCGGCTCGATGCGCTGACCGCGCGCGAGAAGGAAGTGCTGCGCGGCGTGGTCGACGGCAAGGGCAGCAAGCAGATCGCGTCGGACCTGTCGATCAGCGTGAAGACCGTCGACGTGCATCGCGCGAGCATCAAGGAGAAGCTCGGCGCGACATCGATCGCCGCGCTCGTGCGCGACGTGATGGTCGTGTGGGGCGACGACGGAGAGTCGTCGCGCTAGCGGTTCGCATGCATGCTGACGCGGCCGCACCCGAACGTGCCGCGTGCGTGGCACCGGTCGGCACCGCGCGATCGATGCGTACCGCCGCTCAGCGCATGTACAACCCGCCGTTGATATCCCAGCACGCACCGTTCGCGAAATGCGCGTCGCCCGACGCGAGCAGCACGGCTGCGTCCGCAACGAAGCCGGCCGACCCGAGCTTGCCGCCCGGCAGGCTCGCGAGCACCTGACGAAGCTTTTCCGGCGCGACGCTTTCATACACGATCGGCAGATCGAGCGGGCCCGGCGAGATCGCGTTGACGGTCACGCCCTGCGAAGCGAGGTCGCGCGCGAACACCTTGGTCAGCGTCAGCGTGCCGCCTTTCGCGGCCGCGTAGTGTGCGCCCGTCGCCGAGCCGCCGTTCTGTCCGGCGAGCGACGCGATGTTGACGATGCGGCCCGCGCCGCGCGTCGCGAAGTACTGGCCGAACACCTGGCAGCCGAACAGCACGCTGCGCAGGTTCACGTCGATCACCTGGTCGAACTGCTCGGCCGTGATCTCCATCGCCGGCACGACCTTCGATGCACCCGCGTTGTTGACGAGCACGTCGACCGTGCCCCAGCGTGCGACGAGCGCATCGCGCGCCGCTTCGAAATCGCGCTTCGACGTGACGTCGAGCGGCAACGCGATCGCGCGTTCGCCGCTCGGGTCGAGTGCGCGTGCATGCGCATGAATCGCGTCGGCGGCGATATCGGCCAGCGCGACGCGGTAGCCGGCCGCATGAAAGCGTTCGGCAATGACGGCGCCGAGCCCGCGCGCGGCGCCGGTGACGAGGACGATTCGCTCTGACATGGTGCGTGATTCCCTGGTTCGCGGGCGCGCGCTTATCGAAGCCGCGCCCGCATCGTGGTTCATGCGGCGAGCGCCGCTTCGAAGTGTGCCGCGATCGCGCATACCTGTTCGTCAGCGCCGTTGCGCCCGACGATCTGCAAGCCGGCCTTCAGCGGTGAACCGGCGAGCGGAAGCGGCATGCTCAGCGCCGGATGGCCGCTCAGGTTGAACGGCCGGATCAGCGACGACATCGCGATGACCGATACGCCGTCGCGCGCCTGCCGCAGCGTGATCGGCAACGCGGGCAGTGTCGGCAGGACCAGCACGTCGGCGTGTTCGAGCGCGGCGTCGACCTGAGCGGTGAAACGCACGCGGACGGCTTCGGCTTCGGCGAGTGCGGCCGGAGTCGTCGTCGCGGCCGTGCGCAGCCGCGCATCGAGATCGGCGCCGAGCTTGGCCGTCGCGACCAGATGGCCGAACGCGCGCGACGTTTCCGCGTTGATCACGGCGAGCCCCGCGGCGAACGCGGCCGGCATCTCGTCGAGCACGATCGCATGCGAGCGCAGGCCCGATGTACGTACTGCCGCATCGAGCGCGGCGGCGATCGCCGGATCGGCATCGACGGTGATTTGCGCGATCGTGCAGTTCGCCGACGATGCGGCCGCACGCGCACGATCGAAGCCCGGCGCGATTGCGGCCATCACCGCGGCCAGCATGCGGATATCGCGTGCGAACGGCCCGACGCAATCGAGCGTGGTGTCGACGGGCGCCACGCCGCGCCGCGACACGCGACCGAACGTCGGCTTCAGCCCGACTACACCGCAGCACGCGGCCGGCCCGCGAATCGAGCCGCCCGTATCGGTGCCGAGCGCCGCATCGACTGCGCCGAGCCCGACCAGCGATGCGGAGCCGCTCGACGAGCCGCCCGGAATGCGCGATGCGTCCTGCGGATTGACGGGCGTGCCCGTGTAGTCGTTGATGCCGGTCATGCCGAACGCGAGTTCGTGCATGTTCGCCTTGCCGGCGATCTGCCAGCCCGCGTCGAGCAGCAGGCGGACCACGTCCGCATGCTGCGCTGCCGGCGGCGCATCGGCGAGCGCGCGGCTCGCCGCGCGGGTCGGATGGCCGGCGATGTCGATCGTGTCCTTGATCGCGATCGTCGGGCCGGGGCCGCCGAGCGTGAAGGTGTCGATGAAGCCTGTCATGGTCGGTGTCGTGAAGCAGCAGTAGGAGGCATCAGGACCGTGGCGCGGCGGCGAGCGGCCATGGGCCGTCGAGCACGCGCTCGGTGCGGAAATGACGGATCAGCCAGGCGGAACCGTCGGCGGCCGGCGCGAAATCGACGGTCAGCCGCGCGGCGATCAACTCGGCCGTGCCGTCCGCGTAGCGCGACGCCTGCAGCATGATCCAGCGGCCGCGCGCGCTCACGTTGCCTGCGCCGACCTCGATCGCTTCCGACGTCAGGAAATGCAGGTTCGCCGAGAAGTGCGGATCGGGCGGCAGATAGTGGCGCAGCATCGCGACGATCGCGGCCGTGCCTTCGAGGCGGCCGAACTTGCGCGCGTACTGCGGACCGATGCCTTCCCACACGGCGTCGGCCGTGAACAGGTCGGCGAGTGGCGGGCCGTCGCCGGCATCCTCGGGCACGTCGCACAGCGCCATGTAGCGCGTGATCGTCGCGCGCACCGCGTGCTCGGCGTCGAGCGCCGCGACACGTTGAACGAGCGTTTCGATCAGGCCGGGTGACAGGTCGGTCATCGCGTGCCTCACGACGCGGGCCGCGCGGCCGGCGGCACGGTCAGCGCACGGCCGACCCGCGCCTCGATCTTGCCGTAGCGCCACAGGTTGTATTCGCCGACGGGCGTCGTGCGATACAGGTTGCACACGGCGACCGTCGTATCGAAATCGGCGACGTCGGCCATGATGTAGAACGTCCACGGCGCGCCGTCGGCCTGGCCGACCACGAGGCGATCGTCGTCCATCACGCCGAGCACGCGCACGCCCGGCATCGCTTCGACGGCGGCGAGCATCGCGCCGTACGCCTGCCACACTTCGCCGATCTTCTCGCGCGGCAGGTCGAAGAAGTTTTGCGACACGCCGCAGCAGAACAGCACGCGCAGCGGCAGCGGATTCGAATCGGACATGTCAGGTTCTCCAGAGGAATCGGTCGAGTGTATGAGCTAGCCGGCGGCGGCGCTTCGGCATCGGCTTCATGCACGTTCAAAAAAAGCTTCGGTCGATGCGGGTTACAGATAGCCGGGAAACGGCGTGACGCCGGTAAACACCGCGCCGGCGCCGTCGAAGTTGCCTTCGGCGAGAAACGCGTGCTGCGTGACGACCATCGCGTCGCGCAGCAGCCGCTGCAACGGATGCGACCGGTAGATCGCGGCCGTGCCGCCGAGCCGGTATGCGCGTTCGACGACGCTTGCACCTTCGCGCGCGATCTGCGTGGCCGCGAGCCGCAGCAGGCTGACCTGGTCGGGCGTCACCGGGTTGCCCGCGAGGATCGATTGCCAGACCGTGTCGGTCGCGTCGTAGAAGAACGCGCGCGTCGAGCGCAGTTGCGCCTCTGCTTTCGCAAGCTCGATGCGGAAATACGCGCGATCGGCGAGGCGCGGCGCGCCGGTCGTCGTCTGGCGTCCACCCGACATCCGGTTCACGACGTCGAGCGCCGCGCGCGCAAGGCCGAGGTTGACGACGGCCAGCACCTGCGCCGCGTACGCGACGGTCGGATAGCGGTACAGCGGCTCGTCGACGGTCGGCTCGCCGCCGCGCACGAAGGTCCACGCTTCGGGCACGAAACGGTCGTCGATGCGCAGGTCGTGGCTGCCGGTGCCCTGCATGCCGACCACGCTCCAGTTTTCGACGATCTCGACGTCGGCGGCGCGGAATACGGCCGTGCGCGGCTTGTTCGGCGCGGCATCCTGCGCGCCCGGCACGACGATGCCGACGCCGAGCCAGTCGGCGCCCTTGCAGCCGCTCGCGAATTTCCACGTGCCGTTCACGCGCCAGCCGCCCGGCGCGGGCTGCGCCGGCTGCACCGGGAACAGGCCGCCCGCGAACACCTGGTCGGCGCCGCTCGCGTACAGCTCGGCCTGGGTCTCGAGCGGCAGCGCGGCGAGATACACGTTCGCGGAGCCGAAGCTCGCGACCCACGCGGCAGAACCGTCGGCGGTCGCGATCCGTTCGATCATGTCGAGGAACTCGGTCGGCGCGAGCGCATCGCCGCCGAAGCGGCGCGGCGTGCCCGCGCGATAGATGCCGGCCTGCTTGAACAGCGCGACCACGTCGCGCGGCACGTGCGACAGGCGATCGAATTCTTCGCGTCGCGCGGCGACGGTCTCGATCACGGCGTCGAGCGGCGACAGCCGCCCGGCCGGGTCGCCCGCCACGGGTGGCGAGGTCGGCGCAGGTTCGATGGCGAGGGCGGCTTGGGGCATGGCTGTCTCCTGGGCGGATGGGGTTCGATTGCGGGGCGGCATGCGTGCTGTGCGGCGTTTCAACGCGCGGCACGACGATGCAGCCAGTCTAGAAACGCCGAAAACACGCAGCAATTGGTGCGTTGGGCCGTGCGACTGGTGAGGTTCCGTGCCGGACTAAAGAAATCTTCAGATGCGATCGGCGCGCGCCGGTGCTATGTTGGGTTTCCGGCCGCGCGATGCCGCGCGCCTTCATTCGAATCCGATCATGAGTTTTCCCGACGAAGACGATTTCCACCGGCTGCTCGATGCGCTCACCACCTGCGTGCTGCTGCACGACGCGCAGACCAAGGCGATCGTGTGGGCCAATCGCGCCGCGTGCATCGCGCTCGGCTTTTCCGTCGAGGAACTGCTGCCGCTGAAGGCGCCGGACATGACGCGCCCGGAACCGAAGTACCGGCGCGAGATCGGCATAGGTGCGATGGATCGCGCGATGGTCGACGGCCCGCAGGTGTACGAGTGGTGCTACCGGTCGCGCACGGGCGTCGACATGCTGTCGGAGGCGATCGCCACCTACGTGCCGCTGCGCGGGCGCGATGTCGTGATGGTGCAGTTCCGCGACATCAGCGCGGAAGAAGCGATTCGCCAGCAGTTGCGCCGCTACGAGGCGCGGCTGCGCGAGTTCATGCAGGATCTCGACGAAGGCGTCGCGGTCGTGTCGCCGCACGGCGGCGCGCAGTTCATCAGCGAATCGGGGCGCCGCGTGCTCGGGCTCGCGCCCGACGAAGCGCTCGGCGAGGTGCTCGACTACTGCACCGAGGCCGATCGCGACCGGCTCGTCGCGCAGTTGCGCGATGCGCCGTCGACGTGTCCGTCGGAGCCGCAGCGCTACCGGATCGTGCGGCGCGACGGCTCGACGTGCTGGCTGCGCATCACGTGCCGGCAGGTCGAGATCGAAGGCGACCTCGTCGGTCTGCTCGTGCAATTCCGCGACGTCAGCGACGAGGTCGCGATCGAGGACGCGCGGCGCGCTGAAGCGCGGATGCTCGAATACGCGGGCCGCTACAACGCGATGGGCGAGATGGCGACGGTGATCGCGCACGAGCTGAGCCAGCCGCTCGCTGCCGTGCGCAACTTCATCGAGGGCGCGGTGCGGCGGCTGAACGGCGGCGGCGCCATCGACGATGCGATCTGGGGGCTGCGCAGCGCGGATCGGCAGGCCGAGCATGCGGCGCTGATCATCAAGAGTGTGCGCGAATTCATCGTGAAGCGCGAGACGGTCGTCGCGGTTGCGGACCTGCGCGACATCCTCGCCGATGTCGCGTATTTCATCGAGCTGCGCGCGAAGGAGGCCGGCGTGACCGTCGCGATCGTGCAGGCCGATACGCCGTTGCCGATTCGCTGCGAGCGCGTGTTGATCGGGCAGGTAATTCTCAATCTCGCGTTCAACGCGATCGAAGCGTTCGCCGGCTGCGAGCGCGTGCCGCGCACGCTGACGCTCGGCACCGCTAACGTGGACGGGTATGCCGAGCTGCGTGCGATCGACAACGGCCCGGGTATCGCGGAAGGCGCGCATGACCGGCTGTTCGACGGCTTCTCGTCGTCGAAGGCGGGCGGTAACGGGATCGGACTGTCGCTGTGCAAGAGCATCGTCACGCGCCACGGCGGCAGGATCGGCGCGAGCCCGGCCGATGGCGGCGGGCTCGATTGCCGCGTGACGCTGCCGCTCGCCGGTGAGCACGCGTAGCGGCTGCGACGCGTTACGGCAGGGCGGTGATGCGCGACGTGGCGAGGCCCGGCGTAGCGACACAGGACGTACCAACACCCGACCCATCGTCAGCGTCCCAGCGCCCGCGCGGTTTGCCCGCCGATGCCGAAGTCGGTGTTCGGAATGTCCTTGATGATCACGCGCGTCGCCTGCAGCGGCGCGTCGAGCACGTTCGCGCCGGCATCGGACAACGCGGCGATCAGCGCGCGTTTTTGTTCATCGGTGCGCCCGGCGATCAGGATCGCGACGATCACGGGCAGCGACGGCGGTGCGCCGTCCGCGGCGCTGCGGCCGCCGAGGCCGATGTGCGTCGCGGGCAATTCGGTGAGCAGCACGCGCACGGATTCGATCGGCGCGCCGATCGCGTCGACGGTCGCGCGGGTGAGCCGCGCGATCAGTTCGGCCTTGCGGGCGTCGTCATGGCCGGCCGGCAGGAAAACTTCGAGTGTGGGCATGGTCGTCCGGAAAGGTGAAGGTTGCCGGTTCACCGTTGCACTTGCAGCGGCGAACCGGCCACGGCTTACAGCAGGAAGCCGATCGCGCTGAGCGCTTCGGTCGAGTCGATCAGGCGCACGACCTTCTCGGCGATCCGCATTTCGCCTTCGGCATCGACGTGCAGCCGGTGCGTGACGTCGGCCGCGAACAGCGTCGCGACG
This sequence comes from Burkholderia pyrrocinia, assembly GCF_022809715.1. Lineage (NCBI taxonomy): Bacteria > Pseudomonadati > Pseudomonadota > Betaproteobacteria > Burkholderiales > Burkholderiaceae > Burkholderia > Burkholderia pyrrocinia. Next base: position 2,786,291 of record NZ_CP094460.1, read on the forward strand.
CCGCGCTTGTACGCGACGACGACCTGCGCGGATTTCAGCGCGACGCTATCGGCGCCGCCGCTTTCCAGCGTGAAGCGCGACACGGTGCGCACCGTGCGCGCGGCGTCGGTCGCCGACGCCGAGTAACCGGAAACCATCCGCTGCACGCGCTTCTCGCGCATGTCCTGATCGTCGAACACGTAGTTCAGCGTGGCCGCGAAGTCGGTCGCGTCGGGATCGATCGGCACCACGTAGTGGCCGGCCGGATCCCACAGGTCGAGCCACGCGCGATAGTCGCGGCGATCGAGCATCTCGGCTTCGCGCCACACGAATTCGACCGCGCGGGCGAAGGTCTGCTGCGAGAAAAGGGCGTTGCGGTCGTCCATCATTGCTGCTCCATCATCGTGCGCCATTGCCGGTAGGCCTCGCGCATGCCGGTCTCGTCGGTCGCATGCGCGGTCTTTTCGCCGTTCGCGGCGGTCGTCTCGCGGTTCAGCCCGCGGTTCACGAGGATCGGCACGTCGGGGCCCGCATGCGCGCCGCGTTGCACGCGCTCCCACGCTTCCGCGTCGTCGGGGCTGCCGAAGCCGAACGGGCCCTGGAAGTGCTCGTGGATGCGCAGCCGCTCGCGGTTCGCTTCGTCGGGGCCGCCGTCCATCGCGAGCGCGACGTGGCGAATCTCGGTTTCGTTCGCGGAGATCGGCCGCAGCACGCGGAAGAACGCCATCGACAGCGCGAGGTTCGGGAACAGGTTCAGGTTGAAGCCGACGCCCATCAGCGAACGCACGATGCGGCGCACTTCGTCCGGCGCGTGGCGCTCGGCGAGCTTCGCCGCGAGCGGCGCGAAGCGCTCGGGCAGCGGCGCGCCGTCGTCCTCGTCGAGATCGATCAGCTCGGGCATCAGCACCGCGAGGCTGTGGCCATTGCCGAGCCCGCGGCAGAACGCGTCCTCGCTCGTCATGAAGCTCGTGATCGCGGCGGCCGTCTCGTCGTCGATCGACTTCATCCACGACTTGTGCACGACCGGGAAGTGATAGAGGTCGGTCGTGTTCTCGAGCTGGATCTTCCAGTTGCCCTTGAATTTGAACTTGTGCTCGCCGTTCGCCTTGATCGGGTAGCCGGCGCCCTGCTTCATGAACAGGTCGATCCACGGCTTCGCGCCGCCGAGGAAATCCTCGAGCGGTTCGATCGCGTCGTTGAAGCTCGCGAAGATCAGCCCCTGGTACACGCCGACGCGCAGCTTCACGAGCGGCAGGTCGCCTTTCTCGCACACGCCTTCGTAGCCGTCGCCGTACGGCAGCGCGCGCAGCGTGCCGTCGAGCGCGTACGACCAGCTGTGATACGGGCACGTGAAGCCCTTCGCGTTGCCCTTGTGCGATTCGCACACGGTCGCGCCGCGATGGCGGCAGCGGTTCTGCAGCACGTTGATCTCGCCGGTCCTGTCGCGCACGACGATCACCGGCTGGCGGCCGATCGTCGTCGTGATGAAGTCGCCGGGCTGCGGCAGCTCGCTCTCGTGCGCGACCCAGATCCAGGTGCGGTAGAAGATGCGGTCGAGCTCGGCTTCGAACAGCGCGGGATCGTGATACATCGCGGGCGCGATGCGGTCGGGCTGCGCGAGGCCGTGCAACGCGCGGGTGTCGATCGTCTGGTAGGGAATGTCGCTCATCGTTGTCGTGGGGGAAGAGTCGCGAAATCGGGCCGCGCGGGGCGCGGTATCGAGAGATCAGTCTCGTCTTTCGCTACATATCCGTCAAATTGATCTAAAATTGGCGAGTCAATAAATACGGCAAATGATGGAGGCTACGATGACGTCGGTCGATCATCTCGATCTGAACCTGTTGCGCGTGTTCCAGGCGATCGTCGAGGAACGCAGCCTGACGAAGGCCGGCGAGCGGCTCGCGCTGTCGCAGCCGGCCGTCAGCTATTCGCTCGGCCGGCTGCGCACGTTGTTCGACGATCCGCTGTTCGTGCGCACGCGCTCCGGCATGCAGCCGACGCCCGTCGCGCTCGAGCTCGCGGGCATCGTCGGCAAGGCGCTCGACATGGTGCGCGTGGCGCTCCGCTACGCGGAGCGCTTCGATCCGGCCAGCAGCACGCGCACGTTCCGGCTGTCGCTGTCGGACGCGGGCGAGATGGCGTACCTGCCGGCGATCTGCCAGGCGCTGCGCGAGCGCGCGCCGCGCGCGACGCTGAGCGTGCAGCCGATGCCGGTGGAGGAGATCGAGGAAGCGCTGCGCGCGAGCCGGCTGGATTTCGCGATCGGCAACCTGCCGGAACTGATGCCGCGCACGCGCCACCAGGTGCTGTTCGAGGAAACCTACGTGTGCATGACGGGCCGCCGGCGCGGGTTGCCGGCCGGCGCCGCGCTGAGTCTCGACCAGTTCGTGCGCGCCGCGCACGTCAACGTGAAATCGGTCGAGCACAGCCACCACGCGCTCGACGACGCATTGCGCGCGCAGGGCGTGGGCCGCAACATCGCGCTCGAAGTGCCGCACTTCGTTGCGCTGCCGAGCGTGCTGTCGGTCACGGATCTCTATGCGACGCTGCCGAAGCGGCTCGCGCAGATCCTGAACCGCGACAACGCGTTCCGGCTTTACGAGCTGCCCGTGACGCTGCCGCCCGCGCCGGTGACGATGCACTGGCACGAGCACTTCCACGACGACGAGGGCAACGCGTGGATGCGCGCGCTGCTGGCCGAGATCGTCGAGCGTTTCGACGACGCGTGACGGCCGGGCCGCGCGCGGTAGCTGCCGCGTGCGTCAGAGATCGAGGACGAGCACCGCCGAGCGCGCGCGCGACACGCAGCAGCAGATCACCGTGTTGCTCGCGCGTTCGGCCTTGCTGAGGCAGTGGTCGCGATGATCGGGCTCGCCGTCGACGACGGGCACCATGCAGGTGCCGCACACGCCTTCGCCGCATGACGTGTCGACCTCGATGCCGATCCGCGCGAGCGCGTCGACGATCGACGTGTCCGGCGTGACGCGCACCGATTGCCCGCTGCGTTGAAGGCGCACTTCGAAGCCGTCGGCCGGGCCGGTGCTCGCGTTGGCATCTGCATTCGCATCGGCGGGTGTGGCGGCTGCCGCGAAGCGTTCGAGATGAATCGAATCCTCGGGAATGTGCGTCGCAGCCGCTGCGACGACCGCATCCATGAACGGCCCCGGGCCGCACGTGTACACATGCGCATGCGCATCGATCGATTCGACGCAGCGGCGGAGTTCGGTCGTGAGCGCGTCGGGCTCGACGCCGTAGTGGAACGTCACGTGCGACGCGAACGGCTCGGCCGACAGTTCGTCGACGAATGCCGCGTGCTCGCGGCTGCGCGCGAAGTAATGCAGCCGGTAGCGCGAGCCGCGCTTGTGCAGCGCATACGCCATCGACAGCAGCGGCGTGATGCCGATGCCGGCCGCGATCAGCACGTGTTCGCTCGCGTCGTCCGTCAGACGAAACAGGTTGCGCGGCGTGCCGATCGACAGCTCGGCGCCGACCGTCACGTCGTCGTGCAGCGAACGCGAGCCGCCGCGCGACTGCGCTTCCTTCTTTACCGCGAACAGGTAGCTGCCGCGCTCGTCGGGGTTGCCGCACAGCGAGTATTGCCGCGTGAAGCCGGACGGCGCGGTGACGTCGATATGGGCGCCCGGTTCGTACGCGTCGAACGGCTGGCCGTCGACGCGCGAAACCCGGAAACAGCGGATGTCCTGCGCCGCGTCGATCAGCGCGTCGATCCGGACCTGGTGGCGGTTCGCTTGCATGAAAAATTCCGTGGGGTAAGAGGAAGGCGGCGCGGCAGATACCGCGCCGTCATGCAATCGAGAATAGGGATGGGCATCGCATAAATCAAATCGATTAAAAAGTGATGCCGGAATCAGTGGGGTAAATAATTGCTGGTTGCTGGTTGCTGGTTGCTGGTTGCTGGTTGCTGGTTGCTGGTTGCTGGTTGCCGATTGCCAGCCGCCAGCCGCCGATTTCCGATTTCCGGTTGTGATCAGCGATCAGCGGTCGGAGATCAGCGTCGGCGATCAACGATCAGCGCGCAGCGATCGCTTCACCAGCATCGGCCGCCTGCGGCGCCTCCACCGATGCATGACCGCGTTCGCGATCGAGGCTGCGGCGATAGTGCCGGCACCCGGCGGCGAGCAGCAGCGCCGCGAGCGTGGCCGCCGCGACGTTGACGATCGACATCGAATGGCCGACCGCCGCCGGTGCGCCGAACACGCGATCGGTAAACAGCGCGACGACGGTCGTGCCGATCCCGAGCGCGATCAGGTTCGACACGAGCAGGAACAGAGCGGAAATCTGCGCGCGCATCTGGTTCGGCGCGAGCGTCTGCATCGCGGCGGTCGACGTCGGCATCGGGAACGACGCAAAGAACATCGCGACGACGAGCATCGCGAGCGACGACGGCAGGTGGTCGAGCTGCGTGAACAGCGTCGCGGGGATCACCATGCACGCGGCGCCGATCGCGCCGGCGCGCATCGGCGCATCGCTGCGGCCGCGACGCAGCAGCCAGTCGTTGAGCCAGCCGCCGCAGAACACGCCGGCCGTGTTCGCGACCAGCAGCACGATGCCGAGCGTGTAGCCGGCTTCGACGGCCGTCATCCCGAAGCGGCGGATATAGAACGCGGGCGTCCAGCTCAGCAGGCAGTACAGCGTCATCGCGTAGAACGAGAAGCCGAGGTAGTGGCACGCGAAGGTCGCACGGTGCGTGCCGACGAAGCGCAGCGAATCGCGCATCGACACGCGCCGCACGGCGCCCGAGCGATCCTGCGCGAGCCCCTTGCGCTGCGGGTCGCGCACGGTCGCGGCGAACAGCAGCGCGACGAGCAGCCCCGGCAGCCCGACGATCAGGAACGTGACCTGCCACGCATGCACCTGCCCGACGACCGGCAGCGTGAACGCGCTCGCATGCTTGAGCAGCGCGATCACGTAGCCGCCGATCAGGAACGCGACGCCGCCGCCGATGAACGAGCCGAGCGAATACACGGCGATCGCGCGCCCGAGCTTCTCCTTCGGGAAGTAGTCGGCGAGCATCGAATACGCGCCGGGCGACAGCGCGGCCTCGCCGACGCCGACGCCCATCCGCGCGATGAACATCTGCACGAAATGCTGGCTGAGCCCGCACGCGGCGGTCGCGACGCTCCATAGCGCGATGCCGATCGAGATGATCCGCGGGCGCGCGTAGCGGTCGGCGAGATACGCGACGGGCAGCCCCATCACCGCATAGAACAGCGAGAACGCGAAGCCGTTCAGCAGGCTGAACTGCGTATCGGAAAGGTGCAGGTCGCGCTTGATCGGTTCGATCATCAGCACGAGGACCTGACGGTCGACGAACGAAAAGACGTACGCGAGCATGCAGATGACGACGACATACCATTCGTACGTATAGCGCTTGCCGTCGGCAGCGCGGGTCGTGAATGCGGACATGCGGATTCTCCAGGAGCGGGCGGTGGAAAAGCGCGGCAGCGGCCTTGCGGGCCGGGCGCCGTCGCGGCGCGAAAGCGTGCGGGTGACACGATCGGAGACGCAGCGTAGTCGGCCAAATTCGGCCGCCATAGCCGGAGTGACAGCCGCGTCACACGGGCATCTACCGACCCGGATAAAGAAAACACCAGGGCCGTGCGCGCGGGCCGCCGCGCAACGCATGTGCGGCGGGGCACGCGCGCATCATGCGGCGCATCTATAAACGATATAGATCGCATTGCGTCGACGTCCGAAATTGTCGTTCCTAGACTCGGCCCGTTTTTCATTGGCAGCGTTGGTCGCTCGCGGCGAACGCGCTTCACACCACACGGCGCGATGTCGACAGGCGCCGGCACTTCTACGGGACGACGAACATGAACCATCCGAACGGGCGGGCCGACCGGCTTGCCGTACCACTTGCGGCGCTGCTCGCCTGCATCGCGCTGCCTGCGTTCGCGCAATCGAGCGTGACGCTCTACGGCCGCATCGACACCGCGATCGAATACGCGAACACCGGGCCGAACCACGTGACGCGCATGGGCAGCGGCAACCTGTTCGCGACGCAGTGGGGGCTGAAGGGCGTCGAGGATCTCGGCGGCGGCTACGCGACGATCTTCAAGCTCGAGGACGGCTTCAACGCGGCGAGCGGCGCGCTGTCGAACAGCAGCGCGCTGTTCGGCCGCGAGGCGTGGGTCGGCATCACGGGACCGTTCGGCGGCGTGCAGTTCGGCGAGCTCTACACGATCGTGCACACGACGCTCGTTACCTACAGCCTGCCCGGCCTCGGTGCGGGGCTTGCATGGGGCAACGCGACGAACAACTTCGTCGGGCCCGCGTTCCTGCGCGTGCGCAACTCGATGCGCTATACGTCGCCGCGCTATGCGGGCTTCATGCTGCGCGCGATGGCCGCGCGCGGCACCAACGGCGCGGCCGGCCAGCCGGCGACGCTGGGCGATACCTACGGCGCGGGCCTCAACTACGCGCGCGGCGGGCTGTCGGTGGATGTCGACTACATGCAGCAGAAGTTCAGCCCGGTTGCCGCGTCCAAGCTCGGCGACACGAGCCCGGCCGCGAACGGCAACTACACGGTCGGTGCGATTTCGTACGACTTCAACGTTGTGAAGGTCGCCGCGCTGTATATGCGCCATCGCGGCGGGCCCGACGTCGCGACCGCGATCGACAGCCAGAGCGCGTATCCGCACAGCGACATCATGGAACTGAGCGCGACGGTGCCGATCGGGCGCGCGTCGCTGCTGCTGAGCGTCGGCCACTACCGGAAGGTCGCGGACAGCGAAGGCAACGCCGATTCGTATGGCATCCGCTTCGACTATCCGCTGTCGAAGCGCACGGTGCTGTACACGGGCGCCGCGATGGTGCGTAACGGTGCGCATGCGCGCTTCGTCGTCAACGGCGCGGCGGGCGGCGGCGTCGCGGTCGCCAAGCCGGGCGCGACCGCCAGCTCGATCGTCGCGGGCATCCTCACGTCGTTCTGATCGTCGCGGCCACGCCGGCCGGCCCGCGCCGGCGTGTGTCGTCATGCGCAGGCCGGCGGCTGCGGCGCGAGCCATGCGTCGAACGGCGCCTGCCGGCCGATCTTGAACAGTTCGAGCAGCAACGCGCGCAGCCAGCGATGGCCGGGGTCCGCGTCGAAACGCCGATGCCAGTACGCGTTGACGGGCCATTCGCAGGCGCCGGCGATTTCGTACAGCACGCACGGCTGCCGCGCCGCGAACGTGATCGCGATCGTCTCGGGCAGGATCAGCGCGTAATCGCCGTCCTGCAGCAGCGCGGGCACCACCATGAAATCGGGCAGCGCCGCGCGCACGCGCGGCATCAGCCCGTGCCGTTCGAGCAATTGCATCGACTGCGGATGCGACGTGACCGCGACGAAGCGCAGCGCGTCGGGCGCCGCGCCGTCGAGCACGAAATCGTCGGGTAAAGCGACGCGCTGCGCGGTGCGGCGCGGCATCAGCAGCACGCAGCGCTCGTGCAGCAGCGCGGTGCGCTGGAAGTGGCTCGACGCGTCGGCGAAATGCCCGAGCGCGAAATCGATGCGCCCCGATTCGAGCGCGACGTTCAACTGGCATTCGTCGACGTGCAGCGTCTCGATCACGGCGCCCGGCGCGCGCCGGTCGAATTCGGCGAGCAGCGTCGGCAGGAACGCGCTCGCCGCGAAATCGCTCATGTGCAGGCGGAACACGCGCTGCGTGCTGTCGGGCGTGAAGCGCGAGCCTTCGTCGAGCACGTCCTGCAGGATCGCGAGCGCCTTGTCGACCGATAGCGCGAGCCGCTGAGCGCGCGGCGTCGGCTCGACGCCGGTGCCGGTGCGCACGAACAGCGCGTCGCGGAACATCAACCGCAGCCGGCCGAGCGCGTAGCTGACGGACGGCTGCGTGACGCCGAGCCGCAGCGCCGCGCGGCCGACGTGCCGCTCCTCGTAGACCGCGCGAAACGTCTTCAGCAGGTTGAGATCGAGATCCTGCACGCGCAGGCCGTCGGGTGCGTCGCTGTCGTGCGGCACGGGGTCGGCGCGAGCCGGGCCGCGGGGCGGCCGGTTGCGGGATGCATCATCGTGGTTTCCTCGCGGTCACGGAAGGCGCGTGGCCGTAACGTCGCGCATACGCCTTCGCGAAATGGCCGAAGCCATGGATGCCGTGCGCAATCAGCACGTCGGTCACGCTGCGCGCGTCGCCGCGTTGCAGCGCCGCGTGCACGGCGGCGAGCCGGCGCTCGCGCACGTACGCGGCCGGCGTGGTGTGCAGGAACGCGCGGAACGCGTGCTGCAGCGTGCGCGGCGCGACGCCGGCGATGGCTGCCAGCGCGGCGAGCGCGAGCGGTTCGCCGAGATGCGCGTCGACGTGGTCGCAGGCGCGGCGCACATGCGCGGGCAGCGGCGGCGTGCCGCGGGCGAGCGTGTCGCTGTACGAGTGCGGCAGGTGCGTGAGCAGCAGCGACATCAGCCACGCGGTGAGATCGGCGCCGAAGGTTGTCGCGGCCGTGCCGATGCCCGGTTGCGCACCGAGCCGGCACAGGTATTCGAACGTCGGCAGCACGAGCGCGGCGCCCGTGCCGGTGCTGTCGGCCGCGAGTTCGAACTGCAGCGGGCGCGTGAGCGTCGCCTGCAGCATGTCCTGCAGCTTGCGTTCGAGCGCGCCGCGTTCGAGCCGCAGCACGAGGTTGCGGCAATCGGGGCTCGTGCTCAGGCGGCTCGCGAGCGCGGGCGACGACACGGTCAGCTCGCCTGGGCCGGCGCGCACGACGACGCTGCCGGCCTGCAGCTCGCAAGCACCGGCGAGCGTCAGCCTGAACAGGAAGTGATCGGCGTCGCCGCCGAAGTCGATGCGCGTTTCGCGGCCGTAGCAGAGTTCGAGCAGCGCGCCGTGATGCAGCGGCACTTCGTACAGCTCCGCGCGAAACGGATCGCGGCCGCGCGCGGCCATCCGGTGCGGCCCGAGCCGGTGCGCAACCGCGCGTTCGACTTCGTCGGGCGCCTGCAGCGTGTCGAGCCGGTTCGGCGCATGTCGGGAAAGGGCAATGTCCATTCATGGACCTCGTGTCTGCTGCGTTGGCGCGGATTCATGCGCAGCGCAGCGATTGCGTTGCGCGAACGGGCGCATCGTTGCGCGTTTTGAAGCGACGCGGCGGGGGCAGCCGCGTAGTCTCGGAAACACTCGATCAACCGGAGACGACGATGAAGGTATGTGTACTGGGCGGCGGCCACGGCTGCCATGCGGCGGCCATCGACCTGCTCGAGAAGGGGCACGACGTGACGTGGTGGCGGCGCGACCGCGAACCGCACGCGCATCTGCGCGAACTCGGCGTGTTGAACGTGACCGACTATCGCGGCAAGCGGCAAGTGCAGCTCGGCGATGCGCCGGGCGCGATCCGCCTGACCGACGATCTCGAAGCCGCGCTGCGCGGCGCACGGCTCGTCGTGGTGCCGCTGCCGGCCACGTCGCACGACGCGCTCGCCGCACAGGTCGCACCGCTGCTCGAGGACGGCCAGGTCGTGTTCCTGCCGCCCGGCACGTTCGGCAGCTTCGTGTTCGCGCGTGCGGCGGCCGATGCCGGCAACCGTTCGCGGGTCGCGTTCGCCGAGACGGGCACGCTGCCGTACCTCGTGCGCAAGCACGGCGACAACGATGTCGTGATCAGCGCGTATGCGACGCGGCTGCCGACCGGCGTGTTCCCAGCGAACGCGGCCGGCTGGGCGTTCGACGTGCTGCGCGCGGGCTATCCGTCGGTCGAGCCGGTCGAGGATGCGTTGTCCGGCGCGCTGATGAACGCGGGGCCCGTGATCCATCCGCCGCTGATCCTGATGAACGCCGGGCCGCTCGAACACTTCGACGCGTGGGACATCCACAACGAAGGCACGCAGCCGGCGATCCGTCGCGTGACGAACGCGCTCGACGCCGAACGTATCGCGGTGCGCGAAGCGCTCGGCTACCGCGCGCCGCATTTCCCGCTCGCGGATCATTACGCGGCCGAAGGCGACGAATGGATGTACGGGCGCGGCGCGCACGACAAGCTGACCGATAGCGGCGACTGGCGCGAGAAGATCGATCTGCGCACGCATCGCTACATGCTCGAGGACACCCGGCTCGGGTTGTCCTTCATCGTGTCGTGCGGGCGCTGGGCCGGCGTGCCGACGCCCGTCGCGCAGGGGCTGCTTAGTATCGCGAGCGCGGTCGCGATGCGCGATCTGTATGCGGAAGGCCGCACGCTCGAGCGGCTCGGGCTCGCAGCGTTGTCGACCGACGCAATGCGCGCGCTGCTCGACGCGGGGTATGCGGCATGAGCGCGGCCGCCGATGTGACGCGCGTGCATGTGCTCGGTGCGGGACGCATGGGGCAGGGGATCGCGCTCGTGTTCGCGTACGCGGGCCTCGACGTGACGCTGGTCGACTTCAAGCCGCGCGATGCGGCCGGATGGCGCGCATTCGAGGATCGCACGCGCGACGAGATCGCGCGGCCGCTGCACGCGCAGGTCGCGCTTGGCCGCATCGATGCCGTGCAAGCCGACGCCGTCGTCGCGCGCATCGCGCTCGTTGCGCGGGACGGCGCGGCGGATGCGGTGCGCCGCGCGGATATCGTGTTCGAGGCGCTGCCCGAAGTGCTCGATGCGAAGGCCGATGCGCTGCGCTGGCTCGGCGAGCACGTCGATGCGCACGCAACGATTGCGTCGACGACGTCGACGTTCGTCGTCACCGAGTTGCAGCGCCATGTCGCGCATCCTGCACGGATGCTGAACGCGCACTGGCTGAACCCCGCGCTGCTGATGCCGCTCGTCGAGATCAGCCGCAGCGATGCAACCGATCAGTTGGTGGTCGACCGGCTCGCCGCGCTGCTCGAACGCGTCGGCAAGAAGCCGGTGATCTGCGGGCCGGCGCCCGGCTATATCGTGCCGCGCATCCAGGCACTCGCGATGAACGAGGCCGCGCGGATGGTCGAGGAAGGCGTCGCGAGTGCCGAGGACATCGACGCGGCGATCCGCACCGGCTTTGGCCCGCGTTTCGCGGTGCTCGGGTTGCTCGAATTCATCGACTGGGGCGGCTGCGACATCCTGTACTACGCGTCGAAGTACCTGGCCGGCGAGATCGGCCAGCGCTTCGCGCCGGCCGCGAGCGTCGTGCGCAACATGGAGGCCGGGCGCGACGGCGTGCGTACGGGCGCCGGGTTCCACGACTATGCGAACGTGGATGTGCCCGCGTACATGCGGCAGCGGCTCGGCGAATTCGCACGGCTGCTCGACCACCTTGGGTTTGCGCCGGCGTTCGACGGTGCGCGGCGGGAGGGCGGCAACTAGGCGGCGCGTCGGGGCGGCGAGCGCGAGCGGTGGCACGTGTCGAGAACGACCGTGCCGGCCGCCGGCGTATTCACCACCCGCCGGTGCGGATCGGCCCGCTCGCGCGGAACGAAGCATCATGGTCACGCCGTGTCGCTAGCGGGGGCAGCAGGAGCGGCTTTCACGATCCGAGTCTCGCGCATCACGCACAGCGTCGCGACGGTAACGAGGCCGAGCGCGACAAGAAACAGCGACACCGGCCACGACGCGTGATAGCGCGCGAGCAGCGCGGTCGCGATCAGCGGCGACATCCCGCCCGCGAAGATCGATGCGACCTCGTGCCCGAGCGCGACGCCCGAGTAGCGCACCTCGGTGCTGAACAGCTCGCCGACGAGCGCGGGCAGCGTGCCGATCATCGCGCCGTGGCTGACGGCCGTGCCGACCGTCAGCGCCAACCATACGAGCGGCGTCGCACGCGTGTCGAGCAGCCAGAAGAACGGAAACGCGCACGCGACGAGGCTCAGCGCGCCGATCAGGTACACGGGCTTGCGGCCGATCCGGTCGGACAGCCGGCCCCACGCGAGCATCGCGCCCATCTCGACGATCATCGCGATCATCACGCCGGTCAGCATCACGCCGTTCGGGATGCCGACGTATTTGCCGTAGACGAGCGAGAACGCGAGGAAGATGTACGCGCCGCCGTTTTCGGCCACGCGCAGCCCCATCGCGAGCAGGATTTCCTTCGGATGGCGGCGGATGCACTCGACGATCGGCAGATGCGTGTGCGCGCCGCGCTTACCGGCCTGCTCGAAGTCGCGGCTTTCCGGCAGATGGCGGCGGATATAGATGCCGATCGCGAAGATGGCGATGCTCGCGAGGAACGGCAGCCGCCAGCCCCACGTGCGGAACGCGTCGTCCGGCAGCGCCTGTGCGGCGAGAAACGCGGCCGACGACAGCACGAAGCCGCCGCCCACGCCGAGCTGGCTCCACGCCGCGTAATACCCGCGCTGCTCGGGCGGCGCGTTCTCGCTGATCATCAGCACGCCGCCGCCCCATTCGCCGCCGGACGCGATGCCTTGCAGCAGCCGCAGCACGACGAGCGCCGCGGGCGCCCACAGGCCGACCTGCGCATAGGTCGGCAACAGGCCGATCGCGAAGGTCGACGCGCCCATGATCAGCAGCGTCCATACGAGCGACGCCTTGCGCCCGTAACGATCGCCGACGTGGCCGAACACGATCCCGCCGAGCGGGCGCGCGACGAAGCCGAGTGCGAACGCCGCGAACGCGGCGAGGCTGCCCGCGAGCGGCGACGCGCCGGGCGGAAAGAACACATGGCCGAACACGAGCGCCGCGGCCGTGCCGTACACGAAAAAGTCATACCATTCCATCGCGTTGCCGGCGACGGAGGCGATGACGATCCGGCGAAGCTGCCGGTCGGCGAGCGGCCGGGCGGCGCTCGGGGACTGCACGGTGTCGGTCGGGTACATGGCGGACTCTGAAGGGGGAGGCGGGCGCGTGCCGTCTGTGCAGCACTGCGGGCTAGTGTTGTCGGCACCGCCTTCCCGGTCAAATCCGCAGAAAAAGGGGAGTGTCATCACTCCCGCAAATGATGGTCATGCAGCGTGCGGCCGTGCCCGCGCGCCCGGCACGCCGTTACCGCTCGATCTGCCGATTCCAGCGCGTATCCCACTGCGCGCGGCGCGCGTTGATCGCGGCCCAGTCGACCACCGTCACCTTGCGCACCAGATCGTCGACATTGCCGAGGCTCTGCTGCATCCCGGCCGGCATCTTCGCGAGACGGTTGGTGGGGATCTGCTTGCCGGCCTCGGCGGCCTTCGTCTGCGCGGGCGCGGACAGCAGGAACTGCGCGAGCTTCTGCGCGAGCTGCGGATCGGGATTGTTCGCGACCACGCACAGGTCGACGAGCAGCAGCACCGGGCCTTCCTTCGGGTTCGCATACGCGACCGGAATGCCCTTGTCCTGCAGGTCGCCGACGCCCGTCGGCGTGAGCGGGAACAGGCCGGCCTCGCCGGTCTGCACCATCTCGGAGATCTTCGCGGAGTTCGGGATGTACTCGACGACGTTCGGCCCGACCGTGCTCGCCCACTTGCTGAAGCCGGGCTCCACGTTCTGCTCGCTGCCGCCGAGCAGCCGGTTGATCGCGAGGAAGCCGTGCAGCCCGAACGTGCTGCTCGACGCCGACTGGAACACGACCTTGCCCTTGTATTTCGGATCGGCGAAATCCATCCACGACGTCGGCGGCGCCCAGCCTTTCTCCGCGAACAGCTTCTTGTTGTATGCGATGCCGGTCATGCCGAGCTGCACGCCCGCGCCGACGTCGTCCTTCATCCGCGCGAACGGGTACAGCTCCTTCAGCACCGGCGAATCGTCGAGCTTCTGGCACACGCCGAGGCTGACCGCGCGCGCCATCACGCCGTCGTCGAGGAACGCGACGTGGATCTGCGGCTTGTTGCGGTTTGCAAGCAGCTTCGCGAGCACGTCCGACGACGTGCCGGGCACGACGACGACCTTCACGTTGTTCGCCTTCTCGAACTCGGGCAGCACCTGGCTCGTATAGGCCTTTTCCATCGGCCCGCCGTTCATGCCGATGTAGATCGTCTTCGTTTGCGCGAACGCGGGGGCGCTGGCGCCCGCGATGCAGAGTGCGGCAGCGGCCGCGATCGTACCGAGCAGTTTCATCGAGAGGTCTCCTCTTGGGGGAAAGGGGCGGTCGGCGCGGCTTGACGGAAGAAGCGGCCGATCGAGAATGCATCGAGTGGCGTGGCGGTTTCGCCGGTCGTGACGAGATCGGCGAGCACGTCGCCGACACCGGGCGCGAGCAGGAAACCTCCGCCGGAAAAACCGAATGCATGCAGCAGGTTCGGCGTCGTGCGGCTCGCGCCGATGATCGGGTTGTGGTCGGGCGTGCAGCCTTCGACGCCGCTCCACGTGCGGATCAGCAGCGCGTCGCGCAGTGCGGGCAGCAGCGCGCACGCGTCGCGCATCACCGCGCGCGTCGTATCGACCGACGGCTGGCCGAATTCGCCATCGCCGCGGCCGCGGCCGCCGCCGATCACGCAATTGCCGCGCGCGACCTGCCGCGCGTACACGCCGCCGCCGTACACGCCGAGGTTGTGCGCGATGAACGGCGGCAGCGGTTCGGTCACCCACATGTTCGGGTAGATCGGTTCCATCGGCACGGCTTCGCCGAAGCGTTCGGCGATTGTGTTCGCCCACGCGCCGGCCGAATTGATCAGCCATGTCGCGGTGCATGTGCGGCCGCCCGCTTGGAAGTGGAAGCGCGTGCCGTCGTGCCGGACGTCGTCGACCGGCGTGTGCTCGAACACGTCCGCGCCCGCCGCGCGGGCCGCGCGCGCGAACGCGGGCGACACGAGGCGCGGGTTCGCATGGCCGTCGGTTTCGCACAGCGAGCCGCCGAGCGCCGCGCGGCCGAGCCACGGATAACGACGGCGGAATGCGTCGCCGCGCATCACCTGCAGCGGCAAGCCGTGCTCGCCGGCAAGCGCGGCATACGCGTCGAGCGCGTCGAGATCGGCGTCGCTGCGCGCGAGCCGCAAGTGCCCCGACACGACGAATTCGCCATCGATGCCGATCAGCTCGGGCAGGCGATCCCAGATGCGCCGTGCGCGCAGCGCGAGCGGCAATTGCTCGGCGGGGCGGCCCTGGCAGCGCACGCCGCCGTAGTTCACGCCGCTCGCCTGCGCGCCGCAGTCGCGCCGCTCGAACAGCCCGACGCGCAGGCCGCGCCGCGTCAGTGCAAGCGCTGCAGATGCGCCGACGAGGCCGCCGCCGACGATCGCGACGTCGTAATGCCGGTTCTCACTCATCGCGCGCCTCGTCGGGAATCGTCGCGACGTCGTCGCCAGCGAGCGCGGCCGAGATCGGGAACGGCTTCACGGGTGGTTGCGCGCGCAACCGGCCGACCTCGGCGAGCGGCCGGCCGGTTTCGGCGGCCAGCACGAGTGCGGCCGCGTCGCCGCACATGCGGCCCTGGCAGCGACCCATCCCGACGCGCGTCAGCGCCTTCAGCCGGTTGAGTTCGGTTGCAGCGCCGCCACGGATACAGGTGCGCAGCGTGCCCGCGTCGATCTCCTCGCAGCGGCACACGATCGTGTCGTCGGGGCAGCTTGCGGCCTGCTCGACGGGCGGCGCGAATGCCGCTTCGAGGCCCGCGCGGAATGCGCCAATGCGGGCGAGCGTGCGTTCTAGCATCGCCGCGTCAGGTTTGCCGGACGGCGATGGCGACGCGATGCCGGCATCGTCGAGCAACGCAAGCGCCGCACGCCGGCCCGCCGCTTCGGCCGCGTCGGCGCCCGCGATGCCCGCGCCGTCGCCCGCGACGTAGATGCCGTGCACCGACGTGCGGCCGGCCGCGTCGCGCTCGGGCAGCCATGCGCGGTTGACCGGATCGAAACCGAACCGGCAGCCGGCGAGATCGGCGAGCTGCGTTTCCGAACGCAGGCCGAAGCCGAGGCCGAGCGCGTCGCAATCGAGCACGCGCGGCTGCGCGTCGCCGCCGGTCGCGCGCCACGCGAGCCCTGTTACATGTTGATCGCCGAGCACGCGCTCGAGCGTGACGCCCGTTTCGATCGCGACGCCATGCGCGCGCAGCCAGCCGATGTAATAGAGCCCTTTCGCGAAGGTCGACGGCATGCGCAGCAGCGCGGGCGCGGCGGCGGCCTGGCGGCGCAGCGGGCTCGTGTCGAGCACGGCCGCGACCTGCGCGCCGGCCTTCGCATACTGGTACGCGACGAGATACAGCAACGGCCCCGTGCCCGCGAACACGATGCGCCGGCCGATCGCGCAGCCCTGCGCCTTCAGCGCGACTTGCGCGCCGCCGAGCGTATAGACGCCTGCGAGCGTCCAGCCCGGCACGGGCAGCATGCGATCGGTCGCGCCGCTCGCTATGATCAGCTGCGAGTACGGCACGGTAATTTCTCGCCCGTCCTGCAGCGTATCGACGCGGCCCGCGCCGCATGCCCACGCGAGCGTGTTCGGCCGGTAGTCGACGTGCGGCAGCAGCGCGGCCATCGTCCGGTGCACGGCATCGGCCTTCGCGGCTTCGAATCCGTACAGCGCGCTTTTGCCGCGCGCGAAACCGCCGTCGGCCGGCGGTTGACGATAGATCTGCCCGCCCCAGCGCGCGTTCTCGTCGATCACGACGGGGCGCAGCCCCGCGTCGACCAGCGCCTCGGCCGCGCGCACGCCGGCCGGCCCCGCGCCGACGATGACCGGTTGCAATGCGTCGCTCATTGCGTGTCTCCGGTCGCGGCCGATTGAACGGCAGTGAGAATCCGCATGCCTTCGACGATTTGCGTCGAACATGCGCGCACGCGTGCGCCGGCCTCGGTGCGCACCCAGCAGTCCTGGCACGCGCCGATCAGGCAGAAGCCTGCGCGCGGCTGGCCGCCGAATTCGCTGACGCGCACGCGGCGCTGAGCGACGAGGATCGCGGTGAGCACGGTGTCGCCGGCGAGTGCCTGTGCGGGGCGGCCGTCGAGCGTGAACGCAACGGCGGCGCGCTCGTGCTCGGCGACGCGCACGAACTGCGCGCCGTCGGCCGGATCGTGTTTGGAACGGGAAACGGGAGTCGACATCAGTGTTGACCGATCAGGATGCGGTTCAGGCCGTACACGCGATCGAGCAGCAGCATCGCGCCGGCGGTGATGAAGATGACGAGCGCCGACACCGACGCCATCATCGGGTCGATCGATTCGGTCGCATACATGTACATGCGCACGGGCAGCGTGACCGTCTGCGGCGACGTGACGAAGATCGACATCGTCAGTTCGTCGAAACTGTTGATGAACGCGAGCAGCCAGCCGCCCGTGATGCCGGGCACGATCATCGGCAGCGTGATGCGGCGGAACGTCGTCCACGGGTCCGCGCCGAGCGAGCATGCGGCCTGCTCGATGCTGCGGTCGAGGCCCGCGACGGACGCGAGCACGAGCCGCATCACGAACGGCGTGATGACGATCATGTGCGCGAGCACGAGCCACGCGAACGAGCCGGTCGCGCCGATCAGCGCGAAGAAGCGCAGCAGCGCGATGCCGAGCACGAGGCCGGGGATCACCAACGGCGACAGCAGCAGCCCGTTCAGGAACGCGCGGCCGGGAAACGCCGCGCGGCCGATCGCAAGGCCCGCCGGCAAACCGATCGCGAGCGACAGCGTCGCCGACGCGAACGCGAGCTTCAGGCTGTTGAAGAACGCGGTGACGAAGTCGGGATAGTCGAGGATCGCGCGGAACCAGCGCAGCGACAGCCCGTGGGTCGGCAGCGTCAGCGTCTCGTCGGGCGTGAACGCGACCAGCACGACGATCGCGAGCGGCGCGAGCACGAACAGCATCACGAGCGTGTGGAACGCGAGGGCGAAGGGGCCGTTCTTTCTCATCGGGATGCGCCTCCGAGGCTGCGCGCGTAGCGGTGTTCGAGCACGCGGTAGTAAGTGAGCATCACGACGAGGTTCGCGACCAGCAGCAGCACCGCGATCGTCGCGCCGAGCGGCCAGTTCAGCGAGCCGAGGAATTCGTCGTAGACGGCCGTGGCCGCAACCTTCAGCCGGCGTCCGCCGAGCAGGCCGGGAATCGCGAACGCGCTCGCCGACAGCCCGAACACCATCAGGCTGCCCGACAGCACGCCCGGCATCAGTTGCGGCAGCACGATGCGGCGCAGCGTCGTGAACGGCGACGCACCGAGCGACAGCGCCGCATGCTCGGTCTGCGGATCGAGCCGCTGCAGCGCGGTCCACACCGGAATCACCATGAACGGCAGCATCACGTGCACCAGCGCGATCACGATCGCGAAGGTCGTGTATTCGAGCTTGTACGGCCCGAGGCCGGCGAGCCCGAGCGCCTGGTTCACGAGCCCGCTCGTGTTCAGCAGCATGCTCCAGCCGAACGCGCGCACGACGACCGACACGAGCAGCGGCGCGAGGATCGCGAGCAGGAACAGCGAGCGCCACGGGTCGCGCATTTTCGACAGCACGTACGCTTCCGGTGTGCCGATCGCGACACAGATCGCGGTCGTCAGCGCGGCGATGCCGAACGTGCGCGCGAAGATCGTGTGGAAGTACGACGAGCCGAGCACTTCCGCGTAGTTGCCGAACTGGAGCGCGGCGATCGGCCCGGTGGCCGGGTCGTAGCGGTAGAACGTCAGCACGAACGTCATCGCGAGCGGCACGAGCACGAGCGCGGCGAACAGCACGAACGCGGGCGCGCACATCAGCCACAGCGGTGCATGCGCGCGCCAGGTTGCGCGCACCGACGTACGCGGCGCACGGCGTGCGACGGCGAGGGCCGGCGCGCCGTCGGCGGGCAGCGGGCGGGAAGGCTGTCGCATTCAGGCCTCCCGGCGCATCACGCGCACCGCGTCGCTGTGCCAGTCGATGCCGACCGGCGCACCTTCCGCGAGCGGCTCCGCGCCTTCGTTCTGGCAGCACACGAGCACTTCGCCGAGCGCGCTGTCGACGCGGTACAGCCACTGGCTGCCGAGGAAGAAGCGGCTCGTGACGGTCGCGGCGAAGCGGCCCGCATCGGGCGCGCACAGCCGCAGCTTCTCGGGACGGATGCAGACCGACACCGCATCGCCGACGCGCATGTCGCGCTCGCGCGGCGGCAGGTGCGCGGTACGCCCGGTTTCGGCGAGGTCGTGACCGAGGTCGATGCGGATCGCGTCGCCGTCGTGCGCGACGACGGTGCCCGGCAGCAGGTTCGCCTTGCCGATGAACTGCGACACGAAGCGGTTCTCCGGGCGCTCGTAGGCCTGGTACGGCGTGTCGATCTGCGTGACGCGGCCGGCTTCCATCACGACCACGCGATCGCTGATCGACAGCGCTTCCGATTGATCGTGCGTGACCATGATCGTCGTCGTGCCGATCTTGCGCTGGATCGCGCGCAACTCGAACTGCATGTCCTCGCGCAGCTTCGCGTCGAGGTTCGACATCGGTTCGTCGAGCAGCAGCACCGGCGGCTCGATCACGACCGCGCGCGCGATCGCGACGCGCTGCCGCTGGCCGCCCGACAGCTCGCGCGGAAAGCGGTGCGCGAGCGTATCGAGGCGTACGAGCGCGAGCGCCGCGCGGATGCGCTCCGCGCGCTCGGCCTTGTCGACGCCGCGCATGTCGAGGCCGAAGCCGACGTTCTCCGCGACGCTCATGTGCGGAAACAGCGCATAGCTCTGGAACACGATGCCCAGCCCGCGGCGGTTCGGCTTCAGGTGCGTGATGTCCTGCCCGTCGAGCGCGATGCGGCCGCGCGTGACGTCGACGAAGCCGGCGATCATCTGCAGCGTGGTGGTCTTGCCGCAGCCCGACGGCCCGAGCAGCGACACGAATTCGCCTTGTTCGACCGACAGGTTGACGTCGGCGACGGCGGTGAGCTCGCCGAAGGTTTTCGTCAGATCCGTAAGCGTGAGAAACGACATGGGGAACTCCGGGTTTGCACACCGCCTGGCCGATGTGCCGATGACGCGGACTCTAGCCAGCCATATTTCGGAGCGTCAATTTCGAATTCTGCTGAACGGGATGAATTTCAGAAAAATTCCGTTGAGCGGAACGGATCGTCGTATCGCGTGCAAATCGTTCCGATGGATGAAGGGTGGCCGGACCGCGAAATGCGCACGTCAATCCCGTGCACACCCGGATGCCAGCGGAATTTCGGCCGGACGACAATGGCGGCTACCGTATTCCGTTCAATGAAATCATCGAGGAGAGCCGGCATGCAGGAACCCCTTTTGTCCGGAATGCCCGGCACGCCCGCCGGGCGCGCGCCCGGCGCCGACGACGAAGCCGATCCGGCCGGCGCGCCGGGCACCGGCATGCTGCAGCGCGCGTTCGCGATCCTGCGTGCGCTGGCAGGCATGCAGCAGGACGGCGTGCGCGTCACGCATCTCGCGAAGGCCGTCGGCCTCACGCAGGGCACCGCGCACCGGATCCTGCAATCGCTGATCGCCGAAGGGATGGTCGAGCAGGACGAGCAGTCGAAGCTGTACCGGCTGAGCGTCGATTTCTTCGCGCTCGCCGCGCTGGCCGGCAACCCGAGCAGCATGCGCACGCTGTGTCGTCCCGCGCTGCTGCGGCTGTGCGCGAGCCTCGGCGAGACGATCTTCCTGCTCGTGAAGAGCGGCTTCGACGCGGTGTGTCTCGACCTGTGCGAAGGGCCGTTCCCGATCCGCTCGTTTACCGGCGACATCGGCGGGCGCATCGCGCTCGGCGTCGGGCAGGGCAGCCTCGCGATCCTCGCGTTCCTGCCCGAAGCCGAACGCGAGGAAGTGATCCGCTTCAACGTGCCGCGCATCCGCGGCTACGGCGTGCTCGACGAGGTGTACCTGCGCACCGAGATCGAACGCGTGCGGCAGCTCGGCTACGCGGGCCGCAACAGCGGCGTGCTCGACGGGATGGCAGGCGTCGCGGTGCCGATCCTCGATCGCACCGGGTACCCGGTCGGCGCGCTGAGCGTCGGCACGCTCGCGTCCCGGCTCGGCGACGACCGGATGCCGATGGTCGTCGAACTGCTGCGGCGCCAGGCCGACGCGATCGGGCCGCGCACCAACCCGTTCGATGCCGCGCTGCGGCGGCCGATGCACGGGCTAGCCGGGAAAACCGTATAGCGGCGTCGCGCGTCGCCGCGCGTTGCCGTTTCGTCAGCTTGCTTACGCGAGCCATTCGCGTCTTCTCGTCGACCTGTTCCGGTCGCACATGATGCCGATGAACATGCCCGTGTATCGCGTGAGGTGCTTCGCGAACGCGGCCGATGTGTACATGACGATGGTCGGCGGGCGCGTGCTGTCGTTCGATGAGAATGCGGTTCTCGAGCGTGTGAACGAAGTCGCGGAACGCATGATCGAACGCAGCGGGTTGCGTCATCTGCTCGACGAGCCAGCGACGCTGTGGGGGCGCAGTCGCTATTGATCCGATCGGTCGCTGCGCTGGCGGCGGCTCGCGCGTGAGGGTTTCGTCAGCGTCGGGCAACGCGACAATGCCGATGGTTGGCCGTCGACGGACATGCTAGGATTTCTTCCAAACTACTCCGGAGACTGCTATGCCGTTCATCTGCGAAAACGTTGAATGTCGTGCCGTGCTGGCTCGCGGGCAGGTCAGGTCCAGGCAAGAGGACGACGGGTGGTGCTTCTACTGCCCGGACTGCAATGCGAGGAACGAGTTGAAGGATATCGGTGCATCTGGCGGTCCTGTCGAATTGGTTCAGCCGGAAAGATCAGGCCTTCCGCACAAGGTCATCGCGACGGCCAGACCATTGGAGGACGGCGGATACGCAGCGCAATTGCGCGTTCAGCGGGCACTCGGCGTGAAGGGAACGTACGCAGCCGAAGAGCATTGGGAGCAGCTCGGCGTGTTCCCGGACCCGCAAGCGGCCGTCGCGCATGCGAAGTCGTTCGCAACGGACCTGCTGGGACGAACTGCGTAGTCGCGAGCGGCGCGCCGGATTGCGCGAACCTGGCCATGCGCGGATCGGTACGGGAGGCCCACGACCGTGGGTCCGCGCGACTACCCGGTGCGGTGCGGCGTGCGCACACGGGTGCCGCGTCACGCCGAATACTTCGTCGAACAAGAGGTGACTAACCTCGATTCACGCAGTACCACTGGCCGCGAGCTTGACGAATAGTCTGGCTGCTTCGTTGCAATGAGACAAAGCGCGCAGTGCGAGGGCGAGCGCCAGCTGGGCGTCGTGGGTGGCCGCGCTGCGATCCTGCTCGAAGAGCTTGACGGCGTGGCGCATGTGCTGCGCGGCCTGCGTGTGAAGCTCGACGGCCGCCGCATGAAGTTTTGCCACGTCCGCGGCACTTGCGGCCGAGCCGGTCGATGAAGGCGTTGTCGATGGCGTATTGGCACCGTGCGCGCCGGCGTCGTGTGCCTGATCGATCGCATGCAACGTGTGGCCATGGGCCATCATCGCCTGATGGGCGGCGTGGGCGAAGTCCTTGCCGTCCTCGAAATGCCGCGACGCCTCGCGGTGATATCGCGCGGCCTGCTCGTGATGTGACGCCGCGGCTTCCAGATGCCCTTTCTTGCTGTGCTTCGTGTTCATGCCGGCTCCAGTGCAACTTCATGACTGACTCGGATGGCGACCGATTCGAAGACACGGCGGCAGGTCGCAGCGACGTTCTAATCTACACGCACTTGCGGTTTGTGTGGCATTTGCGTGTCGCGGGACATCGGCATCGCGTTCGGCCTGATTTAGCGCCGGGTTGTGGTGGTGGCCATGCATAGTACTATCGGTCCGGGCACGCAGTCGGAAACCTGTCGGACTGCTTGCAATTGCGTCGACCAGAAACAAGAATTGCCGAGTCGGACCACTGAATCTCCGTGCGCCCCTCCGGCGGATTTCGCGCGTCAGGCAGGCGAGCGCCGTCCAACAACACGATGATTCCCGCAATCAGCCATCGCATTTGCTTTGGTCCATGAATACGCCCTTTTTTTGAAGCCAGCGCAATGAACTCATCGAAAAGCGATCCGAGCCGGCCTGACGTGCTGATTATCGGCGGCGGGCCCGCTGGTGCGACGGCGGCGGCCTTCCTGACGATGAAAGGGCGCGACGTCGTGCTCGTGGAGAAGGAAGCCCATCCGCGTTTCCATATCGGCGAAAGCCTGTTGCCACGTAACCTCGACATATTCGGGCGGCTTGGTGTTCTGGATCAGGTCCGAGAGATCGGTGTCCATAAGCCGGGCGCAGAGTTCGTCTCGGACCGTACGGGCCGCAGCTGCGCGTTTCCGTTCGGAAACGCACTGAATCGGGACCGTACGCACGCGTGGCAAGTACGGCGTGCGGACCTCGATGCCATGTTGTTCAGACACGCCGCCGCGTGCGGGGCCGAGTGTGTCGAGCGTACTCGTGTCACGACAATAAAGCTGGACGATGCCGGCGGACGTCACGTCGTGTCCGCGCAGGACGAATCGGGCGGCACCCGCGAATGGTATCCGCGCTACGTGCTCGACGCTTCGGGCCGCGATACGTTTCTCGCGTCGCGGATGAAGGTCAAGACCTCGAACAAATACAACAATACGGCGGCCGTTTATGCGCATTTCACTGGCGTAGCGCGTCGTGAAGGCGAACTCGCGGGCTACATCAGCATTCATCTTGCGGAGGACGGCTGGTTCTGGCTGATCCCGCTACCCGATCACACCATGAGCATCGGCTTTGTCGGCGATCAATCGGCATGGAAAGGGCGCAAGGGAACGCCGACCGATCTGCTGACCGAGCGTATCGCTTCAAGCCCGACCGTCGCGGCTCGCACGCAAGGTGCACAGCGCGTATCGGACGTCTACAGCACGGCCAATTACAGCTATCGCGCGCGCGAGGGCAACGGCAACGGTTTTCTGATGATCGGCGATGCCTACGGATTTGTCGATCCGATGTTCTCGACAGGCGTATTGATGGCAATGACTGGCGGAGAACTCGGCGCGCAGGCCGCCCACGTTTGGCTCGACGATCCGGTACGAGGAAAGAAGCTTGCGCAAGCAGCCAACCGGGAACTGTCGGAGGCAATGGATCGGATCAGCTGGCTGATCTATCGAGTGAACGATCCTGTCATGCGTACGCTTTTCATGGCGCCGTCCAATCGCTTGTGGATGCGAGACGGCATCGTCAATCTGCTGGCAGGGAATCTCCGCGGGAGCTGGCGTGCCGCACTGCCGGTGATGTGCTTCAAGGTCGTGTATCACGTGCTCTCGGCACTGCACCGCCGCGGAGTCGAGATCGCGCTGCCGGAGATGCCCGCGACTGGAACCTGATCGGACTGGATACCCGGACCCGCTCGGTAGCGACCGCTTGCCGATTGCGCATGAAAGCATCGACGGGTTGAATCCGCAGTCGTCAAGCGACATCCGCAGCAATCCGTGAAGAATTCTCGCGAACTCGAAGTTCGTACCCTTCGCGGTCTTCAGGAACCCGAGATCGCCTGTACCGACGACTGCCGCGACGTGGTCGGACGGTCGCGGGAAGAGGCCGGCGATCGTCCCGATCGGGGAAGGCGGTTCAGTGAACGGCGCCGGTGATGCGCGCCATGCCGTGCCGATAGCCGGCCGGCGAGAACACCGCATTCAGCGCGGCCATCGCCACGATCACCGCGATATGCATCCACCACGCGATCGCGAAGCCGCCGCCCGCATCGCGCAGCCAGCCGATCAGCCAGGGGCTCGCCGCGACGGTCAGGAAGCCGACGCCCTGCACGAAGGCCGCGAGCGCGCCCGCGAGCCGCGCGTCGGGCAGGTGGTCGAGCGTGACGATCAGGCTCATCGAGAAGAAGCCGCCGAGACCGAGGCCGACGCTCGCGACCCAGAGCCACGGCGCGAACGCGGGCAGTATCGCGAACCCGGCGAAACCGGCCGCCTGCAGCGCGAGCGTGAGCCACAGCACATTGCGACGGTCGGGCGAACGTTTCGCGAACATCGGCATCGCGAGCGCGCCGATCGCCTGGAACAGCGCCATCCACGCGAGCAGGTTGCCGCTCGCCTGCGGGCCCATGCCGATGCTGCGGTAGAACGCGGGCAGCCATGCGACGAGGCTCGCATAGCCGCTGTTGCTGAGGCCGAAGAACAGCGCGAGCTGCCACGCGCGCGGCATGCGTGCGAACGCGGTGATCGGCGCCGATGCGGCCATGGCGTGCACGACGTCGCGCGGCGCTTTCGCGCGCCACATTGCGAGCGTGACGAACGCGGGCACGGCCCACACGGCGAGCGCGAGATGCCAGCCGCCGTGTGCGGCGAGCCACGGCGCCGCGACCGCGCCGAATGCGCCGCCGCCGACCAGCGCGGCCGAATAGAGGCCCATCGCGAGCGGCAGCCGGTCGACGAACCAGCGTTTCGCGAGGCCCGGCACGAGCGCCTGAACGACGGCGACGCCGGCGCCCGCGACGATCGCGGTCGCGATCAGGCCCGCGCTGCCGCCGGTCCACAGGCGCGCCGTGCAGCCGGCCGCGATCAGCACCAGCGCGGCGGCCAGCGCGCGCTGCTCACCGAAGCGCCGCGCGAGCCCGACGCCGACTCCGGCGACGACGCCCATCAGCACGAACGGCAGCGTGGTCAGCAGCGCGGCCGCGCGAAAGCCGAGGCCCGTGTCGGCGCGCACGACGTCGAGCACGGGGCCGAACGCGGTCAGGAACGGACGCAGGTTGAGGCCGGCCAGCACCAGCAGTGCGAGTGCGGCATAGGACACGGAAGCCGCGTGCGGGCGGTGTACGGCTTGCGCGGTGCCGGGGTCGGTCATCGGGATGCTCCAGGAAGGGGCCGGTGGCCCTGTGATGCGATGCCGAAAGGGTAAGCGCGCGCTACGCCAGGTGAAAATTAAATATTCGACTGGGAACCAGTGCGAATTGCGATGGGACGACGCGGGATGGCGGGGAAGGATGGGCGCGGCCGAGGCGGCGCAGGATCGGCACTTCGTCGCCGCGTGCTTCGGCGGGGGCGTCGTTACGCGGCCGACGCCTGTTCCGTGCCGGCTTTTTCGCGCGCCGCGACCAGCGTCCGGATGCGCGCGCGATCGGTAGCCGTCTCCGGCGTGAAAATCACGAGCGTCAGGTCGGGCCGGCCGTTTACCGCGAACGCCGAGTATTCGAGCGCGATCCGCCCGACGGCCGGGTGACGGATCTCCTTGGTGCCTTCCTCATTCGCGCGGATATCATGATCGCGCCACAGTGCGTCGAACTCGGCACTCGTTGCACGCATTTCGTCGACGAAGGCCTGCACGGTTTGCGTTGCGCCGCCGCGCGCGACATCGGCGCGAAACGCGCCTACCGCGAACCGCGCGACCTGTTTCCAGTTCGACTGCGCATCGCGCACGCGCTGATCGTCGAAGATCAGCCGCAGGATGTTGCGCCGCTCCAGTGGCAGCGTTGCATAGTCGGTCAGCGTCGCGGCCGCGGCGTCGTTCCATGCAATGACGTCCCATGTCGCCGAACGTACGATCGCGGGGCTCGCTTCTAGCGAATCGAGCACGTGCTGCACGCGCGGCGTCACGCTGTCGGTCGCGTGGTAGCGCACTTCGGGCGGATGGCCGACGCCGATCAGGAACAGGTGCTCGCGTTCCGCTTCGTTCAGCATCAGCGCGCGCGCGAGCCGGTCGAGCACGTCGGCCGACGGCGCGCCGCCGCGCCCCTGTTCGAGCCACGTGTACCACGCGGCGCTCACGTGCGCGCGCTGCGCGACTTCCTCGCGCCGCAGGCCCGGCGTGCGGCGGCGTGTGACGGGCAGGCCGAGTGCGGCCGGGTCGAGTTTCTCGCGGCGATCCCGAAGGTACGCGCCGAGCAGGTTGTCGGGTGCGTCTGCCATAGCCTGTTAGTTCGTTTACCGGTAAACCGTCACGTCTTCACCGCGAGCGGCCGTCGACGGATAGTAATCCTCCATTCCATCCGGAGGTGCTGAACATGCGTGTCTTTGTCACTGGAGCATCGGGATTCGTCGGCTCCGCCGTCGTTGCCGAACTCGTTGCCGCTGGCCATTCGGTACTCGGGCTTGCACGGTCCGACGCGGCTGCCGCGTCGGTTGCAGCCGCAGGCGCCGATGTCCACCGCGGATCGCTGGAGGATCTCGACAGCCTGAAGCGCGGCGCCGAAGCCGCCGATGCCGTGATCCACACGGGATTCAATCACGACTTCTCGCGTTTCGCGGAGAACTGCGAACTCGACCGCCGTGCGATCGAGACGATCGGTGCAGTGCTCGCAGGCTCGGCGCGGCCGCTCGTCGTCACGTCGGGCCTCGCGCTCGTCGCACCCGGCCGCGCGGCAACCGAGGACGATCCGCACGTGCCGGTGTCGGCGGCCTATCCGCGTGCGTCCGAAGCCACTGCGGTCGCGCTTGAAGCGCGCGGCGTGCATGCATCGGTCGTGCGCCTGCCGCCGTCCGTGCATGGCGACGGCGATCACGCGTTCGTGCCGCGTCTGATCGCCATCGCGCGGGAGAAGGGCGCATCGGCCTATATCGGCGATGGCGACAACCGCTGGCCGGCCGTGCACCGGCTCGACGCGGCGCGCGTGTACCGGCTCGCGATCGAACGCGGTGCGGCCGGTGCGCGCTATCACGCGGTCGACGATACGGGGGTGCCGTTCCGCGAGATCGCGGCGGTGATCGGCCGACGGCTGAACGTGCCGGTCGTCGCGAAACCGGCGGCGGAAGCCGGCGAGCACTTCGGCTGGTTCGCGATGTTCGTCGGGATGGATGCGCCCGCAACCAGCGAGCGCACGCGTGCATGGCTCGACTGGGCGCCGACGCAGCCGGGGCTGCTTGCCGATATCGACCGGCCGCGGTATTTCGAAAGCTGAGCGGGCGGCGCGCTCGCGACCATCGGCACGGCGCCGACCGTGCGCGCGGCCGCGCCGGAATGACCACCGTCTTCGCGAGCGCGGCCGCGATATCGAAGCGCAGCCGGCCCTTCGGCGCCGCGCGTCATTCGACCGGATGCAGATCCTGCAGCAGCGTCGGCACGAGTTCCGACACGGTCGGGTGGATGTGCATCGCGCGGCTGATCGTCGTGTACGGCGCGCCGGCGGCCATCACGTCGAGCATCCCGTGCACGACCTCGTCGCCCGTCACGCCGAGGATCGACGCGCCGAGGATCGCGTGGCTGTCCGCGTCGACGATCACCTTCATGAAACCCTGGCTTTCGCCTTTTTCGACCGCGCGGCCGACACGCGTCATCGGGCGCGTGCCGACGAGCAGTTTGCGGCCCGTCTGCTTCGCTTCCGCGAGCGTCATGCCGACGCGGCCGAGCGGCGGATCGATATACATCGCGTACGCCGCGATGCGGTCGGACACCTTGCGCGGATCGGCGTCGAGCAGGTTGGCCGCGACGATCTCGTAGTCGTTGTACGCGGTGTGCGTGAACGCGCCGCGCCCGTTGCAATCGCCGAGCGCCCAGATGCCGGGCACGTTCGTGCGCAATTGCTCGTCGACGGTGATATAGCCGCGCGCGTCTGTCTCCACACCCGCACGGTCGAGCCCGAGCTCGTCGGTGTTCGGCACGCGCCCGACCGCGAGCAGCAGGTGCGAGCCCGCGACCTCGCGGCCGCCGCCCGCGCAGTCGAGGCCGATTACGATGCCGTTGCCGTCGCCGTCGCGTCGCGCGCTCAGGCAGTTCGCGTCGAGCTGCACGTCGATCCCTTCGTTTTCGAGGATCTCGCGCACGGCTTGCGACACGTCGTCGTCTTCGCGGCGGATCAGGCGCGATCCTTTCTCGACGATCGTGACCTTCGAGCCGAAACGGCGATACATCTGCCCGAATTCGAGCCCGACATAACTGCCGCCGACGATCACGAGATGCTCGGGCAGGAAATCGACGTCCATCATCGTCGAGTTGGTCAGGTACGGCACCGAGTCGAGGCCCGGCATCGGCGGCACCTGCGCGCGTCCGCCGACGTTGATGAAGATGCGTTCCGCTTCGAGCAGTTCGTCGCCCACGCGCACCGCGTCGGCGCCCTCGAAGCGGGCATGACCCTGAAACACGGTCGTGTTCGCGAGGCCGCGCACCCATTGTTCGACGCCGTGGTTCGAGCGGCCGGAGATCTGGTCCTTGCGCGCCTTCACGGCTTTCATGTCGACGGTGACGGGGCCGCCGACCGACACGCCGTATTCGCCGGCGCGCCGCGCGAGCTGCGCGGCATATGCGCTCGCGATCAGCGTCTTGGTCGGGATGCAGCCGGTGTTCACGCAGGTGCCGCCGAAGCGGCCGCGTTCGACGATCGCGACTTTCATCCCGGCGGCGGACAGCCGCGCGGCGAGCGGCGGGCCGGCTTGCCCGGTGCCGATGACAATCGCATCGAAGTGTTGCGTCATGACGTCCTCCTGCGTGGGTGCAACGAGGGAAGGCGTGCGGGCGAGCCGCGTACGGCGGCGCACGGTCGCGCGACGGCGAGCGCTTATGGTAGTCCTGTTGGCGTGCGGCTGCGAGTGGGTGAAGTGCGAGAAGTGCGAGAAGTGCGAGAAGGGCGAGAAGGGCGAGAAGGGCGAGAAGGGCGAAGCGTCGGCAAGCGCGAGGGACGGGCCGCGCACCGGTGCGAGCGCGGCGCGGCTGGCGCGACGCAATCGGTCGCGGCCCGCTTCGCCGGTCGCGTCATGCGTTGCTTTGCGCTGCCGTCATTCCTTGCGTTTCCATTGACCCAACGTGATCGGCCGGTGCGCATCGGCGCGCGTGACGGTGACGCGGTCGGGCTTGTCGTCGAGCGGAAACGATTCGGTGACGATCTGGTTCGAAAATATCCAGCCGTGCGTGCGCGGGTCGTAGCGGAACGTCACGTAGTCGCTCCAATGCTGCCCGCACGCGACGACGTTCTGCACGGTGAAATAGCGGCCTTTCACCGAGAGGCCGTTGTCGGCGGCGTCTTCGGGATCGAACGGATCGCACTGGCCGCCTTCGTTCGCGCGCAGGACGACCTGGTCGTTGCGCGCGGCGAGCCGGTACGCGCGATCGGGCTGTTCCTCGTAGATCAGCAGCGGGCGCGGCGACGGCTGCTCGCGCGTATCGACCGCGCGATGCACGACGACCAGAAAGCTGTGCCGGCCGTTGCCGAGATCGGGCCCGGCTTGCGCGAGCAGCGGCTGGTAGCCGGGCGGCAGTTGCGTGGCGATCGACTTCGGCAGGTCGCCGGCCCATGCGTTGAACGAGAGTGCGGCGAGCAGCGGGACGAGGGTTCGGCGTGTTGTCGTACCGATCACGGATCCCGCCCGGGAAAGCCGGTGTCCGGCACTGGATTGAAGGCGACGGACGACGCTGGCGTCGTCGGGATAACGGGCGGCGCGGATCTCGATCATGGGCGGCGGCGCGGGATGACGGGAAAGAGGGCCAGCATAGCAGCGCACGGCCGCTTTCGGCCACGCGCGAAGCGTGCCAGAATCGACCGCTCGACCGTCGGAAACGACACGCAGGCGCCGGCGAATCGGCGTCGCTGATCAAGGAGACTTCGATGACCGCATCGGCTGCCGTACTCGCGATCCTGGCCGCGCTGTGGCTCGGCGCAATGATTCCGGGCCCGAGCTTCGTGCTGGTTGCCCGCAATTCGATCGGGCTGTCGCGCCGCGACGGGCTCGCTACCGCGCTCGGCATGGGCATGGGCGGCATCGTGTTCGGCGGCGTCGCGCTGGCCGGGCTCTATACGCTGCTGCAGGCCGTCGAATGGCTGTATGTCGGCCTGAAGGTGGCGGGCGGCGCGTACCTGATCTACATGGCGTCGAAGATCTGGCGCGGCGCCGACCGGCCGATCGCGATGGACGATCCGCAGGCCGTGGCCGGCGGCAGCGCGCGCAAGTCGTTCTGGACGGGCCTCACGACCCAGCTCAGCAACCCGAAGACGGCGATCTGGTACGGCAGCATCTTCGCGGCGCTGCTCCCGCAGCATCCGCCGCTGTGGTGCTACCTCGCGCTGCCGCCGCTCGTGTTCGGCGTCGAATTCGGCTGGTACACGATCGTCGCGCTGTGCTTTTCCACGCGCCGGCCGCGCGAGCTCTACCTGCGCGCGAAGAAATGGGTCGACCGCATCGCGGCCGGCGCGATCACGCTGCTCGGGCTGCGGCTGATCCTGAACGCACCGAAAGCGGGGATCTGAGCGCTTCGACTCCCGATCCGTATGCACGGCGGGCGGCCGTTCATCCGGTCGGCCGCCGGAGCGAACCGCCCGAACCGCGCACCGCGCTTTCGGGAACCGCAAGTCGCCCGGAAACGCGTTCTTCTTCCTCATGACACGCCGGGAGAGGCTCCCGGCGACCAGACTCGACCCGAGCGACCCGACCCGAGCCGTCCCGTCCCGACTGCGCGCCGAGCCGACCCGAGCCGACCCGCCGCCGACGGTATTCCCGGCCACCCGCCACCGCCCGCGGAGCCTTGCGCGACGGGCGTTCGCGTGTGTCGCCCGGTGCGCCGGACGGCACCGCTTCCCCGATTCTGGCGGTCGCCTCCCCGACGACGTGTAAACTGCTGCCTTTTTTGACGGTTTGCAGCATGGTGCAAGCTCCTCCGCGCCCGGCATTGAGCGGTCCGACCCTCGTCCGGCTGCTCGCGCGCCTGGCCGATGCCGACGTCGCGGAATCCCGGCAGACGCTGTCCGACCGGCTGAGCCAGTGGCTCGGCTGGACCGACGCGATCACGCTGTCGTCTGCGTTGAGCACGAGCCCGCCCGGCGTCGCGGCCGGCGTGCGCGGCTACGACGCGGAGCGCGACTGCGCGCGCGTGCGCCACGATCTCGCGCAGGCGATCACGGCCACCAACCGGCCGCGTACGCGGCGCCGGCCCGGCGACATGCCGCCGCCGGCCGCCGACACGGCCGATTTCGCGGACTTCCGCCAGCGCTATCTGTCGCTGCAGCAGGAGATGGAAACGGCGATCGGCCAGTTGCGCGGCCGCCTGCGGGTCGCGCTCGCCGCGCGTTCGTCCGGGATGGCGCGGCTCGCGACGCTCGACACGATCATGGAGCGCGTGCTCGGCGCGCGCGAGCGCAGCCTGCTGTCGGCCGTGCCCGCGCTGCTCGGCACGCGCTTCGGGCGGCTGCGCGAAGCGGAACGGCAGGCGCTGGCCGATGCCGAATCCGCTGCTGCATCCGACCCGGCCGAAGCGGCCGATGACGGCGCGCTTGCCGACGCCGCGCCCGTCGCGGCGATCGTGCCCGGCGCATGGCTCGACACGTTTCGAGACGAAATGCAGAGCATCCTGCTCGCCGAACTCGAAGTCCGGTTTCAAACGGTAGACGGGCTGCTCGCGGCCCTTCGCACCTGCTAATCAACACGCTCTATGTCCAGAATTCGCATTGATCTCGTTGTCTTTGTCGCCGGTCTGCTCGCAGTGGGCTGGATCGGCGTCGGCTATGTCGCGTCGAACCCGCTGGCGACGGCCGTCACGCTGCTGATCGGCGCGTGCTACGTCGCCGGCGCATGGGAACTGCTGCGCTACCGGCAGGCGACCGCCACGCTGTCGCGTGCGGTCGCTGGCCTGACCGAGCCGCCGGCGAAGCTCGATGCGTGGCTCGACACGCTGCATCCGGGCCTGCGCGGCGCCGTGCGGGCACGGGTCGAAGGCGCGCGCGTCGCGCTGCCGGGCCCGGCGCTCACGCCTTACCTCGTCGGCCTGCTGGTGCTGCTCGGCATGCTCGGCACGCTGCTCGGGATGGTCGTGACGCTGAAGGGCACGGGCGCCGCGCTCGAAAGCGCGACCGATCTCGACGCGATCCGCGCATCGCTGATCGCGCCGGTGAAGGGCCTCGGCTTCGCATTCGGCACGTCGATTGCCGGCGTCGCGACGTCCGCGATGCTCGGGCTGCTGTCCGCGCTCGTGCGCGGCGAGCGGATCGACGCGGCCCAGCAGCTCGACGCGAAGATCGCGACGACGCTGCGCGTGCATTCGTCCGCGCACCAGCGCGACGAATCGTTCCGGCTGCTGCAGCGGCAGGCCGACGTGATGCCGGCGCTGGTCGACCGGCTCCAGACGATGATGACGACGCTCGAGGCGCGCAGCGTCGCGCTGCACGATCGCCAGCTCGAAAGCCAGCAGGCGTTTTTCGACCGGACCGAGCGCGCGTATGCGGGCCTCGCGTCGAACGTCGG
This sequence comes from Burkholderia pyrrocinia, assembly GCF_022809715.1. NCBI lineage: Bacteria > Pseudomonadati > Pseudomonadota > Betaproteobacteria > Burkholderiales > Burkholderiaceae > Burkholderia > Burkholderia pyrrocinia. The sequence goes on from NZ_CP094460.1 coordinate 2,819,070, forward strand.
CGATGCGTTGAAGGAAAGCGCCGCCGAAAGCGCGCGCGTGGCCGGCGCCGCGCTGCAGCCGGTCGTCGCGGCGACGATGACGGGGCTTGCGCAGGAGATGGCCGCGCTGCGCGACACCGTGACGGGCGCCGTGCAGCGCCAGCTCGACGGGCTGACGGACGGCTTCGAAAAGACCACCGGCAACGTGACGGCCGTCTGGAACCGCGCGCTCGACGAGCAGCGCCGCGCGGGCGACGCCGTCGCGCAGCAATTGCAGACGACGCTCGGCCAGTTCACCGACACGTTCGCGCAGCGTTCGACGGACCTGCTCGACGGCGTCGCGACACGCCTCGAATCGACCGAAGGCCGCCTGTCGGACGCATGGCGCGAAGCGCTGTCGCGCCAGGAGCAGGTGGGCGAGACGCTGGCCGGCCAGCACGCACGCGCGCTGGGCGAAGCCGCCGCGACGTTCGAGCGGCATTCGGGCGCGACGCTCGCCGCGATGCGCGAGTCGCACGCAGGGTTGCAGACCGAACTGGCCGCGCGCGACGAACAGCGCCTCGCCGCGTGGAAAGACTCGCTGGCCGCGATGGCCGCGAAGCTCGGCGACGAATGGCAGCGCGCGGGCGTGCATAGCGCGGGCCGTCAGCAGGAAATCTGCGACGCGCTCGCACAAACGACGCGCGATCTCACTACGCAGGCTTTGACCTTCGAGCAGCGCTCGAACGATCTGCTGACGACGATCCGCGATTCGCACGCGGGCCTGCAAACGCAGCTTGCCGCACGCGACGAAGCACGCATGTCTGCCTGGAACGACTCGCTGGCTGCGATGGCCGCGAAGCTCGGCGACGAATGGCAGCGCGCGGGCGTGCATAGCGCGGGCCGTCAGCAGGAAATCTGCGACGCGCTCGCACAAACGACGCGCGATCTCACCACGCAGGCCGCCACGTTCGAACAACGCTCGAACGACCTGCTGTCGACGATCCGCGATTCGCACGCGGGCCTGCAAACGCAACTCGCCGCACGCGACGAAGCACGCCTGTCTGCGTGGAACGACTCGCTGACCGCGATGGCGACGAAGCTCGGCGACGAATGGCAACGCGCAGGCGTACACAGCGCAGGCCGTCAGCAGGAAATCTGCGACGCACTCGCACAAACGACGCGCGACCTCACCACGCAGGCCGCCACGTTCGAACAACGCTCGAACGACCTGCTGTCGACGATCCGCGATTCGCACGCGGGCTTGCAAACGCAACTCGCCGCACGCGACGAAGCACGCCTGTCTGCGTGGAACGACTCGCTGACCGCGATGGCGACGAAGCTCGGCGACGAATGGCAACGCGCGGGCGTGCATAGCGCGGGCCGTCAGCAGGAAATCTGCGACGCACTCGCACAAACGACGCGCGACCTCACCACGCAGGCCGCCACGTTCGAACAACGCTCGAACGACCTGCTGTCGACGATCCGCGAATCGCACGCCGGCCTGCAGACGCAACTCGCCGCACGCGACGAAGAACGCCTCAAGGCATGGAACGATTCGCTCGCCGCGATGGCGGCCGCGCTGCGCCACGAATGGGCGCAAACGAGCGCACAGGCCGCGACGCGCCAGCAGGACATCTGCGACACGCTGGCCCGCACCGCGAACGACATCACCGCGCAGGCGCAGGTGCATGCGAGCGACACGATCAACGAGATCGCGCGCCTCGTGCAGGCCGCGTCGGAAGCGCCGAAGGCCGCGGCCGACGTCGTCGCCGAGCTGCGCCAGCGTCTGTCCGACAGCATGGTGCGCGATACCGCGACGCTCGAGGAACGCAGCCGCCTGCTCGCGACGCTCGAAACGCTGCTCGGCGCGGTCAACCACGCGTCGACCGAACAGCGCACCGCGATCGACGCGCTCGTCAGCACGTCGGCCGACCTGCTCGACCGCGTCGGCGCGCGCTTCAACGACACCGTCGATGCCGAAACGCGCAAGCTCGATGCGGTGGCCGCGCAGGTCACTGCCGGCGCAGTCGAGGTCGCGAGCCTCGGCGATGCGTTCGGGATGGCCGTGCAGGTGTTCGGCGAATCGAACGACAAGCTGCTGACCCATCTGCAGCGCATCGAGGCCGCGCTCGAGAAATCGCTCGCGCGCAGCGACGAGCAGCTCGAGTACTACGTCGCGCAGGCGCGCGAGGTGATCGACCTGAGCATGATGTCGCAGAAGCAGATCGTCGAAGACTTGCAGCAGCTCGCCGGCCGGCGGGCGCCCGTCGGAGCGTAACGCATGCACGACGAAATCGACGGCGGCGCGCAATCGGCGCCGGTGTGGCCTGCGTTCGCCGACCTGATGTCGGTGCTGCTCGGTGCGTTCGTGCTGATCCTCGTCGGCGTGATCGGCATGCAGCTTCAGCTCACGTCGAAGCTCGAGGAAGCCGTGCGTGCGCGCCAGCTCGAAGCGCAGCAGCGCAAGTCGCTCGAACAGGCGCTTGCCGGGCCGCTCGCGGCCGGCCGCGTGACGCTCGTGAACGGGCGCATCGGCATCAGCGGCAACGTGCTGTTCGCGCTGAACTCCGACCAGTTGCAGCCCGCGGGCCGCGACCTGCTGAAGACGCTGGCCGCACCGCTGGCCGCCTATCTGAAGACGCGCGACGAGATCCTGATGATCAGCGGCTTTGCCGACGACCAGCAGGTGCATGCCGGCAACCGCCAGTTCGCGGACAACTGGGAACTGTCGGCCAAGCGTGCGCTGACGGTCACGCGTGCGATGATCGACGCCGGCGTGCCGGCGGCATCGGTGTTCGCGGCCGCGTTCGGCTCCGAACAGCCGGTCAGCTCGAATGCGGACGATGAGGGCCGCGCGAAGAACCGCCGCGTGGAGATCGCGCCGGTGCCGCGCAAGAGCGCATCGAATGGAGGGAAGGCGAAGTGACGGACGACGCGACGCCCGCCCGCGCGACGCTCGACGCATGGCGCGAGCAGGGCGCCGACCGGCTCGATCCCGTGCGCTTTCACCGGATCGACGCGCTCGAACGGCGCGCGGCCGTGCTCGACGGCGACGCGCGCGGCCTGCTCGACGCGCGGCTGGCGACGCTGATCGAGGGCTACTCGAAGATCGTCGCGCGGGCCGATGAAGCGAAGGCCGCGTGCGGCAGTGCGCAAGCCACGGCCGATGCGCCCGTACGCGGCGCGATTGCGGAACTCGTTGACCGGCTCGCGCGCGATGCGCAGGCCGACCGGCGCGGGCTCGATCCCGAGCTGGTCGACTACTTCCGCACGATGTGGTCGAAAGTCCGCACGGAACAGCAGTACCGCCAGTCGCTCGACCAGGTGCCGCGCAATGCGGGGCCGCTCAATTCGAACAGCCTCGTGCACCGGTCGCTGGCGACGATGCGCGAGCTGTCGCCGGAGTATCTGCAGCAGTTCCTGTCATACGTCGATGCGCTCGCGTGGCTCGAGGATCTCGCCGGCGGCGGCGCGCAGCCCGAGAAGGAGGCGCCGCGCGCGAAGGCGTCGAAACCGGCGAAAAAGGCGACGCGCGCCAGGGCGCGGTAACGCCGCACGCATTCACGAACGAACATCGGTTGCGTGGCGGCTATCGGCCCGGCGGTGTGTCATCGATCGTCGCGCGCAGCGCGTGCAACGCATCGGCCAGCGCCGACGCGAACGGCGGATGCGCGGCGATGCCCGCCGCATCGAGCTGGCTCCCGAGGATCGGCAGCGCGATCGATGCGCGCTCGACGATGCGTGCCGACATCACCGACAGCGTTTCCCGCAGCGCCGCGTCCGCGTGCGTTGCGCGCGGCGACGCATTCAGCACCGCGACCGGCTTGTAGACGACCGCTTCGCATCCGACGACCCAGTCCAGCGCGTTCTTCATCACGCCGGTCACGCCGTGCGCGTATTCCGGGCTTGCGATCAGCACGCCGTCGGCCGCGTTCAGGCGATCGATCAGGTCGCGCACGGCGGCGGGCGACGGGTATTCGGTATCGGGATTGAACAGCGGGAATTCGCCGAGGCGATCGAAGCGCGCGATGCGCATGCCGCGCGGTGCGACGAGCGCGGCTGCATCGAGCAGCGCGGCGTTGTACGACTGCGACCGGAGGCTGCCGCATAGCGCGACGATGTCGATGCGGCGGTCGGCGTCGGTTCGGGGATCGGTGGTCATCGATGAGCGTTTCGGTTGGCGTGGTGCGCTGCCGCGTCGCGCGGACCGGACGGATTATCGCATCGGCGTTCGGGCGGCGTGGTGTGCGTTGCCGACGCTACGCGGTCCGCGCCGATGTGTTGAACATGGTCGCGGAATCGCATCGAACCTGTTCGGCGTCGCTCATCCCGGCTACCCGCGCGAATTCCGTCATCGTCCACCCGTTGCCGAGCAACAGCCGCCGCGTATGCAGCGCGCCGTGCACGTCGTCCGGAACGGTGTCGCCGAGATAACGCAGCGCGCGGCCTTCGACATCGACGAAGCCATGCCGGTAATGCTGCGCGAGCGCCGTCCACAGCTGCGCGGCGCCGACCGACTGGCGCGCGCCGCTGATCAGGCACAGGCCCGCGTCGAGCCCCCAGCGATACAGCGCCGTCGCAAGGCCCTTGCGTTGCGCCGAGCCGCGCAGCCGCGTGTGCGGTGCGCGCAGGTAGCGGTCGGCGCGGCGCGGGATTTCGGGAAGGCGGTTGAACACCGTGTAGCCGGCGAGCTGGCGCGCGGCCGGATCTTCGACATACAGGAAGTATTCGCCGTCCGCTTCGCGGTGGCGGACGATCAGGCCCGAGCGGCCGAGCGCGACGGCCGGCAGGCCGTGCAGGCGATGGCCCGGCTGGTGGAGGCGTGCGTGGAGCGTGTCGAGTTCATCGTCGATGTCGTGCTGGGAATGCTGTACGTCGATGCGCATGGCAAAGGTCGCCCGTCCCGGGCGGTTCGAGAAAGAGGTTCATCGCAACAAGGGAAATGGAATGGGGGCGGCCCCCGGGCTCGGCGAAGCGAGCCGGGGCCGCGAATCAGCTGGGGATGTGCTGGAAACCGGCGGCGATCGCGGCGAGGCCCGCGATGCAGAGTGCGAACAGGATCAGGACTTTGTGGATCACGCCTCTTTCCTCATCAATGCGCGGTGCCGGCGGGCGGCATCGCGGAGACGGTGAGCGGCGGGCACGGCCCGCACGGCCGTCGTGCGTGACGACGGTCGGGTGTCCGCGCGACGGTTCGAGCGCGGACGGCCAGCACCATACGCGAGGTGCCGGGGGCGGGCAATCGGACTGGCGGAGAAAAGCGACGAAAAGCGGGGAATCGTGGCGTTTCGCGACAATTGGCCGCAAGCGGCCGCGCGCCTTCGCGCCGAACGATGCATGCGAACACGGATCGCTGGCGATTGGGGAAAGTGCGTGGCGACTGTCTTTGTATATCCGGAAGCGGTGAAACGCCGACGTCCATTCGATGACCGGAGCGGCAACGCATCGCCGCCCCTGCCGCCGGCCGCTCCGTCACGCCGGCTGCTGCACCCCGAACGCCTGCCTGATCCGCGCAAACAACCCGTGCTGCGCGATCCATTCGGCGTACGCACGATAGTCCGGATCGCGCATCAGGTGGCGTTCTTCCGTTTTCGCGCGCAGGTAATAGATCAGGTTGACCGCGACGAGCGCGGCGCAGTGCATGAGCCCGACCTGCCAGCCGAGCGGCTCGACGAACGGCACCGACACCATCCAGTACGACAGGTTCTTCGTGATGTACGCCGGATGCTTCGTGAAGCGGTACGGGCCCGACGTGATGATCCCGCGGTTGGTGAGGTTCGAGAAGCGCAGCCCGAACGAGATCGTCGACAGCGCGTAGGTCATCAGCAGCAGGATGATCACGGCGCCCCAGATCACGCGCAGCGTCGGCGCGGACAGCAGCCAGTTGTCCCAGAACAGCGAGCCTTCGTAGCGGATGTAGTGGCCCGAGATCAGCGACCAGAACGGTTGATAGCAGATCAGCGCGGCGCCCCAGCCGAGCGCCGTCGGCTCGACCGTGCGCACGTGACTGTCGAGGATGCGGAACGTGCACAGGTAGCCGACGGTGCCGAACATCAGGTCCATCGTGAACGACAGGTCGTACAGGAACGAGAACGTCGCGAGCGACATCGGCGCATTCATCGCGTGCGCGAGCGACGCGGTCAGATGATCGGCGTCCTTCGACAGGTAGACGGTCATCAGCGGCAGGAAGAACGTCTTCACGCCCCAGCCGGCGAGCATCTCGCGCACCGGCTGCCAGCTTGCGGGCCGCTCGCGGCGGAACAGGAAGCGGCCCCACAGCAGGTACGCGTCGTCGGTTTCGCGCTGATGGCGGTCCATCCACATGAAATAGAACGGCGCGGCGACGATCACGTACGGGGCGAGCGCGCGCAGCAGCGACCAGAACGGCCGGTAGAAATCGCCGTGATATTCGGGCAGCAGCCAGTACAGCATCCCGATGCCCGCATAGATCGACGTGAGCGCGCCGAGCCGCGTCGCGACGCGCGCGAGGCCGAGCGGCCGCACGGCTTGGCGCGACAGCCCGGCGCTCGGGCGCAGGTAGACGCGCGAGATGAGGATTTCGTGCAGCGCGATCGTGCCGATGATCGCGAGGCTTGCGATGATTGCGCGCGTCGCAGCGTCGAGGGCCGGCTGGTCGCGCGTGAACCACAGCGCGAGGAGCCCGGCCGCGATGCCGAGCAGGCCGGCGCGGAAGGGCGTGGCGGAACGGGGCGGGCGGTCCTGGACCGCGGCGATGCCGTCGAGCGTGGAATTCATGATCGGATCCTCGTCGGGATGACGGCCGGCGCCCCCGCTTGGCGGGTGACGCCGGCCGTCGGCCGGGCTTTGTATTGATGCGTGCCCGGCCATTGGCCTGTGGTTCTGGTAGTTAAAGCGTTACTTCTTGGTGCCGCCGCCCAGCAGACCGCCGAGCAGGTTCGTCACCGGCGACAGCAGATTGGCTGCACCGCCCGCGGTACCGCCGTTCGAGCTGCCGGTCAGGGCCGCCACGGTGCCGCTGCCGGCCGGTGTCGTCGCCGTGCCGGTTGCGCCGCCGGGGCTGGCCGTGCCGATGGCACCCGCCGAGCCGGCCGGCGTCGTCAGCGCGCCCGTCAGCGTGCCGACCGGGCCGCTCGTCAGCAGGCCGCCGACGGTGCCCGTCACGTTGCCTCCCGGCGTCGTGACCGTGCCGGTGAGGCTTGCGCCGAGCGGCGTCAGCGCGTTGACGAGGTTGGTGACCGGCGCCAGCAGGCCGCCGACACCCGAGCCGCCGGTGCCGCTCGTGCCGCCGGTTCCGCTGGTGCCGCTCGAACCGAGGCTGCCGAGCGCGCCGGTCACGGTGCCGAGCAGGCCGGTGACCGGTGCAAGCGGGCCGCCGCTGGTGCCGCTCGTGCCGCTGGTACCACCCGTACCGCTGGAGCTGCTGCCGCCGCCGAGCCCGCCCGTCAGCGTACCGAGCAGACCGGTAATCGGGGCGAGCGGGTTGGTGCCGCTGCTGGAGCTGCCGCTGGACAGCAGGCCGCCGGCCGACGCCACCGTGTTGCCGAGCTGGGACACGCTGTTGCCGGCGCTCGTGCCGACCGGGTTGCCGGTCGCGCTGCCGACCTGCGAACCGGCGAGGCCGAGGCCGCTGCCGAGCGTGCTCAGCAGTCCGCTGAGCGGGGCGCCGAGCATGGTTGCGCCGCCGAGCATCTGCGTGGCGCCAGGTGTCGTGACGCCGCCGGTCAGCGTGTTCGTGATCGGGTTGATCACGCTGCCGAGCTGCGTCTCGAGTTGCTGGACCGGCGCGCTGTTCAGCGCGGTATTCAGCGCCGATGCTGTCGAGTTGACCGCATTGCCGACCGTGTTGACGAGATTGCCGACCAGGGTCGTCGCCGGCGCGAGCGGCGACAGCGGACCGGTGCCGAGGCTCGTCACTGCGTTGCCGAGGTTGTTGACCGCGCCGCCGGCGCCGGTCAGCAGGCCGGTAGTCGACGTGAGCGTCGGGCCGAGCGGGTTCGGCGACACGCCGATCGAGCCGAGGCCGGCAGCGACACCGTTGCCGAGCGACTGCACGCCGTTGCCGAGGCTCGTGACCGCGTTGCCGACGCTGGTGGCCGTCGTCGGGTTCGTGCCGGGGATCTGCACGCCGCCGATCTGCGCGCCGCCGTTCGCGACCGTCGTGCCGAGTGCCGTCACGAGGTTGCCGGATTGCTGGAGGACATTGCCGAGCGGGGTGACGCTGGTGCCCGACGTACCGGAAGTGCCTGACGTACCGGAAGTGCCCGAGGTGCCCGAGGTACCGGAAGTGCCCGAGGTGCCCGAGGTACCGGAGGTGCCCGACGTACCCGAAGTGCCCGAGGTACCCGAGGTACCCGAAGTACCCGAAGTACCCGAAGTACCCGAAGTACCCGAAGTACCCGAAGTACCCGAAGTACCCGACGTACCCGAGGTACCCGACGTACCCGAGGTACCCGACGTGCCCGACGTACCGGAGGTGCCCGAGGTGCCGGAAGTACCCGACGTACCGGAGGTGCCCGAAGTACCGGAAGTACCCGACGTACCGGAGGTGCCCGACGTACCGGAGGTGCCTGACGTACCGGAGGTGCCCGAGGTACCGGAAGTGCCCGAGGTGCCGGAAGTGCCCGAGGTGCCGGAAGTGCCCGAAGTACCGGAAGTGCCCGAGGTACCGGAAGTACCCGACGTACCGGAGGTGCCCGAAGTACCGGAAGTACCCGACGTACCGGAGGTGCCCGACGTACCGGAAGTACCCGAGCTACCGGACGTACCCGAACTCCCGCCACCCGACGTCCCCGACGAACCGCCGCCCGACGTACCGGACGTCCCCGAAGTGCCGCTCGTCCCCGACGTGCTCGGCTTGATCGTCGGCGGGGTCGTCGGTCCGTCGACCGAGCCGCAACCGTACAGCGCGAGCAGCGACGCGACGGCCATCGTTACCGTCGTCTTCTTGAATATATTGTGCATGTAGGCCTCGACATTGGAAGTGTGTCCAAGCCTCCACTGCAAATTCCGCGCCATGATGGATTTATCGAAACGGCGTCGCGCTTTGTTGCGGGAATCGGGAATATCAACGCGATTTAAACGGAGAATGGCGGTTTTGCGCGACGGGCACGTACCGTGTACTGATGCGACGGTTGCGATGTTCCCGTAAGCCGCCGTAACGCGCGGCCGGATGTTACGTAGCGTTCGACCGCCCGTCACGCGAACAGCCGCGAACCGAGGGCCGCATCTTTGACGCAACGCGCCGGCCCCGTGAACATGGCGCGAAATCTCCCGGCCGCCGGCGACGCCGCTGCGGCCACGACCACGACTTCACCCAGGACACGGACATGAGCGAACAGGACAGGGAATACGGCAAGGCGCGGCGGATCGACGTGATGGGCGAGGCGTTCGTCGAGAGCGCGATGCGTGACCTCGACGGATTTTCGCGTCCGTTGCAGGACTGGCTGAACGAACACGCGTGGGGCAGCACATGGCACCGGGGCGGGATCGACCTGAAGACGCGCAGCCTGTGCACCTGCGCGATGCTGGCGGCGCTCGGCCGCGGCACGGAGCTGAAGGGTCACATTCGCGGCGCGCTCAACAACGGCGCGAGCCTCGTCGAGATCCGCGAGGTGCTGCTGCACAGCGCGCTGTACGCGGGCGCGCCGGCCGCGGTCGAGGCATTCCGCAACGCGCGCGAGGTGATTGCGGATCTCGGGCTGTCGGTGCCCGACGACGAAGCCTGATTCCGTCGCAGCACCGGCTGCACGGCACTGAATCAGGCCCCGCGTCGTTCCCGCTCAGGACTCGATACGCGCAGCTCGTGCGACGGCGTCGGCCGGCGCGGCGGCGACTTCGAGCAGCCAGTCGGCCGTTGCATCCGGAAGCGTGACCGGCAGCATGTGCCCGCCCTCGACGACCTTCAGCCGCACGCGCGCCGATTTCTTCGCGAGCGCGTCGCCGTGCTCGCGCCAGTTCAGGATCGGATCGGCGTGGCCGTACAGCACGTCGACCGGCAGCGTGAGCTCCGCATAGCGGCGCACCATCGCGGGCAGGTCGACGGGCGCCGACAGCAGGTCGGTCGCGGTCGCGTAGAACACATGCGGCCGCATCCCGAGCAGCCCGCCGCCCTTGGTGGGGAAGTCGCGCGGCACGTCTTCCGGTGCGAACACCTGGCGCACGGCGTTGCGGCCGGTCAGGATCGTCAGCGGGATTGCGAAGGTCCACGACACGAAGCGGCGCACCAGCGGCGACGGCAGCATCAGCGGCCGGAACGGCGCCGGCGGCTCGGATTGCTCGTGCGACAGCGGCGCGATCAACGCGAGCCGGCTCACGCGATCAGGATGGTTGAGGCCGACCGCGAGCGCGATCGCGCCGCCGAGCGAATGGCCGACCAGCACGGGCTTGTCGAGCCGCAGCGCGTCGATGAACGCGGCGACCGTGCGCGCCTGCGCGAACACGTTCGCCTGCGAGCCCGCGCCGCGGGTCGAGCGGCCGGCGCCGGGCCGGTCGATCAGGATCACGCGATGCCGCTGCGCGAGCCGCGCGAGCGGCAGGTACGCGAAGTTGCGCAGCTGCCCCGCGAGCCCGTGAACGAACACGATCGGCGGGCCGTTGCCGTATTCGACGTAGTGGATGCGGTCGCCGCCGATGTCGACGAAGCGGCCTTCGGGCGGGAACGCGCGCGTCACGCGGCTGGCGACGTAGCCGGAAAACAGCGCGAGCGCGGCGAGCACCGCGACGACGCCGAGCAGCACGTTCAGGATCAGATGGAGCGTAGGGGTCATGTCGGCCTCAGCGGGTTTCGAGTGCGGGTTCGGCAACCGGCGCGGTTGCGGCCGGGCCGGTTTTCGCGCGGCGTTCGAAATGCATCGCCGAATCGGCGAGCGCGCCGAACTTCAGCGATGCGAGATCGAGCACGTAGTTCTGGTGGAATTTCCATGGTTTGCGATGGCCCTGCTTCGGCAGGATGCCGGCCGCGCGCTGGATGTAGCCCGAGCTCAGGTTGACGGCCGGCACGTCGCCGAGATCGCCGGCGCCGAGCCGCGGCACGCACGTGTCGTAGCCGTTCGCGCGCATGTGGTTGAGCAGCCGGCACACGTAGCGCGCGATCAGCTCGGCCTTCAGCGTCCACGACGCATTCGTGTAGCCGAACGACGACGCGAGGTTCGGCACGTCGCTGTACATCATGCCCTTGTACGACACGGTCTCCGGCAGATCGACCGCGCGGCCGTCGACCGTGACGCGCGCGCCGCCGAGCAGTTTCACCTTCAGCCCGGTCGCGGTGACGATCACGTCCGCGTCGAGCTGCTGGCCGCTCTTCAGCTGGAGGCCGGTCGGCGTGAAGCGCTCGATCTCGTCGGTGATGATCGACGCGCGGCCCGCGCGGATCGACTTGAACAGGTCGCCGTTCGGCACGAGGCACACGCGCTGGTCCCACGGCATGTAGCGCGGCGTCAGGTGCTTCGCGACGTCGAAGCCGGGGCCGAGCTGCTTGCTGGCCGCGCGGATGATGAATTTCTTCGTCTGGTCGGGCTTGCGGCGCGATACGTTGTACAGGTACATCGTCAGCAGCACGTTCTTCACGCGCACGAGCCGGTGCGCGAGCCGCGACGGCAGCACGCGGCGCAACGCGTTCGCGATCCTGTCGCGCGCGGGCAGCGACACGATGTAGGTCGGCGAGCGCTGCAGCATCGTCACGTGCCGCGCGTCGGCCGCCATCGACGGCACGAGCGTGACGGCCGTCGCGCCGCTGCCGATCACGACGACGCGCCGGTTCGCGTAGGTCAGATCCTTCGGCCAGTGCTGCGGATGCACGAGCTTGCCCTCGAACGTGTCCATGCCGGGCCAGTCGGGCAGGTAGCCGGCGTCGTAGTCGTAATAGCCGCTGCACATGAACAGGAAGCGGCAGGTGTAGACGAGCGTGTCGGCGGCGCCGTCGCGCGTGCGCTCGATGCGCACCGTCCAGCGCGCGCGGTTCGAGTCCCAGTCGGCCGCGACGACCTTCTGGCCGTAGCGGATCGTCTTGTCGATCCCGTACGTGCGCGCGGTGTCGCGGATGTAGTCGAGGATCGTCTGGCCGTCGGAGATCGCCTTGTCGCTGTGCCACGGGCGGAAGCTGTAGCCGAGCGTGAACATGTCGGAATCCGAACGAACGCCCGGATAGCGGAACAGATCCCAGGTGCCGCCGATCGCGTCGCGCGCCTCGACGATCGCGACGCTCGCATGCGGGCAGCGCTGCTTCAGGTGATACGCGGCGCCGATGCCGGACAGGCCGGCGCCGACGATCAGCACGTCGAGGTCGTTGCCGTCGCCACGGTCATGGCGGGCGCCGGGGGCGGGCGGCGCGTCGCGCCGGTCGGTCGTCGTCGAGGTCATGCGGGGTCCTTGGTCGGCGTGGCCGGGCGTGCGGCCGGGGCGGGGGCGCGTTCGAGATTGCGTGCACGGGCGCGGCGCACATGGCGCAGCATCAGCCACTGGTAACCGGCGCCGAGCAGGCGCGCGATCCGGTCGAGCCGGCGCGCGTCGGCGCCGACGAGCACGCGGCGCGCATTGCGCTCGACGCCCGCGAGGATCTGCCGCGCGGCATCGTCGGCGGTCGTCGCGTTGATCAGGCGGTTCGCCTGCCGGCGATGGGTCGCTTCGTCCTGGCCCGTGAGCGCGTGGATGCTGGTATCGACGCGGCCCGCATCGACGATGTTCGTCGCGACGCCGCCCGGATGCACGCAGGTCGCGCTCACCGGCGCGCCGTCGAGTTCGAGCTCCATCCGCAGCGCCTCGGTGAAGCCGCGCACCGCGAACTTGGTTGCGTTGTACGCGCTTTGCGTCGGCATCGCGACGAGCCCGAACAGGCTCGACGTGTTGACGACGTGGCCGTCGCCCGACGCGCGCAGGTGCGGCAGGAACGCCTGCGTGCCGTGCACGACGCCCCAGAAATTGATGCCGACGATCCATTCGACATCGGCGATGTGCGCGGTTTCGGCGCTGGCGGCGAGCGACACGCCCGCATTGTTGAAGATCAGGTTGACCTTGCCGTGTTCGGCGCGGACGAAATCGGCCCACGCGAACACCGCGTCGCGGTCGGCGACGTCGAGCCGCCGCGTGCTCACGCGCTCGCCGTGCTGCGCGCACGCGGCCGCCGTACCGGCGAGCCCGGTTTCGCTGACGTCGGCGAGCGCGACCTCGCAGCCGCGCCGCGCGAGCTCGACCGCGAGGCTGCGGCCCATGCCCGAACCGGCGCCCGTGATCGCGGCGACCTTGCCGGAAAACCCGTTCATCCGTTGCTCCTCCCGTTCCGCTTATGCTGCGCCGGCGGCACGTCTATTGTGGTGTTGGTCGTCACCACTTTAGTTTTCGGGTGTCCTGATGTCAAATAGCGGAATGGAGAAAGCACTCGAAACGAAAAAACGGGGCCGGTCGTACGGCGGCGTGGCGCCCGAGGTGCGTGCCGCCGAGCGGCGCGACGCGCTGATCCGCGCAGCGACGCACGTGTTCGGCACGGTCGGGTTCCGCAAGGCGACCGTGCGGTCGATCTGCCAGGAAGCGAAGCTGAACGATCGCTATTTCTATGCGGCGTTCGACAGCACCGAGGATTTGCTGCGCTGCACCTACCTGCATCACGCGGAGCAGCTGCATGACGCGGTCGCACAGGCGGTCGCCGCGCGCGGCGGCGATCTGCGCGAGAGCGTCGACGCGGGGCTCGCCGCGTTCTTCGCGTTCCTGCGCGATCCGTGTGCGGCGCGCGTGCTGCTGCTCGAGGTGATGGGCGTGAGCGCGGATACCGACATGACGTACCAGCGCATGCTGATCGACTTCGGCAAGCTGATCATGGCGATCGGCGCACCGCACGAGGCCGCGACGCCCGTGGAGCGCACCGAGCAGCGGCTGATCGGGCTCGCGCTCGTCGGCGCGATGACGAACGTCGGCGCGGCGTGGCTGCTCACCGACTATCGCGATCCGGAAGCGCAGATGGTCGCGAGTTGCAGGAAGGTGCTGCTGGGGACATTGCGGGAGATTGGCTAACCGGATGGCATCGCACCGTTCCTGTTACCCCCCGGAAAGTTGCAGGCCGAAAATGAAACGAATGCGGCAATCACACGGCGCACGGGGCGCCATTTTTTCTTTTCGTGCGATTTAGTCGTATTTTTAATAATTAAAAGGCGATCGTTTTTTTAAGTGGGTAATTATTTTCAAAAACCGTCGTTGTTTTTTGTTTCGCTTCCATGTGGCGATGAATTGATGAAAACAATCTGGAGCGAATAAAAAAGCGGCGCAACGCAAAAAACAGCTCGCATTGCGCCGATCGTGGCGCGAAATCCTTCGCGCCCCAGGCACGATTGATCAGGAACCCGTGTATCCGCCCCGGGTCCAGCCGTCACCATCCCAGCAATACTCGGTCGTCGTGCCGCCGCTCGTCGCGTACACGCGGATGTGAACGGCGCTTCCCACCAGCCAGCACGTGGCGGACACGTTGTCGCCCGCCTGGGCGAACGCGCCCGTGTACCAGTTCGACCCGTCGTAGCAGCGTTCGGTGATCTTGTTGCCGTTGGCCGTGTAGACACGAATCGACGGCGTGGTTCCCCATGAAATTGCGGCGGTTTGCATTTCAAACTCCTTATTTGAATGAATCGGAGAATTGAAGCATTTGGTAAACGCTCGTCAGCGTATTACCGGAATAAGGTTATAAGGTAAACCGTAAAAACGATATGCGAATGTTTGGCTTCAATAATCGCGTTTATTCACATTTTCGAGCGATCTGAAAGTAAGTTGGAAGGATGTAAAAATCATGGTGCGCGGGTTCGAAACAGGTGTCGCCGAGACGGTTCGTGCCGCTCGCCGGCACAGGTTGCCGGCGAGCCGGCCGATTCAGTGTGCCGCGCGCTTCGAGCGTGTCGCGCGTGCGGGTGTGGCAGCGGTCGGCCGCCGCGGCGTGTCTCCGATCCTTTGCTTCATCGCATCGATGAATGCCCGCACCTTCGGCGAAGGCAGCCGCGTCGACGGATACACCGCATGAATCCCGGCCGGCGCCGAGCGCCATGCGGGCAGCAGCCGCACGAGCCGGCCGGCCGCGACGTCGTCGGCGGTCGAGAAATCCGTCAGCAGCCCGAAGCCGCCGCCCGCGAGCACGATCGCGCGGCATGCGGTTGCGGTGTTCGACACGACCGGCGCGACGCAGCGCACCGACACGCTGCCGCCGCGCGCGTCGTCGAGTTCGAACGTGTGCGGGCGCGGCAGCGTCGACAGCATCACGAACGGCAGTGCGGCAAGCGCATCCGTATCGCGCGGCAGCCCGTAGCGCGCGACGAACGCGGGGCTCGCGACCAGCCATTTCTCGTACGTGCCGAGCTGCACCGCGCGATAGTTCGAATCGGCGAGGCGGCCGATGCGGATCGCGACGTCGAGGTTGTCCGCGACGAGATCGACGACGCGGTCGTTCGCGACCAGCTCGACGTCGAGCCCCGGATGCAAGTCGCGCAGCGCGACGACGGCCGGCGCGACGACCTGCGCGCCGTAGTCGATCGGCACGCTCACGCGCAGCGTGCCGCGCAGCGGCCCCGCGTCGGACGACACCGCATCGAGCGCGGCTTCGGTGGCGCGCACGATGGCGCGGCACGCGTCGTAGAACGTACGCCCCGCGTCGGTCACGCTGAGCCGCCGCGTCGTGCGTACGAGCAGGTTCGCGCCGACCTCGGATTCGAGGCGCTGCATGTGCGTGCTGACGACCGTCTTCGCGAGGCCGAGCCGCTCGGCCGCGGCCGTCAGCGAGCCGGCATCGACCACCGCGACGAAGATCGCCAGCCGGTTCAGGTTCACGTCGCGCAGATCGGCCATCGTTGATTGTCCTATGAAAGCGGATAATGTTTCAGCGATTATCCGTCTTCTGGCCGCGAACCGCGAGCGCTACGCTGGGGCCGTTCGTCGCCGATTCCCGGCGACGCGAGATTCCGGAGTGTTTTCCATGTCCGTCGCCAGCAAGCCTGCCTCCGCACCGCCCGCCACCGGTAAGCCCGTCGCCGCGATTCGCGTCTATTCGTTCCCGTTGTCCGGGCACGCGCATCGCGTCCGGTTGTTCCTGTCGCTGCTCGGCCTGCCGGCCGAGATCGTCGACATCGACCTCGCGGCCGGCGCGCAGCGCGAACCGGCGTTCCTCGCGCTCAATCCGCTCGGGCAGGTGCCGGTGATCGACGACGACGGCACCGTGCTCGCCGATTCGAACGCGATCCTCGTGTATCTCGCGAAGCGCTACGGCGACGCGCACTGGCTGCCCGACGACCCGGCCGGCGCGGCGCTCGTGCAGCGCTGGCTGTCGTACGCGGCCGGGCCGATCGCGACGGGGCCTGCCGCCGCACGGCTCGTGACCGTGTTCGGCGCGCCGCTCGACCAGGAAGCGGCCAAGCGTACGGCCGCGAAGCTGCTCGACGTGATCGACCGCGAACTGGCCGGCAAGCCGTTCGCCGCCGGCGCCGAGCCGACGATCGCGGACATCGCCGCATACACGTACATCGCGCATGCGCCGGAAGGCGGCGTGTCGCTCGAACCGTATCCGCACGTGCGCGCATGGCTGGCGCGCGTCGAGGCGCTGCCGGGTTTCGTCGGCATGCCGACGACGCGCGCGGGCCTGCTCGCCGCGTAACGCCGATCGAAGCCGCGCCTGTTCAAGGAGAACGCGATGAATGCTCCGACCGCCGCCGTACCGGGCTGGGAACTCGACGCCGCGCCGTTTCACGCGGGCGAACTCGCCGTGCAGCAGCGCGCGGGCGTGACGGAAGCCGCGGGCGCGGCCGGCCGGCGCGGAATCCGGCGCTTCATGCCGGACCAGCACCGGACGTTTTTCGCGCAGCTGCCGTTCTTCGTGCTCGGTGGCGTCGATGCACACGGCCAGCCGTGGGCGACGCTGCGGGCCGGCGCGCCGGGGTTCGTCACGTCGCCGGATGCGCGCACGCTGCGCATCGCGGCGCCCGCGCTGCCTGGCGATCCGCTGGACGGCGCGTGGCAGCCGGGCGCGCCGCTCGGCGGGCTCGGGATCGAATTCGATACGCGGCGGCGCAATCGCGTCAATGGCGTCGTGCGCACGGTCGATGGCGATGCGCTGACGATCGCGGTCGAGCAGAGCTTCGGCAACTGCGCGAAGTACATCCAGGGCCGCACGCCGACGTTCGTCGCGCGCGACGGCGATGCACCGGTCGAGCCCGACGTATCGGACCGGCTGAGCGATGCGGATCGCGCGCTGCTCGCGCAGGCCGATACGTTCTTCGTCGCGAGCGCGAACACGTCGGCGGACGCGGGCGCCGCGCGCGGCGCGGACGTGTCGCATCGCGGCGGGATGCCGGGCTTCGTGCGCGTCGACGATGCGTACACGCTGACGACGCCGGATTTCAGCGGCAACCGTTTCTTCAACACGCTCGGCAACTTGCAGCACGATCCGCGCGCGGGGCTGCTGTTCGTCGATTTCGACAGCGGTGACCTGCTGTATGTCGCCGCGCGCGCCGAGATCGTGTGGGACGGGCCGCTCGTCGCGTCGTTCGACGGCGCGCAGCGTGTCGTACGGTTTCATGTGCGGGAGGTGCGGCGCATGCGCGCGGTGCTGCCGTTCCGATGGTCGGCGGTCGAGCGCGCGCCGCAGTTCGCGGCGATGGCGGCGGCCGCTGGTGGAGCGGTGACGGTGGCGGTCGAGCCGGTGCCGTCCGCATCGGCAACCGCATCGGCAAGCACATGGCGATCGCTGCGCATCGCGAAGATCGTCGACGAAGCGCGCGCGATCCGCTCGATCCATTTCGAACCGGTGGACGGCGGCGCGTTGCCCGCATACGAAGCCGGGCAGCATCTGACGCTGCGTGTTGCGCTGCCGGGCAGCGATGCACCGTCGATACGCAGCTACACGCTTTCCGATGCACCGGGCGGCGCGCATTACCGGATCACGGTGAAGCGCGAAGGGCGCGTGTCGGCATGGCTGCACGATCACGCGCAGGCGGGCATGACGCTCGACGCGCAGATGCCGCGCGGCCGCTTCACGTTCGATCTCGCGAGTCCGCGCCCGGCCGTGCTCGTGTCGGCCGGCATCGGCATCACGCCGATGGTCGCGATGCTGCGCCGCGCGCTGGCCGACGTCGCGCCGTCGCGCCGCGTGCTGTTCGTGCACGGCGCGCGCGAAGCGGCCGACCGGCCGTTCGCGGCGGAACTGGCGCGCATCGCGGCGGCCGATGCACGGCTGTCGCTGCACTGGTTCGACAGCCGTCCGCATGGCGACACGTCAGCGCGGGCCGGCCGCATCGACATCGCGCAACTGAAGCGGCTCCTGCCGTTCGACGACTACGACTTCTACCTGTGCGGGCCGTCGGCGTTCATGCGCGACCTGTACGACGGGCTGCGCGCGCTGAACGTGCCGGACGAACGCATCCGTTTCGAGGCGTTCGGGCCGTCGAGCGTGGCGCGCAGCGTGACCCGAGCGGCAGGCACGGCAGGCGTGCCGGCGGCGAGCGTGCCCGTCGTGTTCCGGCGCACCGGGCGCGAAGCCGCATGGACGCCCGCCGACGGCACGCTGCTCGACTTCGCGGAAGGGCAGCGCGTCGCCGTGCCGTCCGAATGCCGCTCCGGTTCGTGCGGCACGTGCGCGACGCGCGTGCTGTCCGGCGCGGTCGACTACGAGCAAGCGCCCGATGCGGCGGTCGAACCCGGCTGCGCGCTGCTGTGCGTCGCGCGGCCCGCGCAAGGCGCGACGGAACCGCTCGTGCTCGACCGCTGACGCGCCTGCGACATGCGGCCGCAGACGGCCTGCTGCGCGAAAAGCACGCGCAACTGCTTCTTTTTTCGGATGCCGGTCGGATCGACGATAGCGTCAACCGATTCGATGAAAGGAGCCAATCATGAAATTGCTCGGCATGATCAAGCTGGTCCTATGGAGTTTCTTCGGCGTACGCAACAGCAAGGCGCACGCAGCCGATCTCGCTAACGTCAACTTCACGCTGCTGCCGTTCGTGGCGATTCTGCTCGCGCTGCTCGTCGGCGCGGTCATCTACGGCGTCGTGCATCTGGTCGTCGATCCGACCGTGACGATGCAGGGGTTCTGAGCGGCGCGTGAATTGCGAGCGGGAGATCATTCCCGCTTCGGTTTCCAGCCGCATGACCGGCGCATGACTGCGCCGGTCTTCGAGGTTGCCGTGCGCGCCGAGCATCGCTGCCACATCGCCGCCGTTGCGATGTGGCACGAATCGCGTTTCCCCATTCCCGTTCTTTCCCGCCTCCCGTTCCGCCCGATTCCACGGTCCTGATCCCCGCCCGGGGTAAAATGCGCGCCACGCCGCGATGTCGCGTGCGACGGGCTGGCCGCCGTTCCGACGAACGGCGCGCACAACTGCCCGACGCCCGCACCGCGGCGTTCGAAGCGTCCCCCGCATGACATGACCGCGCGAGGCCGCCGGCCGCCCGACAGGCACCCGACGAACCCGTCGACGGCTGCGTCGGCTCCCGGTGCGTCACCCGAATCCGATGTCCCATCCTGCGTTTTCCCGATCGATCGACCGGCACGCATGCGTGCCGTCTCGTCCGATTCGTCCGATGAATGTCGTGTCGGCCGGATGCGCCGGCGGGTGACGATTCGTCCGCGAGCGGGCGCTTCGCAGCTTCTTAACGTGTGTCGACAGGGTCGAGTGGCGAGTTTTCCATCCAGAACAATGACGGTGAATAAAACAACAGCGTCGCCCGCACGGCGGCGGCGCGCGAAGATCGGGCTCGGCGTGGGTCTCGGCATCACGCTTTTCGCGGCGCAGGCTGCGGCAGCCCAGGGCGACGCGCCGGCACCGGACGCCGATGCGGCCGGCAACGCGACGCTGCCGGCGATCACGGTGAGCGGCGAGCGCGGCAACGGGTTTCGCGTGCGCAACGCGTCGGTCGCGGGGCTCGACGACACGCCGCTGCGCGACACGCCGGCGTCGGTGAGCGTCGTCACGCGCGCGCAGCTCGACGACCAGCAGGCGAAGCGGCTCAGCGATGTCGTGCGCAACGACGCGTCGGTCGTCAACGACTATGCGCCGGTCGGCTATTTCGAAGGCTTCGCGATCCGCGGTTTTCCGGTCGATCTCGCGAGCGCGATCCGGATCGACGGGCTGACGGTGTCCGGCGAGCAGAACGTGCCGCTCGAGAACAAGGAGCGCGTCGAGATCCTGAAGGGGCTCGCCGGCATCGACAGCGGCGTCGTCGCGCCCGGCGGCGTGATCAACTTCGTGACGAAGCGCTCCGCGAACGTCGCGAGCGTGACGGGCGGCGTCGACAGCCGCGGCTCGACGTCGGCGGCCGTCGATCTCGGCCGCCGCTTCGGCCCCGACAACCAGTTCGGCTTCCGGATCAATGCCGCGAAGGAGAACATGCACTCGTATATCGACGGCACGAACGGGCGGCGCACGTTCGGCTCGATCGCCGCCGACTGGGACATCAGCCCGCGCGCGAGCCTGCAGCTCAACGCCGAATTCCAGCAGTGGATCCAGCGTTCCGCGCCCGGCTACCAACTGCTCGGCGGCACCGTCGTGCCGTCGGTCAAGACGACGTCGAAGGCGCTCGGCACGCAGCCGTGGGCGAAACCGGTGACGACCGACGCGCTGAACCTGAACGCGCGCTTCGACTACCAGTTCAACGACGACTGGAAGGCGTACATTGCCGCGGGCCGCAGCCGCACGATGATCGACGACAACAGCGCGTTCGCGTACGGCTGCTCGTACGCGGCGAGCTGCGCGGCCGGCGCGACGTCGCCGTTCTTCTTCGGCGCGAACGGCGACTACGACGTATACGATTTCCGCAGCCCCGGCGAATACCGGCGCAACGACGATCTGCGCGCGGTCACGACGGGCAAGTTCGCGACGGGGCCGCTGCGGCACGAGCTGACGCTCGGCGTGAGCGTGCAGCGCCGCGTCGTGCACATGGCCGACGCCGTGTATGACTACGTGGGCAGCGAAAATATCTACGGGCCCGACGTGGCGTTCCCGCCGTCGCCGAATTCGCCCGGGCCGTCGTATCCGCGCCTCGACGCGTGGCAGTACGGCGTGTTCGGGCTCGACCGCATCAGCATCGGCGAGCACTGGCAGGTGCTCGCGGGCGGCAAGGAAGTGCTGCTGCGCCAGCGTAGCTGGAGCAGCCTCGACGGCGCGGATACGCGCACCGACCGCTCGGTGTTCCTGCCGCAGGTCGCGCTCGTCTACAAGCCGGTGAACGTGCTGTCGCTGTACGCGTCGTACAGCAAGGCGCTGTCGCTCGGCGACCAGGCGCCCGTGCGCGCGACCAACGCGTATGCGTTCCTGCCGCCCGTCGAATCGCACCAGATCGAGGTCGGCGCGAAATACGACTGGCTCGACCGGCTGAGCCTCACGGCCGCGGTGTTCTCGATCAGCAAGCCGTTCCAGTTCGCCGACCCGGACGCGTCGGGCACGACCTACACGTTCGTGCAGCGCGGCACGCAGCGGCACCAGGGGATCGAGCTCGGTGCGGCCGGGCGTGCGACCGAGCGCCTTTCGCTGACGGCCAGCGTCGCGGCGATTCGTGCCCGCGCGGTCGATTCGGGTTCGCCGGCGTACGAAGGACACCAGATCATCAACGTGCCCGCGCTGCGCGCGTCGCTGTATGCGGACTATGCGGTGCCGGGCGTCGCGGGCCTGAACGTGCTCGGCGGCGTCGAGTACAGCGCGGCCCGCAACGCGAACGAGGAAGGCACCGCGCGCGTGCCGTCGTGGTTCGTGTTCAATCTCGGCGCACGCTATACGACGAAGATCGGCGGTCATCGCACGGTGCTGCGCGTATCGGTGGACAATCTGTTCAACAAGTTCTACTGGCGCGACGCGGGCGAGCAGCAGGGCGATGCGTACCTGTTCCCGGGTGCGCCGCGCACCGCGCGCGTGTCGTTGACCTATGATTTCTGATCGTCCGGAACCGGCTGCGTGACGCGCGGCCCCGGCAGCTACCCAGGAGAGCACAGACGATGTCCCCACTCGAAATCGCCGGCGTGATCGTCAGCGCGCTCGCGATCTGGCTGACCGCGAAGCGGCGCATGCTGTGCTGGCCGGTCGGGCTCGCGTCGGTCGCGCTGTACGGATGGATTTTCTTCGACGCGAAGCTGTACTCGGACATGCTGCTGCAGGGCGCGTTCGCGGTGCTGCAGGTGTACGGCTGGCAGCGCTGGCTCGCGCAGCGCGCGAGCGAAGCCGACGGCGGCGCGGCGCCGGCCGGCGACGTGGCGCCCGTCACGGGCGTGCGGCCGCGGCAGATGCTGCCCGACCTGATCGCGGCCGTCGTCGGCAGCGCGCTGCTCGGCGGCATGATGGCGCGCTGGACCGATGCGGCGCTGCCGTTCGTCGATGCGTCGCTGACCGCGTTCAGCCTCGTCGCGCAATACTGGACCGCGCGGCGCTACATCGCGTCGTGGGGGCTGTGGATCGTCGTGAACGTCGTGTACGTCGGTATGTTCGTGTTCAAGGAGCTTTATCTGACGGCCGGACTCTATGCGCTGTTCATCGGGCTCGCCGTCATCGGCTGGCGCGACTGGAGCCGGACGGCCGCGACGCTGCGCGCGGCGGCCGGCGGCGCGCTCGCGTCGGGCAGCGGCGTGCGCTGATTCACGCATCGATTCAACTACGGAGCAACCTCGTTCATGTCATTCCCACTCGAGCCGGACGGGCCAGTATCGCGCGACGTCGCGCCGCCGCAATTCGGCGTCGACGGCGAGCAGGCCGAACGCGACTGGCCGCTGATGACGCACGACGAGGTCGCGGCGGTGCTCGCGCGGATCGACGGTGCCGGCGAGCCGGCCCGGCTGACGTGGCACAGCCCGCGGCAGTTCGCGGCGGCCGTGCTGGTGCGGATGGCGGACGGGCGCGGGTTGTTCGTCAAGCGTCATCACGTGAGCCTGCGCGATGTCGAGGGGCTCGAGGAAGAGCATCGTTTCATCGCGCATCTGCGCGAACGCGGCATGCCCGTGGTCGACGTGCTCGCCGGTCGCGACGGCGCGACCGCGTTCGCCTCCGGCGAATGGACGTACGAGGTGCATGTGCTCGCGCCCGGCGTCGACCCGTATCGCGGCGTGATGTCGTGGCAGCCGTTCACGCATCCGTCGCATGCGTATGCGGCCGGCCGCGCGCTGGCCGAGCTGCATCGCGCGTCGGCCGGCTACGATGCGCCCGCGCGACCCGTGCGCACGCTGCTGTCGAGTTTCCGTGTGCTGTCGTCCGCCGATCTGGCGGGGGCGCTCGAACGCTGGGTCGAATCGCAGCCGCTGCTCGTGCGTGCGCTCGGCGCGCGCGACTGGCGCGGCGACGTTGCCGACGCGATCGGCCCGTATCACGCGCGCCTCGTGCCGCTGCTGACCGCGTTGCCGCCGCTGTGGACGCATGGCGACTGGCATGCGTCGAACCTGCTGTGGACCGATGCGGGGCCCGGCGCGCAGGTGCGGACCGTGCTCGATTTCGGATTGTCGGATCGCACCTGCGCGGTGATGGACCTCGCGCTCGCGATCGAGCGCAATACGGTCGACTGGATGGCGCCAGCCGACGCGCGGCGCATCGAATACGAACAGATCGACGCGCTGCTCGACGGCTACGAATCGCTCGAACCGCTGGGCGACGACGCGTATGCGGCGCTGGTCGCGCTGCTGCCGATCGTGCATACGGAGTTCGCGCTGTCGGAAGTCGCGTATTTCGGTTGCATCATCGATGCGCCGGCCATCGTCGATATCGCGTACGACGGGTACCTGATCGGGCATGCGCGCTGGTTTGGTGAACGCGACGGGCGGCAATTGCTCGACTGGCTCGTGCAGCGGCGGCGGTGAATGAGCCGACTTCGTGTCAATGGCCAGTACAGCAGTTGTCGAGGCAGCCGGGGCTCACTTGAATGGTGACCTCACGGGTTTCCGGCGTCGATTCCGTTGTGTGATTGGCCGGATAAATTTGCGTTTTTATCTGAAACGGTGCGTTGATCAGACCGTCGTCTATGACGACTTTCGCCGTCGCGGAAGCTCGTTTCGTTGCAAGACGTTCCGAATCGGCTTCAAGCTTGGAAGCGCTGCCAATTATAGTGATCCAGTTTTGTATTGGATAATCGGAATTCATTGCTGAAACCCATCGTCCAATTCGTACTTGCTCGGATTCGGAGATCTCGTGGCTGTTGTGGGGGAAGGCTACGAAAAATTGCTGTGACGGGAGATTTTGTGATCCCTGACATTCCGCCGCGGAGCTTGCCGGGAAAAGGAGCGACGTGACGATGGGCACGATGAGTGACGTGATAAAAATTCTCATGGTGAATTCGGCTCCTTACTCCGCAAATAATTCTTCGCCGTAGATCACAAACCCTGTGAGGGTATCTGCGTTCTTCAATGCCTGGTCAGGATTGGCCCTTGCCCATGCGGCCGCCGTGGGATCGAGCCCGTAACGAGGGTCGCCGCTACCGAAGGTGTCGACGAAGTGAGTGACTTCGTGAATGAGCGTGGATAGGCGGGAATCTCCGAACATGTTCTGATCGCGTAAGCCGGTACAAAACTTCATCGCAATACTGATAAGCCTGCGCTCCGTGTTGGGCCCGCAAACGTGAGCGGCCTCATTCTCGATGTCGATCATGTTCGGAACGCAACCTAACATTCTATCGAGATTCGGATCGCTTCGAACGAAATGGTGTGGCGTTAGCGTTTTGAGAACGGAGAGATGTCGTGAGAAGCCGTCGACAAGGTACTGTCGTGTATTTTCATCGCATCGATTGAACCAATAGATCATTCTGTCTTTGGTTGTTTTGTCATACCGCTTCAGGTCGGTGATCCTGCGCTCAACCAGAATTATGGACCATTTAAGCAGTCGCGATGCCATAATTCTAAATTCTCGATTGGTCATGTTGGGGCAGATGGGGGTTGTGTTGATGTAAACGTCAACCATCGATCCCGGGTTTGTGTTGGTGACGGCCCCGGAGTGAACGAGAAACCATTCTTTGTCTTCGTCAGCGTCAAAGTCGTACTCGTTGTGATCGAAGAGGTTTTTCATTGATTCAAGGTCTCGATTCGTAGGTTTTCAAGGAGGCAGCACGACCTTTAGGTCATAAAACAGCATGCTTTCGTTTGTGTTGCCGGGACCTTGAACAGTCATCTTTTCGAGCGAATACGTCTATAGAACTGGTTCTAAATTTCGAAAGATATTTTTATGCTGACCTGACCATCCGAGCTGATATGCCCGTCGATTCGGCGAGTACACCGCGCCCAACATGACGGAAATATCATCTTCGCCTCATGTTCGCACTGCGGCCGGTCCGTAGCATCGGTCGCGAACCGTCAACGCAGAACCGAACATGCTCAAGCTCACCCTCGCCGCGGCCATCGTCTTCGCGATGGCCGCGACGGCTCATGCGCAGCCTTCGCTGTCGCCCGGGCCGGCCACGATCGCAGCCGGCAGCGCGACGTCGATCGATGCGCCGCCGTCCGATACGCTTCCCGCATCGTCATTGACGCTGTCCGATGCGCTCGCGGTCGCGGCGCGAAACAATCCGGCGCTGCGCGGCGCGCGCGCCGACGTCGATGCATCCGCGGGCGCGCTGATGCAGGCCGGCGCGCGCCCGAACCCGGAGCTCTCGTTCCTGCAGGAAGGCTTTCGCCGCGCGGAGCGCACGTCGACCGCGCTGATCAACCAGACCATCGAACTGGGGGGCAAGCGCCGCGCGCGGCTCGACGTCGCGTCCTACGGCCGCGAAGCGGCCAATGCATCGCTCGACGAACAGGGCGCCGTCGTGCGCGCCGACGTGATCTCCGCGTTCTACGGGCTGCTCGCCGCGCAGCGACAGCTCCAGGTTACCGAGGAATCGGCTGCGATCGCCGCGCGCTCGGCGGATCTCGCGGCGCGTCGCGCGCAGGCCGGCAAGGTGTCGCCGGTCGAGGCGACCAAGGCGCAGGTGGCGGCGGCCGGCGTGCAGATCGAAGTCGTGACCGCGCGCGGCCGTGTCGAGGTCGCGCGCGAGAAGCTCAACGCGGTGATGGGCGAAGCGCGCGGCGACCGGCTCGCGGTGCGCGGCGACCTGGAAGCCGTGCCGCCGGTCGAGCCGTTGTCCGCGCTGACCGCGCAGCTCGACGATGCGCCGCTCACGCGCATCGCGCGCGCCGAGATGCTGCGCTCGAACGCGGCGGTGTCGCTCGAACGCGCGCGGCGCATGCCGGACGTGACGGTCAGCGCGGGCGTGAAGCGCGTGACCACGGGCGGCGTGCCCGACAACCAGGCCGTCGTCGGCGTGTCGATCCCGATTCCGCTGTTCAACACGAACAAGGGCGCGCTGCTCGAAGCGACGCACAAGGCCGAGCGCGCGAACGCTGATCTCGATCGCGAACGCGCACGGCTGCGGCTGGAGCTGACGCAGGCCTATGCGAACTTCGAGGCCGCCGCGCAGGAGGCGCGGCGCCTGAAGACCGACATCCTGCCCGGCGCACGCACCGCGCTCGACGCGATGTCGCGCGGCTACCAGCTCGGGAAGTTCGGCTTCCTCGACGTGCTCGACGCGCAGCGCACGCTGTTCCAGGGGCAATCGCAATACGTGCGCGCGCTCGCCGACGCGCACGCGGCCCGCGCCGACATCGGCCGGCTCGTCGGGACGCCGCTCGCGGCCGTTACGCAATAAGCGCCCCTCTCACCTGAAGGATCATCATGTCACGCAGCAGAATCTTCATCATTGCGGCGGCCGTGTTCGGCGGCGCCGGGATCGTGCTCGGTGCGCTCGCCGTCACGCGGGGCGGCAGCAGTGCGTCCACGCCGTCGGCTGTCGAAGCCGCGCAGCCGGCCGATGGCGCCGGCGCGCGGGGCGGCGTCGTGCTGAAGCGCGGCAGGCTGTCCGTCGAGATCGTCATGACAGAAAAGCCCGGTGACGCGCGGCTCGTCGTCTACCCGTTCGTCGACGGCAAGCCGGCCGACCAGGGCGTGACCGTATCCGGCACGCTGGTCCGGTACGACCGCACGCACGAACCGATGCGTTTCGATGCGGCCGGCCAGAAGTTCGTGTCCGCGCAGTCGATCGCCAAGCCGCATGTGTTCGACGCGACGATCGACGTCAAGGCGGGCAGCGACGCCGCGTCGTTCCCGTTCGCGAGCGCCGACGGCGCGATCGCACTGACCGACGCGCAGCTGGCGACCTCGAGGATCGCGCTCGCGAAGGCCGGCCCCGCGCAGATCGCGACGCCGTTCCAGTTGCCGGGCGAGATCAAGTTCAACGAGGATCGCACCGCGCACGTCGTGCCGCGGGTGGCCGGCATCGTCGAGCAGGTACCGGTGTCGCTCGGGCAGAACGTCACGAAGGGGCAGGTGCTGGCCGTGATCGCGAGCACCGATCTTGCGGACCGGCGCAGCGAACTGCTGACGGCCGAGCGCCGGCTGTCGGGTGCGCGCGCAACCTACGAGCGCGAACGCACGCTGTGGCAGGAGCGCATCTCGGCCGAGCAGGATTACCAGCAGGCGCAGGTGCAGTTGCGCGAGGCCGAGATTGCCGCGCAGAACGCGCGGCAGAAGCTCGCCGCGCTGAACGCGCCGGTCGGCGCGGGCGCGCTGAACCGCTACGAGCTGCGCGCACCGTTCGCGGGCACGATCGTCGAGAAGCATGCGACGCCCGGCGAGGCGATCGCCGCCGATGCGAGCATGTTCGTGATCTCCGACCTGTCGACCGTGTGGGCCGAGATGGCCGTGCCGGCACAGCGGCTCAACGACGTGCGCGTCGGCCGCGACGCGACCGTGATCGCGACCGCGTTCGAATCGCGTTCGAGCGGCCCGATCGCATACGTCGGTTCGCTGCTCGGCGAACAGACGCGCACCGCACCGGCGCGCGTCGTGTTGCCGAACCCGGACGGCGTGTGGCGCCCGGGGATGTTCGTGAACGTGTCGGTCGACGCGGGCAAGCAGAGCGTGCCGCTGGCGGTGGCGAGCGACGCGCTGCAGGACGTCGACGGCGCACCTTCCGTGTTCGTGCGCTCGCCGAAGGGATTCGTCGCGCAGGCGGTCGAGACGGGGCGGCGCGACGAACGCGCGACCGAAGTGCTGAAGGGGCTCAAGCCGGGCCAGGAATACGCGGCGTCGAACAGCTTCGTGCTGAAGGCCGAGCTCGGCAAGGGGAGCGCGGAACATGAATGAGCGTCACGCGCGTGCCATTGCACGATTTGCGGCCCGATATGCGGCTCGATATGCGGCTCGATTTGAGGTTCGATGTGCGACCCGTCGAGTGACCGGTCGCGCGGCCTGTCCGGCGAGGGCGACCGTTCCCCGTTTCAAGGAATCCCGCCATGTTTGAGCGCCTGATCCGCTTTGCGATTGCGCACCGCTGGTTCGTGATGCTGGCGATCGCGGCCGTGGCCGCGCTGGGCGTCTTCAGCTACCAGAAGCTGCCGATCGACGCGGTGCCCGACATCACGAACGTGCAGGTCCAGATCAACACGGCCGTGCCCGGTTATTCGCCGCTCGAGGCCGAGCAGCGCATCACCTACCCGATCGAGACCGTGATGGCCGGGCTGCCGGGCCTCGAGCAGACGCGCTCGATCTCGCGCTACGGGCTGTCGCAGGTCACCGTGATCTTCAAGGACGGCACCGACATCTACTTCGCGCGTCAGCTCGTCAACGAGCGCATCCAGGAAGCGAAGGACAAGCTGCCGCCCGGCATCGCGCCCGCGATGGGCCCGACGTCGACGGGCCTCGGCGAAATCTACCTGTGGACCGTCGAAGCAGACGCGGCCGCGCGCAAGCCCGACGGCACCCGCTATACGGCGGCCGACCTGCGCGAGTTGCAGGACTGGGTCGTGCGGCCGCAGCTCAGGAACGTGCGCGGCGTGACCGAGGTCAACTCGATTGGCGGCTACGTGAAGGAATACCGTGTCGCGCCGAACCCGGCCAAGCTGATGTCGTACGGGCTGACGCTCGCCGACGTCGTGCGCGCGCTCGAACGCAACAACGACAACGTCGGCGCCGGCTACATCGAAAAGCGCGGCGAGCAGTATCTCGTGCGCGTGCCGGGCCAGGCCCGCACCGTCGACGACATCGCGAACATCGTGCTGACCAACGTCGGCGGCGTGCCGGTGCGGATGAAGGACGTCGGGCTGGTCGACATCGGCCGCGAGCTGCGCACCGGCGCCGCGACGTCGAACGGCGAGGAGGTCGTGCTCGGCACGGTCTTCATGCTGATGGGCGAGAACAGCCGGACGGTCTCGAAGGCCGTCGCGGCAAAGATGGAAGACGTGAACCGCACGCTGCCGCCCGGCGTGAAGGCGATTCCCGTGTACGACCGCACGGTGCTCGTCGAGAAGGCCGTCGCGACGGTGAAGAAGAACCTGCTCGAAGGCGCAATCCTCGTGATCGCCGTGCTGTTCCTGTTCCTCGGCAACATCCGCGCGGCGCTGATCACCGCGCTCGTGATTCCGCTGTCGATGCTGATGACCTTCACCGGCATGGTCAACGCGAAGGTGAGCGCGAACCTGATGAGCCTCGGCGCGCTCGACTTCGGGATCATCGTCGACGGCGCGGTGGTGATCGTCGAGAACTGCGTGCGGCGGCTCGCGCATGCACAGGCGGCGGCCGGGCGGCCGCTCACGCGCGACGAGCGCTTCGCCGAAGTGTTCGGCGCGTCGCAGGAAGCGCGCCGTGCGCTGATCTTCGGGCAACTGATCATCATGGTCGTGTACCTGCCGATCTTTGCGCTGACCGGCGTCGAAGGCAAGATGTTCCACCCGATGGCTATCACCGTCGTGATGGCGCTCGCGGCCGCGATGGTGCTGACCGTCACGTTCATTCCGGCGGCCGTCGCGCTGTTCATCGGCGAGCGGGTCGAGGAGAAGGAGAACCGGCTGATGGGCTGGGCGCGACGCGCGTACGAACCGGTGCTCGCCGCGTTCATGACGCGCCCGGTGCGCGTGATGCTCGGCGCGGGCGCGATCGTGCTCGTCACGCTCGGGCTCGCCACGCGGCTCGGCAGCGAGTTCATCCCGAGTCTCAACGAAGGCGACCTGGCCGTCGCTGCGCTGCGGATTCCCGGCACGAGCCTGTCGCAGTCTGTGGAGATGCAGAAGTCGATCGAGAAGACGCTGAAGGCGCGTTTCCCCGAAATCGAGCGCGTGTTCGCGCGCACCGGCACGGCCGAGATTGCGGCCGACCCGATGCCGCCGAACCTGTCGGACGGCTACATCATGCTGAAGCCGGCCGACCAGTGGCCCGACCCGAAGAAGCCGCGCGACACGCTCGTGCGCGAGATCGAGGAAGCGCTCGCCGAGCTGCCGGGCAATGCGTACGAGTTCTCGCAGCCGATCCAGCTGCGCTTCAACGAACTGATCTCGGGCGTGCGCAGCGACGTCGCCGTGAAGATCTTCGGCGACGACATGGCCGTGCTGAACCAGACCGGCGAGCAGATCGCGGCCGCGCTGCAGAAGGTGCCGGGCGCATCGGAGGTGAAGGTCGAGCAGACGACCGGGCTGCCGGTGCTCACGGTCAACCTCGACCGCGACAAGCTCGCGCGCTACGGCGTGAGCGTCGCCGACCTGCAGGACACGGTGGCCGCGGCCGTCGGCGGGCAGAAGGCCGGCACGCTGTTCCAGGGCGACCGCCGCTTCGACATCGTCGTGCGGCTGCCCGACGAGCTGCGCTCGGACATCGACGCGATCAAGCGGCTGCCGATCGCGCTGCCCGCGCCGGCCGCCGGCGCCAGCGCGCCGCTCGCGGCGGCGCCGTACGTGCCGCTCGCCGAGCTCGCAACGATCGACGTCGCGCCGGGCCCGAACCAGATCAGCCGCGAGGACGGCAAGCGGCGCGTGGTCGTCAGCGCGAACGTGCGCGGCCGCGACGTCGGCTCGTTCGTCGCCGATGCGCGCGAGCAGCTACAGCAGGACGTGCGCGTGCCGGCCGGCTACTGGGTGTCGTGGGGCGGGCAGTTCGAGCAACTGCAAAGCGCGAGCGAGCGCCTGAAGCTCGTCGTGCCGCTCGCGTTGTTCATGGTGTTCGTGCTGCTGTTCGTGATGTTCAACAACGTGAAGGACGGCCTGCTCGTGTTCACCGGCATTCCGTTCGCGCTGAGCGGCGGCGTCGTGTCGCTGTGGCTGCGCGGGATACCGCTGTCGATCACGGCGGCGGTCGGCTTCATCGCGCTGTCGGGCGTCGCCGTGCTCAACGGTCTCGTGATGATCTCGTTCATCCGCAACCTGCGCGACGAAGGGACGCCGCTCGACGCCGCCGTGCGCGAAGGCGCGCTCACGCGGCTGCGGCCGGTGCTGATGACCGCGCTGGTCGCGTCGCTCGGTTTCCTGCCGATGGCGTTCGCGACCGGTACCGGCGCCGAGGTGCAGCGTCCGCTTGCGACGGTCGTGATCGGCGGTATCCTGTCGTCCACGGCGCTGACGCTGCTGGTGCTGCCCGTGCTGTACCGCGTCAGCCATGCGGTGTCGTGGTGCGCCGCGCTTTGGGGCATCGGCGGCGGCTTCGGCATGGGCGTGCTGCGCCGGCTGGGTTTCTTCAAGGGTAATGCGTAATGCGAATTCTGATTGTCGAGGATGAACCGAAGACGGGCGCTTATTTGCGCAAGGGCCTGACCGAGGCCGGTTATGTCGTCGACTGGGTCGAGGACGGCATCACGGGCCAGCACCAGGCCGAGACCGAGGAATACGACCTGCTCGTGCTCGACGTGATGCTGCCGGGGCAGGACGGCTGGACGCTGTTGCAGAACCTGCGGCGCAGCAAGTCGACGCCCGTGCTGTTCCTCACCGCGCGCGACGACGTCGGCGATCGCGTGAAGGGACTCGAGCTCGGCGCCGACGACTATCTCGCGAAGCCGTTCGATTTCGTCGAGCTGACCGCGCGCATCAAGTCGATCCTGCGGCGCGGCCAGCCGCGCGATTCGAACACGCTGCGCGTGGCCGATCTCGAACTCGACCTGACGCGCCGCAAGGCCACGCGGCAGGGCGACACGATCCTGTTGACCGCGAAGGAGTTCGCGCTGCTGTGGCTGCTGATGCGTCGCGAGGGCGAGATCCTGCCGCGTGCGACGATCGCCTCGCAGGTGTGGGACATGAACTTCAACAGCGACACGAACGTCGTCGATTCGGCGATCCGGCGGCTGCGCTCGAAGATCGACGACGCATACGAACCGAAGCTGATCCACACCGTGCGCGGGATGGGCTACGTGCTCGAAGCGCGCGGCGGCGCGGCCGCATGATCGCGCGCCTGCTGCCGCGCACGCTGCGCGGACGCCTGACCGCGCTGATCATCCTGTCGACGTCGGTGATCCTCGCGTCGAGCGGCGTCGCGCTCTACGAGGCGCTGAGCAACCGCGTCGAAACGACGGCGGCCGAGCAGATGGCCGGCATTTCCGCCGCACTGGGCACGCATCTGGCCGAAGCGCGCACGACGGCCGACGTCGCGCGCAACACCGACATCTGGATCGACCAGCTGCACGGCCATCCGAACATGGATCTCGCGATCTACGATGCGTCGGGCACGCGCCTCGTCGGCACGCCAGGATTCCGCCCGTACGCGACGCTGCTGTCGCTGGACGCGGGGCGCGTGCCGGTCGGCGTCGCGCCGCCCGGCACGCGGCATCAGTACCTGGTGACGACCGTGCCGCTCGCGGGCATGGGCGCACCGGTGGTGCGCGTCGCGGTGCAGTACGACCGCAGCGCCGACGTGCTGCTGTTGCGTACGCATGCTTATACGATCGTCGTGATCGAGGTGTTCGGCGTGGTGCTCGCGGCCGCGATCGCGTATGGCATCGCGGCGCTGGGCTTGAGCCCGCTGCGGCGTTTCGCGGCGCGCGCCGAGCAGATGTCGTCGAGCCGGCTCGCGCATCCGCTGCCGGAACTCGATACGTCGGGCGAGCTGAAGGAACTCGAGCACGCATTCAACGGGATGCTCGCGAGGCTGAGCGAATCGTTCACGCGGCTGAGCCAGTTCTCGTCGAATCTCGCACACGACATGCGCACGCCGCTCACGAACCTGCAAGCAGCCGCGCAGGTCGTGCTGTCGCAGCCGCGCAGCGCGGATGAATATCGCAACGTGATCGAGTCGAGCATCGACGAGTATCAGCGGCTGTCGCGGATGATCGAGGACATGCTGTTTCTCGCGCGCTCGGAACAGGCCGGCACGTCGATCAGCGTGCGGCGCCTGAATGCGGCGGAAGAGGCCGGGCGTGTCGCCGGCTACTACGAGTCGCTTGCGGAGGATGCGAGCGTATCGGTGAAGGTCGACGGCCATGCGTGGGTCGATGCGGATCTCACGCTGTACCAGCGCGCGTTGAGCAACTTGCTGTCCAATGCGCTCGCCTACGCGCCGCGCGGCAGCGTCGTGGCGATCGACTGCGTGGAGCAGGGTGGGGCGACGACGATCGCCGTGTCGGACACGGGGCCTGGCATTGCCGCGGAGCATGTCGGGCGGATCTTCGAGCGCTTCTATCGCGTCGATCCGTCGCGGCACAATTCGGCGTCGGGGACGGGGCTCGGCCTCGCGATCGTCCGGTCGATCATGGACAACCACGGCGGCGAATGCGGCGTCGACAGCGATCCCGGCCGGCGCACGACGTTCTGGCTGCGCTTTCCACGACGGCCGGCCACCATCGGCACCTGACATCGCGGTCGGGCACGCCCGCGCGTTCGCCGCCAGGCGTTTGCGCGCGGCACGTTGCCCGTTGTCATGCGACCGAGCGGCATCAACGCGTCGCCAGGTTGTCGTGGTTATCGGCCTGCGGTGCCTTCTCGCCGCCATGCGCCGAAATCCCGTGAAGCTCCTTGTTGCGCGCGATCATCTCGGCGGTCGGCGGGTACTGCGTCTTGCTCGTCGGCACGATGCCGTCGTGCTGCGCCTGCTTCAGTTCGTTGACGACCTGCGCGCGGGTCTTGCCCTGCGTTTGCGTCTGCGCGAATGCGGCCTGCGTGGCCAGGCCGAGCGACAGCGTGGCGGTGACGAACAGTGCTGCGAGTTTTGCGGTCTTCATTGAATGCTCTCCTTGACTCGATCTGGGTCGCCGGGTGGCGAACCATGGACCCAGTATGCGAAAGCAGCCGTGCGCCACCGTGATCGGGAGATGAAAAAAACGTCAGATTGCGAAAGGCGGCGGCGCGCCTTGCGTGCTGAGCGGCATGACGCAATCGTCATGTTCGCGTCATGGGTGCGATGAGCGGGAAGCGGAACATGAAGTCTGTCGATGGCTCGTGCGGCCGACGGCATTCGCGCCGTTCGCGACAGCAGCATCGAAAGCGGGCGGTCCTGTTCAGGTTTTCATTCCGGACCGAGAAGTGCATCATCCCGCTCTCCGTTTATCGTTGATCGCAGTCCTGATCGTCCCGTTGCTCGCGGGCTGCGCATCGCCACGTTCCGACACCGGCACGGCCGCGTCGGCCGCCGCACGCAAGCCGGTGCCGGCCGACCTCATGCCCGGCGAGCAGATCGACTATGCCGGGCACCGCTGCGGCAATCCGAACCTGTACGTGAAGACGCATCCGTGCCTGTTTCCGCAACGCAATCCAGCGCCGTGATCGTCTGCCTCGCGACCAAAAAAAGGCCCGGTACTCGATGAGTCCGGGCCTAACGCGTGATCGTGCCGTACGACAGCGATCCGCTGCGTGGATTGGAACAGGCATGGCCCGTTACCGTTCCGATCGTAGCGAAACGACGCATCGTGAGCCTGATCGGAACATGAAATTTTTGTCATGCACGCGCGAGTGTGCCGCCGTCGCGATCGGAACCGGTGGCGCAACCCGAGATTGACGATGCGTTGCGTGCGCGTGCCGCCGTAGCCATAGGAGTCGATCGACGCCTGCGTCGGTTGCGTGCCGCCGTCGAGCGTGCGCTGTTCCCCGTTCGAGCGTTACCACGCGCCGACCGCATAGCGATCGGTGCGCTTCGACAGCAATCAATGACGAATTTGATTCGCACTGCGACGCAGCGAATGCGTGAACCATGACGAAACCGTCATGCCGGGATCACGATGCCGCACCGCCGCCGGATCAAAGTGAAGGCTCCTGTCACGGATTTCCGGCAAGGAGCGAACGCCATGAACATTCCGCGGCCGATGATCGCCATGACCGTTGCCGCGCTGTCGATCGCGGCCTTCTCGCAGGCCTTTGCAGCGCAAGCGAAGACCCGGCAGGAAGTGCGTCGGGAACTGGTGCGCGCGCGGCACGACGGCGTGATCCCGAGCCCGAATCACGACTATCCGGCGAGCCCGGCGGCCGTCGCGCGCAATCAGGAAATCCATCGCTCGACGGTTCACCGGGGCGAGAAGGCACCGACGGTCGATGCGCACGACAACCGCTTCGCGGTGCGTTGAGCGTTCATCCACGGCCGGCTGCGGCGACGCGGTTCGGCCGGTTCCACCTCTGAAAGGGAGCGCGCCATGCGCACTATCGCAACAGGAATCGTGCTGGCTGTCTGTTTGATGTCGACGGCCGCGATGGCGGCCGGCTGGCCGGAACGTGCGCTGTCGCATGCATCGGCGCATGACGCCGGCCGCCGCGCGAACGAGCGGATGCGCTGCGAGTTCGCGGCCGTGCGGTCGGGCGAGTGGAGCGCGACGTTCACGCGCGGGCAATGCGAGATCGACAACGGCCGGCTGACGTTCGTGCCAGCTGATGCGGGCGGCGAGGTGAAGGTCGCGGAGAAGCGGATCGTGCTGGGCGATGTCCGTACCGCGTCGTATCAGTCGCGCAAGTTGAAGGAACAGCTGCAACTGACGACACGCGACGAAGTGATCGCGCTGAACGTGCTGACCGACGACGGCAGCCGCAAATCGCGCGAGCATGCGATCGACCTGTGGGCCGCGCTGCGCAACGAGGGCGTCACGCCTGTGAACGGCACACGCATCGTCGACACGTATCCGGCGGGCGCGACGACCTGGTAGCCGGCGCGCCCGTTCCGGTCAAAGCTGCGCGAGCGCCTGGTCGAGATCGGCGAGCAGGTCGTCGATATGCTCGATGCCGATCGACAGCCGCACCGTTTCCTCCTTCACGCCGGCCTTCGCGAGCTCGGCCGGCGACAGTTGCCGGTGCGTCGTCGATGCCGGGTGCGTCGCGAGCGACTTCGTATCGCCGATGTTGACGAGCCGGGTGAACAGCTTCAACGCGTCCTGGAACTTCGCGCCGCCGTCGCGGCCGCCCTTCACGCCGAACGTCAGGATGCCCGGCGCGCGGCCCGACAGGTAGCGTGCGACGAGCGGGTGGTCGGGATGATCGGGCAGCCCCGCGTAGTTCACCCATTCGACCTGCTCGTGGCGCGCGAGATGCTGCGCGATCTTCAGTGCGTTGTCGCTGATCCGCTCGACGCGCAGCGCGAGCGTTTCGATGCCCTGCAGGATCTGGAATGCGTTGAACGGCGAGATCGCCGCGCCCATGTTGCGCAGCGGTACCACGCGCGCGCGGCCGATATAGGCGGCCGGCCCGAACGCTTCCGTATAGACGACGCCGTGATAGCTGACGTCCGGTTCGTTCAGCCGCTTGAAGCGGTCCGCGTGCTCGGCCCACGGGAACTTGCCCGAATCGACGATCGCGCCGCCGAGGCTCGTGCCGTGCCCGCCGAGATACTTCGTCAGCGAGTGCACGACGATGTCCGCACCGTGCTCGAACGGGCGCAACAGGTACGGCGACGGCACCGTGTTGTCGACGATCAGCGGGATTCCGTGGCGATGCGCGACTTCCGCGAGCGCGGCGATGTCGGTGACGTTGCCGAGCGGGTTGCCGACCGATTCCGCGAAGATCGCCTTCGTGCGTGCGTCGATCAGCGGCTCGAACGACGCGGGGTCGCGCGGATCGGCGAAGCGCGTCGTGATCCCGTATTGCGGCAGCGTATGCGCGAACAGGTTGTAGGTGCCGCCGTACAGCGAACTCGCGGACAGGATGTTGTCGCCGGCCTCGGCGATCGTCTGGATCGCATACGTGACGGCGGATTGCCCCGACGCGAGCGCAAGCGCGCCGATGCCGCCCTCGAGCGCGGCGATCCGCTGCTCGAGCACGTCCGTCGTCGGGTTCATGATTCGCGTATAGATGTTGCCCTGGACCTTCAGGTCGAACAGGTCGGCACCGTGCTGCGTGTCGTCGAATGCGTACGCAACGGTCTGGTAGATCGGTACGGCGACCGCGCGCGTGGTCGGGTCGGGACGATAACCGCCGTGCACGGCGATGGTTTCGAGGCGCCAGTTCGAAGAGGCCTGATCGGTCATGGGTGCTCCGTCTGTTGTTGTGAAGTTCGAGAGGTACGGCCGTCCGGCGATTATAGGAGCACGTTTGCCGCTGTCCTTAGAACGAATGGTTTGTTGCTTATGGGGATGCCGCGCATAGAATGTCTTTTCCGCAGACAGGAGGCGCGTGATGGATCAGGACCAGTGGAATCAGGTGGATGCGTATTTTTCCGCGACGCTCGTGCCGTCCGACGATGCGCTCGATGCCGCGCTGGTGGCCAGCAATGCGGCCGGGCTGCCCGCGATCAACGTCGCGCCGAACCAGGGCAAGCTGCTGCAACTGCTCGCGACGATACGCGGCGCGCGGCGCATCCTCGAGGTCGGCACGCTCGGCGGCTACAGCACGATCTGGCTCGCGCGCGCGTTGCCGCCGGGCGGTACGCTCGTGACGCTCGAACTGAACCCCGAGCATGCGAAGGTCGCGACGCGGAACATCGCGCGCGCCGGGTTCGCAGAGGTCGTGTCGGTGATCGTCGGCAACGCGAAGGACAGCCTCGCGCGGCTCGTCGATGCGGGTGACGCGCCGTTCGATTTCATCTTCATCGATGCGGACAAGGACAACAACCCGGTCTATCTCGACGCGGCGCTGAAGCTGTCGCGGCCCGGTACGGTGATCGTCGTCGACAACGTCGTGCGCGGCGGGCGCGTGGCCGATCCGGACAATCGCGAGCCCGATGTGGTCGGCGTGCGGGAAGGCTTCGCGCGTCTCGTGGCCGAGCCGAAGCTCACGACGACGGCCGTGCAGACGGTCGGGCAGAAGGGCTGGGACGGGTTCTCGATTTCGATCGTCGGCGAGTGACGGGATGGCGGTGCGCTAGTTCGTGTCGGGATTCTTGTCGCTGCACTGGTCGGGATCGTCGCGCAGCACGATGCGGCGGATGCGGCCGTTGTCGTAGAACGGCACGTCGGGGCAGAACTTCATGCCGGCGTGCGTTTCCACGCGACCTTCTCGGTGCGCACGAGCGTCGGCGCGTGGCCGGGCGTGCCCGGCTTCCAGATGTCGATATATACACGCGTCATGGACGGCGAATCGCTCGCGTCGCAGCCTTTCGGGTCGCCCAGCGTTGAACGCAGCCCGGTGTCGGTTTGCTCGATGCGCTGCGGAAACTCGATATACCCGTCGCCGTAACCGGGCATGACGTAGCAATAGCGGCGCGTGTTCCCGTCGAGCACGGGCAGCATGTAGCTGCTGGCCGAGTCGACCTCCTTCACGTCGTTGCTCTGCCAGCGGTAGGTCGTCACGCCGTGCTCGCAGCAACTCGCGCGCCAGCTTGTCCAGACGATCCGGTGCACGGGGTCGAAGTCCGGCGACGTGATTTCCTGTAGTCCTTTCGGCGCATCGACGAAGCGGCGCGTCGTCGGGTTGAAGATCCATGTCTGGTACGGAATGTTCGGACTGGCACCCATCGCTTGCGCGAGCATCAGGTCGGGCCAGCCGTCGAAGTTCACGTCGGCGAATTCAGGCGTGAACACGCTGCAGGTGCCTTGCGAATCGGTCGGCAGCGTTTGCACGAGGCGGCCGTGATCGTAAAGGCGGATCGCACTGACGTGCGGCACGTCGTTACACGAACCACTGTCGTCGGGCAACTTGTCCGCGACGAGGTGGATGTCGTAGGGGAACGGCCGGCCGTCGCGTTTCGGCGCGAGCGAGACGGGCAGCGTGCGCTTGCCGTCAGGCGAGGTCCACGTGCCGGCAACGGTGCCGTCGGGCGACCCGATGTGCCACGTGCCCGTCACGCGGTCAGCATTCGTCTTCGCACCGTTGTCGCGTTCCGACAGCGTCGTGCCGTGCGAATCGAACGACCCCTTTAGCGCGAGCCGATAGCGTTTGTCGGCCGCGCAGGGCGCATAGCAATACCAGCCGGACATTGCATCGGCGACGCGCGAAAGCGAGACTTCGACGTGCCGGTTGCCGATCGTGCCGATCCAGTTGCGCGACTAGAACGGGAATTCGACTGGGTCGTCGGCGTTCGCTGCACGGGCAGGCAGACACGCGAATGTGGTGACGGCGATCAGCGCGAACGAAAGCGCGAAACGCCAGCCGCGCGATGTGTCGATTGACGGGAGATGCATGGGTCGGTCCTCGGTTTGTTATGGTTTTTTTGGCGTGCATCGGCACGCCACGCGCGTCAGCGGTTTCCCGACGCATCGGCCCGGCGATACAGGCGCGGCCATTGATCCTGCAACAGGCCGTTGCAGGTGCCGTGCGTCGCGATGTCGGCGAGCAGGAAGCGCCGGCCGTCGAAGATCCACGACGCGGTCGAGCCGCAATCGCCGGCACTGCGCAGGCGGACCTTGCTCGACAGCATCGCGCTGGCGGGATCGTAGCCGGCGTCGGTCAGTTCGTTCGCGAACGACGCGGAATCGAGGCCCGCATTCGCGTTCTCGCCGAAGTTCATCGCCGTCGGTGCATATGGCGCCGACCGTCGCACGCGGTACCAAAGGTCGGTGTGGTTATACAGGCTGCTGGTCTGGCACGGGATCGCGACGAGCGCCTCGTCGGCCGAGATCGCCACGGCGCGTGACGCCTTCCTGCGGTCGCCGGCCGACATTTCGTCTTCGACATCGGCCGCGCATTGCTTCGCGTCGGTGCCGAACTTCGCGAGCACGGCATCGACGAGCGGGCGCTGTTCGGCGGCCGACAGGCCGGCGACGGGCGGCGCCGGAACGACGGCGGGCGGTAATGCCGGCGCGGCCGGCACCGACGAAGCGGGCCGGTTGCCGGGGCGCAGCAGCGCCGTGACCGTGCCGACGCGGCCCTGCGTGTCGTCGATCAGCAGCAGCGCGGCATTCAATCCCGACAGCGGCGTGCGCGGCGTTTGCGCCGACGCCGGATCGCCGAAGCTCAGCAGTTGCGCATTGCGCGACGCGGCGAGCCATGCGGCAACCGTTGCCGGATCGCTCGTCCGGATTCGGAACGGGTGCGGGTCGTCACTGTCCGGCTTGTCGCCGAACGCATGCCATTGGGCCGGCATCGCATCGAACGGGCGACCATCGGTGCGTGCCGTGCGCAGATCCAATGGCGCCGACGCGAAGATGTCGAGCGACGGTTGCGCGTCGGGGCCGGCATCGCGCGTCACGCGCAGGATCAGGCTGGTGCGTGCATCGTCGATATCGTCGGCGTGGCTTTCGGCAATGCAGCGGTTGCCGTTGTCGCAGACGACCGACCAGCTCTTGAAGTCGCGCTCGACCGGCGGCCGCGCGAGCGGGCGTGCCTGTGCGGCGAGCGGAGAAGCGGCGAGGAGGGCGGCGAGGGCAAGCGAAAGGCGGTGCGACATGACGGTTCGTATCGGCAGTGAACGGGCGGGCGGAAGACGTCGGACTGCAAGCGCATCGTCAGAAAGCGGTGCACGTCGCGTGCGGCGGCGCATGACGCGGCGCGCTTTGCAGAACGGGATCAAGTATACCGCCGCAACGGATGGCGTTCGGCGCGACGACGCGTAGTGTGCGGGCACGCACGTTGCTCACCGGCAGCGGGCGGGTGCGTGCAGACGTGGAAACGGCGCGATGCCCGCAGGCATCGCGCCGTTCGTCTTTCATCGACCGTCGAGTACGTCGCGCAGGAACGTATCGAGCATCGCCACGTCGCCCCACGGCCGCTTGTATTCGCGATCGTGTTCGGCATCGGCGAGCATCGTCTCGACGAGCGCGTGGATCGCGGGCCGCACTATCCTTTCACGCACACCACCTGGCGCAGCGTGTGCACCACTTCCACGAGGCTGCGCTGGGCCGCCATCACCGCGTCGATGTCCTTGTAGGCCATCGGGATTTCGTCGACGACACCCGCGTCCTTCCGGCATTCGACGCCTTGCGTCGCCTTCGCCTGGTCGTCGGCCGTGAAGCGGCGCTTCGCTTCGGTGCGGCTCATCGTTCGTCCCGCGCCGTGGCTGCACGAGCAGAAGCTTTCCGGGTTGCCGAGCCCGCGCACGATGAAGCTCTTCGCGCCCATCGAACCCGGAATGATCCCGAGTTGCCCCTTCTGCGCGGACACCGCGCCCTTGCGCGTCACGAGCACGTCTTCGCCGAAGTGGCGTTCGCGCTGCACGTAGTTGTGGTGGCAGTTCACCGCGTGCTCGTCGACCGCGAACGGCTTGCCGATCACGCCGCGCGCCGCGCCGATCACCGCGTCCATCATCGCCTGCCGGTTACGCCGCGCGTAGTCCTGAGCCCAGCCGACCGCTTCGACGTAATCGTCGAAGTGCCGGCTGCCCTCGGTGAAATACGCGAGGTTGCGGTCCGGCAGGTTCGCGATGTGCTGGCGCATGTCGGCCTGCGCGAGTTCGATGAACAGGCTGCCGATCGCGTTGCCGACGCCGCGCGAACCGCTGTGCAGCATGAACCACACGTGGTCCGCTTCGTCGACGCACACTTCGATGAAGTGGTTGCCGGTGCCGAGCGTGCCGAGATGCGCGTAGTGGTTCGTCTTTTCCAGCTTCGGATACTTGTCGACGATCCGCTGGAAACCCGGCAGCAGCGATTTCCACGATTCGGTCACGGCGGCCGGCGTGCGATCGCCCCACGCGCCCGGATCGCGGCGGCCCGGCGCGCGGCCGTGCGGCACCGCGCGTTCGATCGCGCTTCGCAGCCCGGCGAGCGAGTCCGGTAGGTCGGACGCCGTCAGCGTCGTGCGCGCGGCCATCATCCCGCAGCCGATGTCGACGCCGACCGCGGCCGGAATGATCGCGCCCTTCGTCGGAATCACGCTGCCGATCGTCGAGCCCTTGCCGAGGTGCACGTCCGGCATCACCGCGACGTGGCGGAAGATGAACGGCATCTGCGCGGTGTTGCGCAGTTGCGCGCGCGCTTCGTCCTCGACGGCGACGCCTTGCGTCCACATCTTCACCGGCTTGCCGTTCGCCAGTTCCATCAACTGATAATCCATGTCGGCCATTTGCTTCACCTGATTCGTTCATTCGTGCGGCGCGGCATACCAGGGCATGACGCTTCCACATATTCTTGTCCTTTTCTTCGATGGCCGCTGGGTGACGCGCATCGTGCGGATCGCGGCGTTACCGCGTGCTCGACGTGTGCCGCGTGTCGGCGAGCCTGTCGGAAGCCGGGCGCACGCTGTTCGCGGTGTCGCGGCAAAGCAAGAAGCAGCCGAACGATGCGGATCGGCTGCGCAAGTATCTCGCGCGGTTCGGGCTGGATTGGGAGGGGGTGCGGCAGGCGCTCGAACTGGCGCGGTGAGCGCGGCGGCGTGGATGCCGCACGGCCCCGCAAGCACGCGGGCGGGTTCGGTCACGCCGCTGCTGCCTCCCAGAACGGCGCGATGAACGCCCAAGCCGGCTGCGCCGCCGCCACATCCGCCAGCCCGCGCGCGAACGCCTGCACCGGCAGCCACGGATACCCGAACGCCGCGTGCAGCTCATCGAGTTTCACCGACTGCGGGTCGTCGATCGTATCCATCCGCGCGATATGAATGTGCAGCGCGGCAACCCGCGCAACGCCTTCGCCATCGCACGCGAACTGCCAGCGATACGTGCCGTGCCCGATCCGCAACGCGCCGTTGTCCTTCTGCCGCATCACGACGAGCCACGGCATTCCGCTTTCGCCATGTTCGTCGACGGCCGGTTCCGTGCAGACGTAATAGGTCCGGCACCGCTCGAACCGCTCGCCGAATTCCTCGACCAGCGTGCGCGCAATGGCCGCCGCGCCCGTCACGCGCGGCGGAAAGTCGATGTCGTCGTTCGCGAGCGAAAAGCTCAGATCGGCATCGGCCGCGAAACAGTCGGCGATCAGCGCGGGCCGGTTCAGGTCCTTCGCGCGCAGATAGCATTCGAGCAGCGCGCGAACCTGCGCGGGATGAAGCGGGGAGGGCATGGTCGAGTCTCCAGTAGCGGGTTATCGGGCCGCATGCTCCGGCATGCGTATGCGGTGGATGCACTGCCCGTTTCGGGCTGATGTAATCGAACACGCACTCACACGCGGCAGATCGCGATGATCTCCGCGCTGGTCGCGTCGTCGAACGGCGCGCGTTGCCAGTCGCCGTACCAGTCGGCCGACGAGAATCCGGCGGCCTCCACGCGTGCACGCAGTTCGGGCTGCGCGATGAAGCGCAGCCGGCTCGTGTTCTTCAGCAACATGTCGTCGCGGTGGAAACGGTAGTACGTGTCGAACGTCACGATCGCGTTGTCTACCGCACGCACCGCATGATGAAGATCGACGACGCCGGATTCGTGCGATTCGA
Organism: Burkholderia pyrrocinia; assembly: GCF_022809715.1. NCBI lineage: Bacteria > Pseudomonadati > Pseudomonadota > Betaproteobacteria > Burkholderiales > Burkholderiaceae > Burkholderia > Burkholderia pyrrocinia. The sequence goes on from NZ_CP094460.1 coordinate 2,862,355, forward strand.
CGCTATGTGCCGAATGCTCAGGCGTCCACGCACGCCACGGCTCGACGCGCGGGTTGCGGGTCTCGAACAGGAAGCAACCGCTGTCGGCGAGCACGCGTCGCACGCCGCGCAACGTTGCGTCGATGTCGTCGTCGGTCAGCAGGCACTGGAATGCATGGCCGGTCATCACGACCGCATCGAACGGCGCGCCCGGCGGCAGATGGCCGAGATCGCAGGCGATCCAGCGTACCGCGTCGGCGCCCGGCTGGCGTCGTGCGTATTCGATCATCGCCGGCGCGGGATCGATCGCGACGACGTCGTGTCCGGCCGCCGCGAGCCGGCGCGCGAACGTGCCGGTGCCGCAGCCGAGATCGAGGATGCGTTGCCGAGCGGCGCCGATCACGGATGCGTAGAACGCAAAATCGCGATCGCCCGCGTTGAACAGGTCGTAGACCGCGACGAGGCGCGGGTCGGTGTAGAGGGCTTCGCCGGCGGGCGCCGCGCGGGACGTCATGCGGCCGCGTGCATCAGCGCTGCTGCACGGCCACGCGCAGCCCGAGCGCGATGAAGATCGAGCCGATGATCTTCCCCTGCCAGCGCGTGAGCCACGTGAGCCGCTTCACGATGCGGCCGAGCGGGCGGATCGAGCATGCGATCAGCGACGTATAGAGCGAGCTGAGCACGACGAAGATCAGCCCGAGCACCGCGAACTGCACGAACGTCGAGCCGCGTTCCGGATGCACGAACTGCGGCATGAACGCGAGGAAGAACAGCGCGGTCTTCGGATTCAGCACTTCGGCGGGAATCGCCTGCAGGTACGCGTTGAGCGGCGTGACGGGCGGCACCGCCGGCAGCGACGGGTCGGACGGTTTGTCGAGCAGCGCGCGCACGCCGAGATAGATCAGGTATGCGGCGCCGATCAGCTTCACGACGTTGAATGCGAGTGCCGACGTCATCAGCAGCGCAGACAGCCCCACGGCCGCGAACAGCGTATGCACGAAGTCGCCGCTCGCGACGCCGAGGCCGGTCAGGATGCCGGTCTTGCGGCCGCCCTGCACGGTGCGGCTCAGCACGAGCAGCACGGCGGGGCCGGGGATCAGGAACAGGCCCAGAACGACGGCCGTGAAGGTGGTCAGCGTGGTCAGGTCGAACATGGCGGCTCCGGCAGGTTGGCGCAGCGGCGGGGGATCGGCGCATTGTATTCGGTTCGGCGCGCGGCCGCAGACGCAGCCCGCGACCGCCCGGCTGCGCCGCTGCCTTTCTGGTATAAGCACGAAACGACGCGCGGGCACGGCGTCCGCTTCCTCCACTGCCTACCGTTTCATGCGCAAGCTTCCACCGACCACCGATCCCGCCGCGGACGCCGACGTCTACCACGTGCCGCGTCCGCTCGTCGTGTTCGGCGGCTCGGTCGTCGAGCCCGAGTGGCGGCTGGAGCGGCACAGCCATCGCCAGGCGCAGTTGCTCTATACGCTGAGCGGCGTCATCTATTGCGAGATCGACGGCGGCGTGTGGAGCGCACCGCCGCAATGCACCGTGTGGATTCCGGGCGACGTCCCGCATGCGGCGCGGGGCTCGGCCGGCGCGACCTTCTATGCGGTGCTGGTCGAACCCGATGCCGCGCTGGATTTGCCCGCGCACTGCTGCACGCTGTCGATGTCGCCGCTGCTGCGCGAACTGCTGCTGAAGGCGGCGAGCTTCCCGAACCTGTACGACGTCGACGGTCCGCAAGGGCGGCTGATGGCCACGCTGCTCGACGAACTCGTCGCGGCGCCGGTCGAGGACCTGTACCTGCCGATGCCGACCGACCGACGGCTGCGCAAGCTGATCGACCATCTGCTCGACGATCCGGCCGACAAGTCGTCGCTGCCCGAACTCGCGCGGTGCGCGGGCATCAGCGAGCGCAGCCTGACGCGGCTCGCGACGAAGGAGCTCGGGATGAGCCTCGGCGACTGGCGCCGGCGGCTGCACGTCGCGCTGTCGCTGCGGATGCTGACGACCGGCCGCCGCGTGCATCAGATCGCGATCGATCTCGGCTACGAGAGCGCGAGCAGCTTCGTGACGATGTTCCGCAAGGCGACCGGCAAGTCGCCGACGCAATTCCTGACCGACCGGCAACGCTGAACGGCCGCTGCGCGCACGTTTGGCCGGAATGAAAAAGCAGTTGGCCGGGATGAAAAATGACGCGGTCGGCCTCGATCCATAAAATGAGAATCGTTCTCATCTGGAGGTCGACATGCAGATCGTCACGACTGAATTTCCGTTTGTCTGGTTGCGTTACAGCGGTTCGACGCACACCGACCCCGCCCACCTGCTTGCCGAACTCGATGCGTTGCTGGCGCGCCGCGAACGCTTCGTTTTTCTGACCGACGACGCGCCGTCCGGCGACGACCGCGGCGCCGGCGATCACGAACTGCGCAAGCAACTCGCGAAGTGGAGCAAGGCCAACCGCGCGCAGTCGCGCGAATGGATCCCCGCGATGATCGCGATCGAGCCTGACGCGCTGCGGTGCGCGGCGCTCGACGCGTTCTCGGGCGCGTTCGAGAAAGTCTGGGGCTATCCTCTGAACGCGGCGGCGACCCGCGACGACGCGCTCGCGCTGGCGCAACGGCTGCTCGACGAACCGGCGCGCGGCGCCGCGGCTGCGAACGGCTGAACCGGCTGAACCGGCTGAACCGGCTGAACCGGCCGCCGCGCCGGCGGCGCGGCTTTCCTCGACTCGACATGCATGCACGGCGCACGAATGCGCGCCGCGGCATGCTGCAACCACGCAGGGGTGTCCGGTGGACAATCCGATCCGCGCGATGCGCATCTTCACGCGCATCGTCGAAATGAACAGCTTTACGCGCGCCGCGCAGGCGCTCGGCATTTCGCGCGCGACCGCGACGCGGACCGTGCAGGAGCTCGAAGCGGCGCTCGGCATGCCGCTGCTGGTGCGCACGACGCGCGCGCTGCGTGCGACGCCCGAAGGCGACGCGTATTACCGGCGCTGCCTGCGCATCACGGCTGACGTCGACGAGCTCGAGGCCAGCATCCGCGGCGCCGCGCTGCATCCGAGCGGGCCGCTGCGCGTCGAATTGCCGGGATCGGTGGCGGGCGCGATCGTGCTGCCGGCGCTCGGCGAATTTCATGCGAGGCATCCCGATCTCGTGCTGATGCTCGGCGTGTCCGGGCGCGCGGCCGACATGGTCGGCGACGCGGTCGACTGCAGCATCCGGCTTGGGGCGCTACCCGATTCGTCGCTCGTCGCGCGTCGGCTCGGCATGTTCGAGCGCGTGACGTGCGCGAGCCCTGCCTATCTCGACCGCCACGGCGTCCCGCGCACGCTCGACGATCTCGCCGCGCATCGCGCGGTATGCGGAACGTCCGCTTCCGGTCAGCGCACGGCCGAACTCGATTTCACGGTGGATGGTGCGGTGCGCAAGGTCCGGCTCGACGGCATCGTCAGCGTGGACGACGAGCACGCGTACCTCGCGTGCGGCGTGCACGGCCTCGGGCTGCTCCAGCCGCCGCGTGTCGTCGCGCAGCCGCTGATCGACGCAGGACGATTGCGGGAAGTGCTGCCGCGATGGCGGCCCGATGCGGTCGCCGTGTCGGCCGTCTACGTGAAGCGCCCGCATGTGTCGCCCGGCGTGCGTGCGTTCGTCGACTGGATCGCCGAGCGGTTTGCGCAGGACCGGGAAGGCGTGGTCGTCGCGGGAGCCATGGCGCGACAGCAGGCGCCGGAAGCCGTCGAGATGAACGATCGCGAGGGCAGTCAGGTGGCGATGGCGTGAACGAGGGGCGCTGAACGAGGGGCGGTCAATCGTTCGCGAGATGGAACGCGCCGGCCATGCGCTCTTGCTCGCGGGCAGGCAGCGCGAGTCGCGTCGCAGGATGTAAATATTCTGGCGATTATTCGCGATGTTTCGCCAGAATATTTTCATTCTGATAACCGCCCAGGCGAGGCAAGCCCGTGTGCATCCGGAGCGAAGCGTGACCCGGTACAGAGCGATTCGGCCGTCGAGCGTTGTCCGGGCCGGACGCATGTAGCGACGGCGGCTTGTCCCAGCCTTACGGTTTTCCCTACACCGTCCTCAACCGCCCCAGTTCGTCCGCCAGAAAATCGACGAACGCACGAATCCGCGCGGACATCTGGTGACGCTGCGCGTACACCGCATAGATATCCGCGCTCGGCGTTTCGTAGTCGGGCAGCACGACCACGAGGCGGCCGTCGGCGAGATAGTCGCGGAGGTCCCATTCCGCGCGCATCAGAATGCCGTGCCCGTCGAGCGCCCACTTCACGGCGATCTCGCCGTCGTTCGTCGTCAGGTTGCCGTTGATCCGCACGGCTTCCGTGTGGCGTGCCGCGCCGCGTCCGCTCGTCAGGCGCCACACGCCATAGCCCTCGTCACCTTGCCGAATGCCGATGCAGTTGTGCCGTGTCAGGTCGTGCGGCGTGCCGGGCGTCCCGTGCCGCGCGAGATACGCGGGCGCCGCGCACAGCAGCCGGCAGTTCGGCGCGAGTCGCCGCGCGACGACGCGCGTGTCGGGCGGCTCGCCGAAGCGGATGCACACGTCGAACGCGTCGTCGGTGAGCGGCGGCGGCATCACAGACAGTTGCAACTGCACCGACACCTCCGGATAACGCGCGACGAAGCGCGAGATCGCGGGCCCGACGTGGCTGCGCCCGAAGCCGAGCGTCGCGTTCACGCGCAGCAGCCCCTTCGGGCGCTGCTTCGCGCTGCCGAGCAGCTCGCCCAGTTCGTCCATCTGGTCGAGGATCCGGCGCGCGTAGTCGAGATACACGTCGCCTTCGGGCGTCAGCATCATCCGCCGCGTCGTGCGGTTGACGAGCGTCACGCCCGCGCGCCGCTCCATCTGCGTGAGCCGCTTGCTGACGGCCGCCGCGGTCAGCCCGAGTTCGCGCGCGGCCGCGCTCAGGCTGCCCGACGCGGCCAGCGTCGAAAAGAAGCCGAGATCGGCCGGCTGGACGGTATCCGTCATGACGGGATTCGTGAATTGAAGTTAAAGATGCTTTGATTCTAGCGCCGGTTCCTGCACTCCTGGTTCGGTAAAGTGCGTTCACGCTCACGATCAATCGAGGATGTCCGCATGAAGACCTACCGTATCGCAACGATTCCCGGCGACGGCATCGGCAAGGAAGTGGTGCCGGCCGGCAAGCAGGTGCTGGAAGCGCTGGCCCGCGGCAGCGACCGCTTCGCGTTCGAGTTCGAGGATTTCGACTGGGGCGCCGATTACTACCGCCTGCATGGCGCGATGATGCCGGCCGACGGCCTCGACGCGCTGCGCGGCAAGGACGCGATCCTGTTCGGCTCGGCGGGCGACCCCGACGTGCCCGACCACGTGACGCTGTGGGGGCTGCGCCTGAAGATCTGCCAGGGCTTCGACCAGTACGCGAACGTGCGCCCGACGCGCATCCTGCCCGGCATCGACGCGCCGCTGAAGCGCTGCGGGCCGGACGACCTGAACTGGGTCATCGTCCGCGAGAACTCCGAAGGCGAATACGCGGGCGTCGGCGGCCGCGTGCACCAGGGCCATCCGATCGAAGCCGCGACCGACGTGTCGATCCTCACGCGCGCCGGCGTCGAACGCATCATGCGCTTCGCGTTCCGGCTCGCGCAGTCGCGTCCGCGCAAGCTGCTGACCGTGATCACGAAGAGCAACGCGCAGCGGCACGCAATGGTGATGTGGGACGAGATCGCGAAGCAGATCGCACAGGAATTCCCCGACGTCACGTGGGACAAGGAGCTCGTCGACGCGGCGACCGCGCGCATGGTCAACCGGCCGGCGTCGCTCGACACGATCGTCGCGACCAACCTGCACGCGGACATCCTCAGCGATCTCGCCGCCGCGCTCGCCGGCAGCCTCGGCATCGCGCCGACCGGCAACATCGATCCCGAACGCCGTTATCCGTCGATGTTCGAGCCGATCCACGGCTCCGCGTTCGACATCATGGGCCAGGGGCTCGCGAATCCGGTCGGCACGTTCTGGTCGGTCGTGATGCTGCTCGAGCATCTCGGCGAGGCGGAAGCCGCGGCGCGCGTGATGCAGGCGATCGAGGCCGTGACGGCCGACCCGTCGCTGCATACGCGGGACCTCGGCGGCAGAGCGACGACCGCGCAGGTGACGGCGGCTGTCTGCGAGCGCGTCGCGAACGCGGCGGTCGTGGCCTGACGATCGGGGCGGCGCTGCGTATGCGCAGCCGGTAGCCGGCCGCCACCCGTTCGTCATCCTATCGGTTTCTTATGCCCGCGACTCGCGCATCCGACGCGAGCCGGGCGCCGGCCCGCGCGCTTCGTCGCGGCGCCGGCGAGTATTCACGGACAGAGCACGGCTCGACCTCGAAGGAGGAGACACATGCAAGCGGATCTGGAAACCCGCGTCGCGCGGAAACTGATGTGGCGCATCATTCCGTTCGTGATGCTGCTTTACTTCGTCAGCTTTCTCGATCGCGTCAACGTCGGCTTTGCCGCGATGACGATGAACAAGGCGATCGGCCTGTCGCCGACCGCGTTCGGGTTCGGCGGCGGCCTGTTCTTCATCGGCTACTTTCTGTTCGAAGTGCCGTCCAACCTGATCCTCCACCGCGTCGGCGCGCGCATCTGGATCGCGCGCGTGATGATCACGTGGGGCCTCGTGTCGGCGGTGTCCGCGTTCGCTGTCGGGCCGACCAGCTTCTATGTGTTGCGCTTTCTGCTCGGCGTGGCCGAAGCCGGATTCTTCCCCGGCATCATCCTGTATCTCAGCCTGTGGTTCCCCGCGAAGCAGCGCGCGGTGGCCGCCGCGTGGTTCATGGCGGCCGCGCCGATCTCGACCGCGATCGGTTCGCCGCTGTCCGGCGCGATCATGCAGATGCCGCCGATGTTCGGGCTTGCCGACTGGCAGATGCTGTACATCGTCGAAGCGCTGCCGGCGGTCGTGCTCGGCTTCGTCGTGCTGAAGTGCCTGACCGATGCGCCGTCGAAGGCCGCATGGCTGCGGCAGGACGAGCGCGACTGGCTGATCGCGAAGCTGAAGGCCGAGGCGGATATGCGTCACACGCATGCCGGGCATACGGCCGGCGCGTGGCAGGCGCTGCGCGACCCGCGCGTGCTGGCGCTCGCGCTGATCTACTTCGGCACGTCGGCGGGGCTGTATACGCTCGGGCTGTGGGCGCCGCTGATGGTCAAGCAGTTCGGCTTCACCGCATTGCAGACGGGCTTGCTGACCGGCATCCCCAGCATCGCCGCAGTCGTCGCGATGATCGGGTGGGCGCGGCACTCGGATCGCACCGGCGAGCGCACGTGGCACGTCGTGATTCCGTGCGTGCTCGCGTGCATCGGCTTCGTGTTCGCGGGGCAGGCGAGCACCGCGCTACTGACCGTGCTCGCGCTGGTCGTCGTCAACATCGGGATCAGCGCGGCGAAGGCGCCGCTGTGGGCGATGCCGAGCGCGTTCCTGTCGGGCGCCGGTGCGGCCGCGGGGATCGCGATGATCAACTCGATCGGCAATCTCGGCGGGTTCGTCGGGCCGTTCGCGATCGGCTGGCTGAAGCATGTGACGGGCGGGTATGCGGCGGGGCTTTATGTGGTGGCGGGCACGCTCGCGGTGTCGGCGGTCGTCACGCTGATGCTGAGCCGGAAGGGGGCGCGGGAGCAGGTCGTGGCGGGGGCGCGGCCGCATCATTGAAGGCGGCGCGCGTCCGCGAACATGCATCCGGACGCGCAGGCTGCGCGGTCACGACGGTGAGCGCGCGCGGATTCGCCGGCCGGGGCATTGCTTACGCATGGAACCAGAACCACAAGCCCGGAATGCAGAGCAGAAGGTGCAGCGGGATCGCGACACGGAATGATGCTCGTGGAGGTTGGTCAGGTTTTGGCGCGTCGGCCGCGAGGCAACCGATGCCGACGGCAAGCGCCAGGACGGAGACGGCGGCCATGCTCCGCAGGCCGAAGCCGAGAACGCCGACGCCTGCGTAGGGATCGGTCATCGAGCTGGCGTAGCCGTAGCACATCACCATCGCAATGATTTCAATGACCGCGATCCACGCGATGATAGAGCCGCATCGTGTCGTCATGTTGTCTCCGGTGTCGTTCCCGGTTGGCGAAAAATCCCGAGGATACACGGGACTGCGGTGAGGTTCTTCGCGACGGTGCATGGCCGAAGCGGCCGCGTCAATGTGCGGGAAGCGCCGCGCGGCGTGTGATCTCCGTCGCACACGCATCGGCCGACGCGTTCGACGTATCGATCACGCAATCGCTGAACGCGCGCGCCGCATACCCTTCGCGATACATCTCGGCGATACGCTGCCGCTCCCAATCCGTCAGTGCGCGCGTGCCGCGATTCGAAGCCGCGACCGCTTCGGGCGGCGCGAGCGTCACGACGAACAGGCGCGCAGCGCGTGCGTCGCAGGCGGCGCGCAGCCGTTCGAATTCCGCGTCGCCGATCGGATAGGCGATCACCAGATGGCGTTCGCACGCCTGCGTGATTTGCGTGACGAGACGCTCCAGCGCGATCGCCCACTGAACGTCGAACGGTGCGTCTTCGGGCGCATCGTGATCGTCGCCGTCGATGAAGCGCGCATCGGGCAGCGTGCGCGCGAGTGCGCGGCCGATCGTCGTCTTGCCGCTGTTGATCGGCCCGTTCAGGTGGATGACGGTGAGGGCAGTCATAAGGAAAGGCGGAAGTCGAACGACTCGCAGCTTGCCATGATCGGTGCGGCGTTGCAGTGCCGTTTGCGCGAGGCGCAGCGTCGAGCGATTGCGGAGGGAAAGCGAAAAAGCGGGGAGAGGCGGAAGGAGCGGCAGGCTGCGTGCGTGATGATCGGTACACGCAGCCTGCCCGGCCGTGCCGCATTCAGCGATGCGGCACGGCGTCGAACGAAGCGACTTACTTGTCGTCGCCCTTGATCTGCGGCAGCGCCGACGATTCACCCGGCGTGAGCAGGCCGACTTGCGTATAAACGCGCAGCTTGTCGCGCGTATCGGTGATGTCGAGGTTGCGCATCGTCAGCTGGCCGATCCGGTCGCGCGGCGAGAACGTCGACGCCACTTTCTCCATCGACAGGCGTTCCGGCTGGTACGTGAGGTTCGGCGACTTCGTGCTCAGGATCGAGTAGTCGTTGCCGCGGCGCAGTTCGATCTTCACTTCGCCGGTGATCGCACGGGCGACCCAGCGTTGCGCGGTTTCGCGCAGCATGATCGCCTGCGGATCGAACCAGCGGCCCTGGTACAGCAGGCGGCCGAGGCGGCGACCGTTCTCGCGGTACTGCTCGATCGTGTCTTCGTTGTGGATGCCGGTGACGAGACGCTCGTACGCGATGTACAGCAGCGCGAGGCCCGGGGCTTCGTAGATGCCGCGGCTCTTCGCCTCGATGATCCGGTTCTCGATCTGGTCGCTCATGCCGAGGCCGTGGCGGCCGCCGATGCGGTTCGCTTCCAGCAGCAGCTCGACCTGATCCTTGAACTCGACGCCGTTCAGCGCGACCGGCTGGCCGGCTTCGAAGCGCACCGTCACTTCTTCCGCGGCGATCTTCACGTCGTCGCGCCAGAACGCGACGCCCATGATCGGGTTCACGATCTTGATGCCGCTTTCGAGGCTTTCCAGATCCTTCGCCTCATGCGTCGCGCCGAGCAGGTTCGAATCGGTCGAATACGCCTTCTCGGCCGACATCTTGTACGCGAAGCCGGCCTGGTTCATGAATTCGGACATTTCGGCGCGGCCGCCGAGCTCGTCGATGAAGGTCTGGTCGAGCCACGGCTTGTAGATCTTCAGGTCCGGGTTCACGAGCAGGCCGTAGCGGTAGAAGCGCTCGATGTCGTTGCCCTTGTACGTGCTGCCGTCGCCCCAGATGTTGACGCCGTCTTCCTTCATCGCGGCGACGAGCATCGTGCCCGTCACGGCGCGGCCGATCGGCGTCGTGTTGAAGTACGTGACGCCGGCCGTCGTGATGTGGAACGCGCCGCTTTGCAGTGCTGCGATGCCTTCGGCGACGAGCTGCGCGCGGCAGTCGATCAGGCGGGCGCCGGCTGCGCCGTATTCGATCGCACGCTTCGGGATCGCGTCGTAATCGTCTTCGTCGGGCTGGCCGAGGTTCGCCGTGTATGCGTACGGGACGGCGCCCTTCAGTTTCATCCAGTGCAGCGCGGCGCTGGTGTCCAGGCCGCCGGAGAAGGCGATACCGACCTTCTGGCCGGTCGGGAGGCTTTCGAGAATCGTGCTCATAGGAATTACCGTGGATTGGGTCCGGTGGGATCGTATTTCGCGGAATATGCGAGTATCGGCTGTCCGGGAAGTTGGGGCAAGGGCTGATTTTCGCGCGGATACGTCGTCCGGCCTGTCGCGGCGGGCCCGGCGGGCGGTTAACCAGGCGGAGAACGCGGCGCGAACCGGCGCCGGGCGGCGGCCGAAACGGGCTCGGACGCGCGCCGTCGCGGGCCGTGCTTCCGGGGCCGGATCGGCCGAGCGGCGTACCCGTCGCTGTCAGGATAGCGGCCCGCCAATCCGAAAGGAATATGAAAGGCTGGCGGATGAAGCCCGGAATCCCGCGAACCTCAGATATTCCACGACTGCGCGGTGTCGAGCAGCTTCTCGCGCAATTGATCGACTTCGCCGGCCAGCTTGGCCGTGATCGACACGTAGCCGGACAACTGCGGCGGCGGCGCGTCGTGCGGCGGGTCGGCCGGCCGGCGGCGCGGCGCGAGCCGGCTCGGCTTGCCGAACTTGAGCGCGCGGCTCGCGCCGACCAGAGTGTCGCGGATGCGCCGGTTCACGGCCTTCATCCCGACGCGCAGGTATTCGCGGGCCGCCAGGTCGTCGCGGGCCGGCACCGCGCTCGACAGGATCTCCAGATAGCCGATGCACAGGCGCAGGCTGCGCTGGATCGCCTCGAGCTGCGTCATCGACGTCTCGCATTCCTTCGACACCGACGGCATCAGCGAACGCAGCTGCACGAGCAGCGCGCTCAGCGCGGCCATTTCCTTCAGGTGCGTGTCGTCGCCGACCTGGCGGTCGCCGGCGACCCGCGCATGCACGGCCGCGCACGCGCGCAGCGCGTCGGCGAGCTTGTAGCGCCACGAGTAGGTTGCATAGAGCGGCAGCGCGAACGAGAACGCCAGCGCGATCGCGATGCCGATCAGCACGTTCACCGCGCGCCACAGGCCGTCGACGATCTCGTTGTCGCCGTGCCCGGCGACGATCACCATCGTGATCGCCGACAGCAGCGCGATATAGCCGGCCTTGCCGATCGCGTGATACGCGCAGATGCCGCAGGCAACCGACATCAGCAGGTAGATCGCGATCGGTGCGTGCGCGGCGGAATACAGCAGGATCAGCCCGAGCCCCGCGAGCGCGCCGATCGACGTGCCGAGCGCGCGTTCGGCCGCCTTCTTGCGGATGTTGCCGTGATGCTGCAGCCCGCCGACGACGATCAGCACGGTGATCGTCGACCATTCGCCGTGCGGCACGCGCAGGCCGGTGGACAGGGCGATCGACACGAGAATCGCGAGCGCGACGCGCGCTGCATGGATCAGCTTCGCGTGCCGGTAGCGGCGGTACGGATCGAGCAGCGGACGGAGCGCGTGGCGCAGGAGTGGCGGCAGCCGGGTAGGGAGCGAGGCGGTCATGACGGAGCTGGAGTGGCCGGAACGCGCACGGCGGCTTGCGCGGGGCGGCGCCGCGCCGCATGCGCAGCAGACGTAACGCTAGCCGAACGCGCGCGGGCTGTCCACGGCGCGGCTGTCCGGGGTGGCCGGCTGCCGCATCGTGTCGCGACGACACGTCACGCCATGTCACGCCATGCGTCGGCCGTGCTCGGCTGCGCGTCCGACACGCGGTTGCGTCCGCCGGACTTCGCGCGGTACAGCGCCTCGTCGGCGCGCCGCAGCAGCGTTGCGGCATTCGTGCGGCCGTCGGCGGCGGTTGCCGTGCCGATGCTGGCCGTGACGCGCCCGTACGGGCTCTTCACGTGCTCGATGCCGAGCTCCGCGATCGCGTGCCGGATGCCTTCGGCAACGGTCGCCGCGCCTTGCGCGTCGGTGTCGGGCAGCGTGACGACGAATTCCTCGCCGCCGTAGCGCGCGACGTGGTCGCCTTCGCGGCGCAGGCAGCGCGACGCGGATTGCGCGACGCGGCGCAGCACGTCGTCGCCGGCCGGGTGGCCGTAATAGTCGTTGAACGCCTTGAAGTGATCGACGTCGACGAACAGCACGGACAGCGGGCGGCCGCTGCGCGCCGCACGCTGCGCCTCTTTCGCGAGCACCGTGTCGAACGTGCCGCGGTTGTCGAGGCCCGTCAGCGAATCGGTGTGCGCGAGCCGGTACAGCTTCGATTCGGCGATCTGCCGGCGTCCCAGTTCGCGCGACAGCGCCAGCGAGCCCCACGCGATGAACCCGGTGAACAGGCACATCAGCACGACGGTCCAGATCGCGCGGTGGTGCCACGGCGCGTAGACGTCGATCTCGGCCGGCGCGACGTCGACGATCAGCGGCAGGCCGGGCAGATGCTTGTAAACATAGATGCGCCGCACGCCGTCGATGCTGCCGATGCCCGACAGCACGCCTTCGCGGCGGCGCAGCGCCTCGATGAACAGCTGCGAATTACGCAGGTCGAGGCCGACCACGCGCGCGTCGTAAGGCAGGCGGCTCACGAGCATGCCGTTGAGCTCGGCGATTGCCGCGCTGCCGTGCTTGCCGACCGCGAGGCCGTCGAGCAGCGCGCGGAAGTAGTCGATGCTGAGCGTGCCGACGACGACGCCGCCGAACGTGCCGTCGGACAGCGTGATCCGGCGGCTGAGCGCGATCGTCAGCGCGCCGCCGCGCAGCCGGGACGCGTAGGGGCGGCTGATATAGAGGCCCTGCGCGAGCCCGTTGCGGTGCACGGTGAAATAGTCGCGGTCCGCATAGTTGCCTTGCCGCGCGGGCGACACGCTCGAATCGATCACGATATTGCCGTGCGCATCCATCACGAAAAGCGACCCGAGATACGCACCGGTGGCGGCGCGGTCGAACAGCAGCCGGTGGCGCTGGCGCGGCGGCAATGTCATCAGTTCCGGATCGGCTACGCCGTCGACGACGTTTTGCAGCGACAAATCGTAGAGTTCGATATTGCGCGCGATATCGCGTTCGATCAGCAGCATCAGGTTGCGCGCATTTTCGACCGCGTGCTCATACGCGTCGCGTCGCGCCTCGATTAAAAGCGACGTCGAAAGTCCCCAACTGAACATCAGCAGGACGATGCCCGCGACGAGTACGCCGCGGGGCGACAGAATGCGTGCCACGATCGACGCGGTATGGCGGCGCAGCGTGGCGGGCAGCGGGAGTGACTTCATCCTCGGGGGCGACGGGCGGCGGATACTCGCGTTGCGACGGTTCCGCGCGCTGATTATTTCGAATTAACCCGCATTATCTCGCGAATTCCTGCAATTCGTGTGCGCATGCAAAACATGCATGCGGAAACAGCAATTCGAAACGATTACGCATCATTACCGCATAGCGCGCGGGTGATTTGATTTGAATCAATTATCAGTATCGGTCGTTTTGTCTGATTAATGGTGCGATGACCGGTCGATTTTTCGTATCGGCGCGGTATTTGGCGGATCGAGACAGGATTACCCGTTTACCGGTCGGAATGAAAAGCCGAATAACCCCGGGATACCCATGGTTTTGGCGCCGGCAGGCGGCTGCGGTTGCGCCGGTGCGGCCAACTCCTTGATTCTGCGAAATCTCTGCGGCCGCGGCGGGCGTGTGCGCCTGAGCTCCCCCCATGGCGAATCAGGTAGAATCCGCGCTTCGCCGCAGGCGCCCGCCGCGCAACGCGTATCGGGGCCGCATCGAATGCATCGCAGGACGCGTACCGCGCTCCGATTCCGCATGCGCCGGCTACGGATGCCGGCCCGCTCAACGTTCGTCTCGTTTATGTCCGCAATTCCGAAATCCGACCAACCCGGTTCGTCCGCGAACCCACCCAAGCTTCATCGCGCGCTGAAGGCGCGCCACCTGACGATGATCGCCATCGGCGGCTCGATCGGCACGGGCCTGTTCGTCGCGTCCGGCGCATCGATCTCGCAGGCCGGCCCCGGCGGCGCGATGCTCGCGTACATGCTGATCGGCCTGATGGTGTACTTCCTGATGACGAGCCTCGGCGAGATGGCCGCGTTCATGCCCGTGTCGGGTTCGTTCGCGACCTACGGCGCGAAATACGTGGACGAAGGCTTCGGCTTCGCGCTCGGCTGGAACTACTGGTACAACTGGGCCGTGACGATCGCGGTGGAGCTCGTCGCCGCGCAGCTCGTGATGCACTACTGGTTTCCGGACGTGCCGGGCGTATGGTGGAGCGCGGCCTTCCTCGCCGTGATGTTCCTGCTCAACGCGCTCACCGTGCGCGGGTTCGGTGAGGCCGAATACTGGTTCGCGCTGATCAAGGTCGTCACCGTGGTCGCGTTCATCGGCGTCGGCCTGCTGATGATCTTCGGCATTCTGAAAGGCGCGCCGAGCAACGGCTGGGGCAACCTGACGATTGGCGACGCGCCGTTCGCGGGCGGCCTGCCGGCGCTGATGGGCGTCGCGATGATCGCGGGCTTCTCGTTCCAGGGCACCGAGCTGATCGGCGTCGCGGCCGGCGAATCGGAGCACCCGCGCACGACGATCCCGCGCGCGGTGCGCCAGGTGTTCTGGCGGATCCTGCTGTTCTACGTGTTCGCGATCTTCGTGATCGGCGTGCTGATCCCGTACACCGACCCGAACCTGCTGAAGACGGACGTGACCGACATCGGCGTGAGCCCGTTTACGCTGGTGTTCCGCCACGCGGGCCTCGCATTCGCGGCCGGCGTGATGAACGCGGTGATCCTGACCGCCGTGCTGTCGGCCGGCAATTCGGGCATGTACGCGTCGACGCGGATGCTCTACAACCTCGCGACCGAAGGCCGCGCGCCGAAGCTGTTCGCGAAGCTGTCGCCGGGCGGCGTGCCGCGCAATGCGCTGTACGCGACGACCGCCGTCGGCGCGCTGTGCTTCTTCACGTCGCTGTACGGCGACAAGACGGTGTACCTGTGGCTGCTGAACACGTCGGGGATGACGGGCTTCATCGCCTGGCTCGGCATCGCGGTCAGCCATTACCGGTTCCGCAAGGGCTACGTCAAGCAGGGTTATTCTCTCGACCAGTTGCCGTACCAGTCGAAGTGGTTCCCGTTCGGCCCGCTGTTCGCGTTCGTGCTGTGCCTCGTGATCGCGCTCGGGCAGGACTATCAGGCGTTCCTCGCGAACAAGATCGACTGGGCCGGTGTGACCGCGACCTATATCGGTATTCCGCTGTTCGTCGTCGTGTGGCTCGGTTTCCGGCTCCTGAACAAGAGCCGCTTCGTGCGCTACGAAGACATGGAGATCGCGCCGTGGATCGCCGCGAGCCGCGGCGCGCAGCCGCAGCCGGTGGCGAATCGCGAAACCGCGGGCTGACGCGCGTGCGGCAGGCGGCCGCGCGACGTGCGATGAAACGGGAAGCCTTGCGCTTCCCGTTTTTTTTGCCCGGCTTTTGCCTGCACGGGGTCAAAGCCGGTTATATTGCCCGACCCTACCGGGCCACGGCCCGGCCGGCGCGACACGCGCAGCGCGGATCGGCATCCGGCGCGCATGGCGCGCGGCGGCCGGCGGCGCCCGGCGTTTTCATCGTTCCATCCGGGCCGGCACGGCCCGCGGAGCGCGCAACCCAGAGGAATCCATGAGCGCATCACCCGCCGAGCGGAAGGCCGGACCCGTTTCCATCGTGCGAATCGAAGCCGCGATCAACGCGTGGCGCGAAGTGTACCCGCCGGCACCGGACGGCGAGGACGGCTACGCGCTCGACGCCGGCAGCAATTGCCTCGCCGAGCTGTACGGCACGATGATCTGCTATCGGCTGCCGGACGTGCCGCTCGACTCGCTGAGTAACGAGCAGCGCGACGCGCTCTACGCGACCGAGGTGTGACGGGCGGTCGCGACGCTGCCGCGACACGGCCGGCGTCGATCGGGAAACGGGAAGCCTTCAGGCTTCCCGTTTTGCATTGGGCGGCGCGCGGCCGTGTGCGTGGCGGTTTGCGCCGCCTGCGGTATCGTGACGACATCGTCCGGCCGTGGTTTGACGTCGGGGCGCTGTCCGGGAGGCATCGAAAATGGAGTTGAGACACCTCCGCTACTTCGTCGCGGTTGCCGAGGAGCGGAATTTCACGCGTGCGGCGGAACGGCTGCATATCGCGCAGCCGCCGCTGAGCCGGCAGATCCAGCAGCTCGAGGAGGCGCTCGGCGTGCCGCTGTTCGAGCGCAATGCACGGCCGCTGAAGCTGACCGACGCGGGGCGCTTCTTCTATTCGCACGCGGTGCAGCTGCTCGCGCAGACGGCCGAGCTCGAATCGATGACGAAGCGGGTCGGCAAGATCGAGCGCAGCATGTCGGTCGGTTTCGTCGGCTCGACGCTGTACGGGATGCTGCCGAAGATCATCCGGCGCTTTCGCAGCGAGTATCCGGCCGTCGAGCTGAGCCTGCACGAGATGTCGACGATGGACCAGATCAAGGCGCTGAAGGAAGGGCGCATCGACGTCGGGTTCGGGCGCATCCGCCATGAAGATCCGAGCGTGCGGCGCGTCGTGCTGCGCGAAGAGCGGATGATCGTCGCGCTGCCGGTCGGCCACCCGCTCGACAGCGCGAAGCCCGTGCTGTCGCTGCACGATCTCGTGAACGACACGCTGATCATCTTCCCGAAGGCGCCGCGCCCGAGCTATGCGGACCAGGTGCTCGCGGCCTTTCACGATCGCGCGTTGCAGCCGCGGCGGATCTACGAGACGCGCGAACTGCAGATCGCGCTCGGCCTCGTCGCGATGGGCGAGGGCGTGTCGGTCGTGCCGCACAGCGTGTACGGGCTGAAGCGCGACGACATCAGCTACAAGCCGCTCGACGATCCGAACCTCGTGTCGCCGATCATCATGAGCATGCGGATGCTCGACGAATCGGAGGACATCCGCGCGATGCAGGCGCTGATCTACCGGTTGTACGACGAAGCGCAGATGGAGTATCTGCCGCCGCAGCCCGAATGAGCGCGCGGGCGGTGGGGGCTTGCTTGACGCTGCGCGCGCGGGCAGGCCAACATGCGGGGATCCGATGGGGCCGCCGACGTGCGGCCGCTTTTATGCAGACGACCGACACATGACCGATAGCCTGATCGAGGAGACAATCGTCGAGACGCCGCAAGGGCGTCTTTTCGCGAAACGCTGGCGCGCTCGTCCGGTGCAAGATGAGACGGGCACGGCCGTGGCGGCCGCGCCTAAGCCGGCCGCGCCCATCGTGCTGCTGCACGATTCGCTCGGCTGCGTCGACCTGTGGCGCGACTTTCCCGCGCAGCTCGCGAACGCCACGCAACGCGACGTGATCGCATACGACCGCCTCGGTTTCGGCCGTTCGGATCGTCATCCGGGGAAGCTCGGCACGACGTTCGTGCGCGACGAGGCCGATCGATCGTTCGATGCAGTGCTCGAGCAACTGCGTGTCGACGCGTTCGTCGCGTTCGGGCACAGCGTCGGCGGCGGAATGGCGGTCGGCTGCGCCGCCGCGCATCCGGGGCGTTGCCGCGCACTCGTGACGGTCGCCGCGCAGGCGTTCGTCGAGGATCGCACGCTGGCCGGCATTCGCGACGCTGGGCTGCTGTTCGACGAACCGGGCCAGCTCGACCGGCTCGCGCGCTATCACGGCGACAAGGCCGAGTGGGTACTGCGCGCGTGGGTCGACACGTGGCTGTCGCCGGCGTTTCGCGACTGGAATCTCGACGACGACTTGCCGCGCGTGCAATGCGCGACGCTCGCGATTCACGGCGAAGACGACGAATACGGCTCCGACGTGCATCCGAAGCGGATCGCCGCGCGCGTCGCGGGGCCGTCGTCGTTCCTGTTGCTCGCCAAATGCGGGCACATGCCGCACCGCGAGCGCACGGACGACGTGCTGGCCGCGGTGGCGACGTTCCTGCGCAACGCGGACGCCTGAGTGTGCGGGCAACCGGCGGGCGTGTGCCCGCCGGCCGTCAGAACGCCAGCTGGATCGCGAGATCGATCGCGAGCAGCGCGATCGAGCAGCCGATGCCGAGGATCACGTTCGGCAGCCGATGCTCGAAGTCGCGATCGCGACGCATCGCGGCACCGAGCAGGAAGATCGCCTCGACGACGATCTGCAGCCCGACGAACAGCAGCATCAGCAGATACTCATAACCCATCTGCTTGAACGCGGCGAATTGCATCCCGTGATCGCGGATCCACTGGCCGACGCGCAGCAGTTCGTAAATGAACAGCAAGGCGGGAAACAGGTAGCTGATGAAATAGGTCGGCGCGGTGGCGTGCCGTAGTTCGAGGTGGAAGTGCTGATGCGTGGTAGCCATCACGAATCCCTCCTTGCAACGCAGGGTTGCGGTCGCGACGGCGGCGCGACAACGTGCGAATTACGGGATTACCCGATGCACCGTGCGCAGCCGTTCGACACCAGCATACTGCTGCGCGGCACATTTGGCATGCAGTGCGTGCATTCGTCGTGGAAAACCGTATGCGGTGCGCGACGCATTCAACGTGCGGCACTCGCCGGATGCGGCATGTCGGCCGGTTGCGTGGCGCCCGATGCATTCGGCAGCAACCACTCCGGATGCTGTTCCAGGTCCCCGGCCAATGCGCGCAGTGCGCTCGACGTGCGTGCGATTTGCGTCAGCGTACGGTGGACGTTCGATGTGTTCGCACCCTGTTGCGCGAGCATCGCCTGCGCGGCCGTGAACGCCTGTCGCGCGGTGCCGAGCGCATCGCGCGCATGCGGCGCGAGTTCGGTATCGAGTTGCGTGAACAGCGCATTGGTGCGCATGAGCGTTGCGTTCAGATCCGTGCCCATGCGGTCGAGCGGCAACCGGGAAAGTGTTCCGGCGATATCGGCAATGCGTACGCGCAGCACGTCGAGCGTGCCGGGCACGGTTGGCAACACGATCGGCATGCGATCCGTATCGACCGAGGCGGGCGGCGCGTGCGGAAACATGTCGAGCGCGACATACGAGCGGTTCGCGACCGGATTGCCGACGCGCAACTGGCCGCGCAAACCGCGCGCGACGAGCGTGCGCAGCAGCGCCTTGCCGGCATCGGTGTCGCCGTTGCCGAGCGCGCTGCGATAGCGCTGCCCGAGGCGATCGGGGTAAAGCGCGACCGTCACGCGCATCGTGACGCTGCCGCGTGCCGCGTCGTATTCGGTGCCGACGGCCGTCACGTTGCCGAGTTCGACGCCGCGAAAATCCACCGGCGCGCCGACATCGAGCCCGCGCAGCGAACGGTCGAAATGCATCACGACCGGCGCGGCCGGTGCATTCGGCGTGCGCATTGCGTCGATTTCGTCGTTGGCCACGCGAAAGCGCGCACCGTCCGGCGCCGCGACGTTCGCGGTGCGACCGGGCGGCGCGGCGAACGCGAGCGCGCCGGCGAGCAGCGCGGTGATCGACGGCGTGTCGAGCCTCATGCCGCCCGCATCGAGCCGCAGGCCGAGGCCGCCCGCCTGCCACCAGCGCGCATCGACGTCGACGTATCGATCGAATGGCGCGGCGACGAACACGTCGATCGATACGCTGCGTCCGTCGGCATCGAGCGTATAACCGGCGACCTGACCGACACGTGCGCGCCGATGATAGACCGGCGAACCGATGGCGACCGAGCCGAGCGACGTCGCGCGCAGCGTGTAGTGACGGCCGCCGCTTTCGTTGACGGGCGGCGCATCGAGCCCGGTGAACGTCGTGCGCGGTTCGCGCGAACTGCCGAGTGCGGCCGCGATATACGAACCGGACAGCACCGAATCGAGACCGGAGAGGCCGCCGGGCCCGATGCGCGGCCGCACGATCCAGAAGCGTGTGTCCGCAACCGCCAGCGCTTGAGCGTCGGTGTCCAGTCGCACATCGATCATCACGCCGGGCTGCCCGCGCAATACGCGAACGCGCGTGACGCGACCGATTTCGACATTGCGCAGCCGCAGCGTCGATCGGCCGGCTTCCAGCCCGTCGGCTGTCGCGAACGCAATTGAGATCGTCGGCCCGCGGCTGTCGACCGACGAGACGCCCCACGCGATACAGAACGCGGCGGCCGCGAGCGGCGCGACCCAGAAGATCGCCGCTCGCGGCCAGAGCGTGCGCACCCTCCTGAAACGCGCCAGGGTGCGCCGAAGGTCGTCAGTCGAATTGCGCGACGAGTGCATCGGCACCCTTGTCGATCCCGGTCTTTGCCGCGCTGAGCGCGCCGAAACTCGCGCCGATGTTCATCGCATTCGGATACTGCTTCGTCACGTACGCGCTGATCAGCCGGTTCGTCGATGCATCGCGGATCTCCACCGCGTAGATGACCGAGCCCGTGAATGCGCCTTCGCGGCCGCGGATTGCCTGCACGCCGTTGTACACGTTGCCCGCGAGATCGAAATGCGCGAATGCGCCGGCAAATGTCGTCGTCGTCACGGCGCCTGTCAGCGTCAGCTTTACGCGCAGCGTGTCGGGGCCCGGCGTGCTCGTCAACTCGAAGCGCTTGCCGAGCTTCTTCGCGAACGTGTCGCCCATGTATGTCGCGAGTGTCGACTTGTCCTGGTCGTTCAGGTTGCCGAACTGATGGTCGGTGCCGCGATAGACGGCCACCGGGTCGAGAATCAGCTTCCGGTACTTGTGCCAGTCCGCCGGCAGCGCGTAGCGATAGGGCACGCGCCCGGACTTGTCCTGCGGATCGCTGCGCAGGTAGGGCGACGATTCGATGCCGCTGTAGCGGGCGGGCTGGACGCCGGCACATCCGGCGAGCGCGACGCATAGCGCGGCGTTGAGCAGGTGGCTGGGCTTGATCGATCGGTTCATTTGATGCTCCGGGTCGGGGTTCGCGCCGGTAGAGCCGGTGCGAAGGGTGGTGCAACAGGGCGGCATCGCCGCTCGGGGTTCTGGAAAAAAGCCAACCAGACGGTTTGTTTTTGACGCGCAATCACCGCATGAATCGACGGAGCGGCAGACCGGCCGGCAGCGTTTATCGGCCGGACAGCCGTGCCACAGGCGACATTCGCGCCGCGCCATGCGGTGCGCGACGCGGCCCGTCATCCGGCCGGGGCCGATGCGGGAGCCGATCGTAGCACCGCCATTTCCGGATGTAAACCGACCAGGCGGTTTGTTTGTGATAGACTCCGCGCACTTCCTTCATACGATCGTGCCGGTCCGGTGCGGCCGTGTTGCATCACTTCATACCGGGGAAAGTTCATGGATAACCCGACGCGTTCCGAGCGAACGCGCACTGCCGCGATCCAGGCGGCGCTCGCGATCCTCGAGCGCGACGGCCCGGGCAAGCTCACGTTCGATGCGATCTCGCGCGAAAGCGGCATCAGCAAGGGCGGGCTGATGCATCAGTTCCGCACGAAAGGCGATGTGCTGAATGCGCTGATGGAACATCAGCAGGACTACTATCAACGATTCCAGCGCGACTATCTGGCCGCGCGCGATCCGCGCGAAGCGCAGCCGACGCTGTCCGCGCAGATCGCGACGATGCGCGAAGTGATCGACCAGCAGCCGTCGGCCGCGCTCGCGATCATGGCGGCGCTGGTCGAGGATCCCGCGCCGCTGCAGCAGGTTCGGGATACCGACGGCGAGAACGCGAAGCGCATCGCGGCCGAATCCGACGATCCCGATCTTGCGCTGCTGCGATGGAAAGCGGCCTGGGGGCTCGCGCTATCGGCGATGTTCGGGCTGTGCCCGCTGTCGGCCGACGAGCGCGCGCGGCTGTTCGACCGGCTGCTCGACGAGACGCAATGGCCGTCGGGCGGCGGTAATGCCGCGAAGCGCGGTGCGCCGGCGGCGAAAGCGTCGCGGAAGAAATGAAGCGCGCGTTCGTCGCATGCGGTGCGGCGGTCGCCCGTTTCGGGCGCTCGCTGCTCGCGGTCGTGCTCGGGCGATTGTGAGCCGCCGGTGAGTCGTGAGCCGGTGAGCTTGTGAGCGCCCGACCGGCGCCATGCACCGCTCAGCGTTGCGCTTGCGCGCCTTCAATAAACAATTTCGCGACCGACTGAAACTCCCGTTTCAGCGACAGCCCCGGCACCGTCAGCCAGCGCAGCATCGCCGCGAGATACAGGTGATGGAACCACGTCGCAAGCTGGTCGGCCCGCAGCGTCGCGTTCAGTTCGCCGGACTGCTGCCCCGCGGCGATCAGTTGCTGCCACACCAGTGCGATATCGCTGCCGTTCTCCCCGCCGTTTTCAGGTTCGACAGCACCGATGCTCAGGAAGCGGTGCCGCAGATACGCGAGCAGGTACACCGGATGCTGCTCGCACCATGCGGCCGACGCGTCGAGCACGCAGCCGATGCGCGACGCAAAGGTCTTGCGCCGCGCGACGTCGCGCTGCAGATGCGCGAGGTCACGCGCGAGCTCGCCTTCGAGCCAGTGCGCGAGCACGGCTTCCTTCGTCGGAAAGTGGTTGTATAGCGTGCGCTTCGCGACATCGGCCTGCGCGGCGATCTGTTCCATCGTGACGGCTTCGTAGCCGTGCGCATCGAACAGGCGCGCGCCGGTGGCGGCGAGATGCGCGAGCATCTGGATGCGCTTGCGCGCGCGGCGGCCCGGATCTTCGGTCGGAATCGGCATGATGGGGATCTGCTGAAAGTGCATGAATTGCATTAGTATACGACGTGCATTTTTTGAGATCCACCAGTTCCCGTCGATGGAACGAGGAGTCACGCATGAAGCTTGTCATCGCCACCTACGGCACCGAAGGCGATACGCGCCCGCTCGCGGCGCTCGGCCGCGCGCTGATGGATGCCGGCCACGATGTCCGGCTGCTGGCCGATGCCGCGACGCTCGGTTCGGCCGACGCGCTCGGCGTGCCGTCGGCGCCGTTGTCCGGCGATATCCGCCGCGCGATCGCACCGGACGGCGCGTTGTCGGACGCGGTGCGCGGGCGCGGCGGTTTCAACGACACGTCGAAGGCGCTCGCGGCGATCGCGAATGCGAACACGGCCGCATGGATGCGCGAAATCGCTGACGCATCGGCCGGTTGCGATGCGATCCTCGTGTCCGGGCTCGCGTCGTTCGTCGGGTTATCGGTCGCCGAATATCGCCGCGTGCCGGCGATCGGCACCGGCATGATCCCGATCACGCCGACCGCCGAATTCGCGTCGCCGTTCCTGCCGCCGGGCAAGCTGCCGCGCTGGCTGAACCGCGCGAGCCACCGGTTCGTCAATGCACTGCTGTGGCAGGCATTCAGGAAAGCGACGAATGCGGCGCGCGCAAGCGTATGCGGGCTGCCGCCGCGCAAGCGGGTGTGGACCGATCATCCGATGCTGTACGGCGTATCGCCGGCGCTGCTATTCGGCCCGGCCGACTGGCCGTCGCAGGTGCTTGCATGCGGGCAATGGCGTATCGATGCAAGTGCATGGGCGCCGTCGCCTGAACTTTCCACCTTTCTCGATTCGGGCGATTCGCCGGTGTACATCGGCTTCGGCAGCATGGCCGGCTTCGACCGCGCGGCGATGGCCGACGCGCTGGTGCGTGCGCTCGACGGCCGGCGCGCGCTGTTCTATCCGGGCTGGAGCGGCATCGATGCGTCGCTGCTGCCGGCGCACGTCCGCGTGATCGGCGACACGCCGCACGACTGGCTGTTCCCGCGCGTGTCGATGGCGATCCATCACGGCGGATCGGGCACCACGCATTCGGCCGCGCGGGCGGGCATTCCGTCGATCGTCGTGCCGTTCGCGGGCGATCAGTTCTTCTGGGCGAACCGGCTGCGGCGGCTCGGCGTCGCGGATGCGCCGGTCGCGGGGCGGCGCGTGGACGGTGCCGCGCTTGCGCGGGCTATCGCGTTTGCCGAGCGCGCCGACACGAAAGCGCGTGCAATGGAACTAGGCGAGCGCATCGCTCAAGAGGACGGCTTGAAGCTGGCGGTCGGCATGATCGAGCGATGGGCGCGCCCCGGCGCGCGGTGAGGTCGCGCGTCAGAAATGCCCGGTGAACCGGTAACGGCTGCCCGGGTGCCACAGATTGGCGACCGACGCGACCAACCCTTGCGACCACGTGCGCCGATGCAACAGCAGGCACGGTTCGCGGTCGTCCATCGTCAGATGGCGGCGCGTTTCGGCGTCGGGCATCGCGGCCTCGATCCGGTATTCGACGCGCTGCAACGGCGCGACGCGCGTCAGGTACTGGTTCGGCGTCGTCGTCGTGAAGTCCTGCAACGCGTATTCGGGCGCGCAGGCCGGATTGACCCAGCGCTCCTCGAGCTGCACGGGCGTGTCGTTCTCGAAATGCAACACGCGCGAATGGAAGATCGGGCTGCCGGTGTCGAGCTGCAGCTCGTCGGCGAGCTTCGCATCGGCGACGGCCGCGCCGACCTGCAGCACCTGCGCGCGATAGCCGTGGCCGCGCGCGGCGACTTCGTCGGAGATGCTGCGGATCGCGACGAGCGTCGATTCGTACTTCGGCGATGCGACATACGTGCCCGAGCCGCGCGTGCGCGTGAGCACCTGTTCGGCCGTCAGCTCGCGCAGCGCGCGGTTGACGGTCATCCGCGCGACGTTGAATTCGCGCGCGAGCTCGTTCTCCGACGGCACCTGGTCGCCTTCCGCCCACTCGCCGGCATGAATCCGCGCGAGGATGAAGTCCTTGATTTCCTGATAGATCGGTGTAGTCATGGGATCGCGATTCGAGAGTCGGCAGCGGCCCGCCGCCGAATGCCGATCCGGCGCGCGCCCGGCGCCGAGTGTACCGGTTTCGCGGGCGCGCGGGCCCGGATTCCCCGAATGATCCCTGTTCGGCCGGCGCGCGTCCATGCGGGATTGCACAGGGCGGCCGGCCTTCGATGGCCTGTGCGCGGTCAGAACCGATGCCGGATGCCGACCGTTGCGACCACCTGCGTATTCGTCGACGAAGCCGCGAGCCCGGTGACGTTCGCGAACCCGAGCGGCGCGCCCGACGGCACGCCGAACTGGTGCTGGTACACGGTTTCCGCATACACGTCGGTGCGCTTGCTCAGCGCGTAGTCGGCCATCAGCGTTACCTGGTGCCATTTCGGCCGGTGGCTGCCGGTCGCGTCGTCGTAGCGGCCTTCGGTGAACGTATAGGCGCCCGCGAACGAGACCGCCGGCGTCAGCGCATAGCGCGCGTTGATCTCGTAGTTGTCGAAGCGCAGCGCGTTCAGCGCGCCGGGCAGCGACGACGCGGCCGTTTCGTCGAACATCGAATGCGTCCACAGTGCACCGACCGTCAGCCGGTCGAACGCATAGCTGCCGCCGGCGCCCACCACGCGCTGGCGCACGGCGGGGAAGTTCGGCGCATCGTTCGTCGACAGCGCACCGCCGGCCGTCAGCCCGCCGCGGTTGAGCTGCAGGTACGCCGCGCCGAGGCTGACCGGCCCGTTCGCATACGACACGCCCGCGCTGTACGCGCGGTTGTTCGCGAAGCCACCGGCCGCGTTGCTGAACCCGTACAGGCCGCCGAACTGCCAGCCGGCGAGCGTCGGGCTCGTGTATTTCACCGCGTTGTCGATGTAGAACGAATCGTCGATGTTGTCATTGTCGAACGGATGCGACGCGAGGTTGTTGCCGTCGCCGTTGTTCGCCATTGCCAGCGGGCCGAGATAGTCGACCACGGAGTCGTATTGCCGGCCGAGCGTCAGCGCGCCGTATTGGTCGCTTTGCAGGCCGACGTACGCACGGCGGCCGAACATCGTGTTCCGGTAGGACTGCGTGCCGTTGTTCAGGTTGAAGCCGTTCTCGAGGCGGAACAGCGCATGCAGGCCGCCGCCGAGATCCTCGTTGCCGCTCAGCCCGAAGACCGTATTCGACAGCAGGCCGCTGCCTTGCTGCCACACGCTTTTGCCCGACTGGTTGTTCGTATAGGCGATACCGGCATCCAGCATCCCGTAGAGCGTGACGCTGCTTTGCGCATGCGCGGCGGCGCCGAAGAACGCGAGGGAGAGGGTACCGACGACTGCTTTTTTCATTGTTTGTGCTTCCTGGGAAAGGCCCGTAACGACGGGAACGACGATCCGTCGCGCGCGCCGGCGCGAACGCGTTCGGTTCGTGAAGAACCGCGCCCGTTCGTGCCGGATGCGTGCGTTCGAATCGATGAAAGGGAGGCGTCGCGCGGCCGAAACGGCTGCCGGCTAGTGCTGCAACAGGCGGATCGTGCCGAACTCGGCGGCCGGCAGCAGGCGGAGGATCGCCATGATCGCCGGCGATGCCTGCGACCGCGCGACTTCGAGCTCGATGCACGCGCGCCCGGTGCGTTTGTCGAGCGCGGCCGTATAGAAATTGAGCGCGGCGCCGACAGCCTGATGCAGCAGGCGCCGCACGACGGCGAGATTGTCCGATTCGACGCGGATCGACAGCAGCACGAGGTCGTCCGCGGGGCACCGGCGCCGCGCACGAACCGGCGGCAGATCGCGTGAGGCGGCGGATTCGGTTCTGGTCGGTTTCATGCGTTCATCCCCGGGTCGCATCGTGCTCCGCACCGCGGAGATCTCGTGTGGACATGGCTCTCATTCTAGGAATCGCCGTGACGATACGGTGTATAGACTCGCACCGCCGCTGAAAAGAACGCATAAAAACACTCCGCCAGCCGGCTTTCGTCTTTACAGCTTTTTTATTCCCCGTAAGGAAATTGAACACCGCTTTGATACGCGGATTTCTACACTGTCGCATCCCATTCTCCAGATGAGCATGGGGGCGTCACTCGGGCCCGCGCCGACGCGGCAAGGCCCGATACGCAGACGATCGCGTGGATATTCCGCGCATACGAACAAAGGGGAAAGCCATGTTGTGGATCACCGGCGCGGTATCGATCGCGCTCTTTATCTATCTGTTTCATGCATTGATCAAGCCCGAGCGGTATTGATCGGCACGATTCAACAGGAATTCGAAAATATCGGTGAATGTCATGAGCGATCTGCTTTTCGTACTGTTCACGCTTGCGTTCTTCGCATTGACGGCCGGTTTCATCACCGGTCTCGACCGGATCTGAGCGAGTGTCGACATGTTCAACAATCTGATTCAATTCGCGATCGTTCTCGCGATCATGCTGGCGCTGGTGCCCGTCGTCGGGAAATGGCTGGCGCACGCCTTTACGAGCCCGCGCCACGCGTGGGTCGAACGCCGCACCTATGCGCTGCTCGGCGTGAATCCCGACGAAGCGATGTCGTGGCAGCGCTACGGGATGGTGCTGCTGCTCGGCAATGCCGCGATGATGCTGCTCGGCTATCTGCTGCTGCGCATCCAGGACGCGCTGCCGTTCGATGCGCTGCAGCGCGCCGCGCAAAGCCCCGACCTCGCATTCAACACGGCCGCGTCGTTCATCACGAACACGAACTGGCAGGCGTATGCGGGCGAGAGCAGCCTGTCGAACTTCTCGCAGATGGCCGTCATCACGTTCCTGATGATGGTCAGCGCCGCGACCGGCATCGCGGCCGCGGGCGGCTTCATTCGCGGGCTGAGCCGCAAGAGCGCGGCCGACATCGGCAACTACTGGGTCGATTTCACGCGCGTGACCTACCGCGTGCTGCTGCCGCTCAGCTTCGTGATGGCGCTCGTGTACGTGTGGCAGGGCATGCCGCAGACGCTCGCGTCCGACGCGTGGGCGACCACGCTCGAAGGTGCGCGCCAGCAGATCGTGATGGGGCCGGTTGCGAGCCTCGAATCGATCAAGCACATCGGCACGAACGGCGGCGGCTTCTTCAGCATGAACGCCGCGCATCCGTTCGAGAACCCGACGCCGCTCACCAACACGCTGCATATGCTGTCGATGCTGCTGATTCCGTCCGCGCTGACCTATACGCTCGGCACGATGATCGGCCGGCGCCGCCAGGGCTGGGTGATCCTCGGCGCGTTCGTCGTGATGTTCGTCGGCTTCCTCGCCGTGATCTACCAGGCCGAGCAGCACGGCAATCCGCTGCTGACCGGGCTCGGCGTCGACCAGCAGATGAGCGCCGTGCAGCCGGGCGGCAACATGGAAGGCAAGGAGATGCGCTTCGGCATCGCGCAGACGAGCCTGTTCGCGACCGTCACGACGGCCGCGACCACCGGCTCGGTCGACGCAATGCACGACTCGTTGACGCCGCTCGGCGGGCTCGTGCCGATCGCGCAGATGATGCTGAACAACGTGTTCGGCGGCGACGGTGTCGGGTTGATCAACCTGTTCACGTTCGCAATCCTCACGGTGTTCCTCGTCGGGATGATGATCGGCCGCACGCCGGAGTTTCTCGGCAAGAAGATCGAGGCGCGCGAGATGAAGCTCGTGATGCTCGCGGTGCTCGCACATCCGTTCAGCATCCTCGGCTTCACCGCGCTGGCCGCGATGTTGCCTGCGACGATGAACAGCCTCGCGAACCTCGGGCCGCACGGTTTCAGCGAAGTGCTGTACGCGTACACGTCAGGCACGGCGAACAACGGCTCCGCGTTCGCGGGCCTGAACGCGAACACGCCGTTCTTCAATACGACGATCGGTTTCGCGATGCTGATCGGCCGCTACCTGACGCTGCTGCCGATGCTCGCGGTCGCGGGCAGCCTCGCCGCGAAGAAGAGCGTGCCCGAAAGCGCCGGCACGCTGTCGACGTCGACCGGCCTGTTCGCCGGCCTGCTGATCTTCGTGATCCTCGTCGTCGGCGGTCTCACGTTCCTGCCCGCGCTCGCGCTCGGCCCGGTCGTCGAGCACCTGCTGATGTCGGGCGGCCAACTGTTCTGAGGGAAACATCATGATGCAACGCAATCGCCAGGCAGCGGCCGTCGCCGCGCCGGCACCCGGTTCTTCGTTCGGCGCGGCGACGCGCGGCCTCGTGCGGCCCGTGATCGCATCGTCGGTGCTGTTCATGCTCGTCACCGGCATCGCGTATCCGCTGCTGACCACGGGCGTCGCGAACGTGCTGTTCCCGGCGCAGGCGCGCGGCAGTCTCGTCCAGCGTGACGGCACGACGATCGGCTCCGCGGTGATCGGACAGGACTTCACGCGCGCCGGCTACTTCCATGCGCGGCCGAGCGCGACGGTCGGCACCGATCCGGCCGATCCGTCGAAGACGGTCGACCAGCCGTACAACGCGGCCGGCAGCGGCGCGAGCAACCAGGGCGCAACCAGCAAGAAGCTGCTCGCGGATATTGAGCAGCGTGTGCGTGCGTACCGGCAGCAGAACGCGCTCGCCGACGGCACGCCGGTGCCGGTGGACGCCGTCACCGCGTCCGCGTCGGGGCTCGATCCGGAGATCTCGGTCGCGAACGCGCGGCTGCAGGCGGCGCGGGTCGCCCATGCGCGCGGCATCGATGCCGCGAAGGTCACGGCGCTGGTCGATCGCATCGCCGCACCGCGCCAGCTCGGCGTGCTCGGCGAACCGCGCGTGCGCGTGCTCGACCTGAACCTCGCGCTCGACCATGCATTCGGCCACGCAGCCGGCGCGCAGAAAGAGCAGGAATAACGGAGTCACTCATGTCCCATATCGAAACCCCGATCAACCCCGCGGCCATGCCGATCGGCGGCGTGCCGCCGATGCGCTGGACCGCCGTGCTGCGCGAGGCGGTCCGCAAGCTCTCGCCGCGCGTGCAGCTGAAAAACCCGGTGATGTTCGTCGTCTATCTCGGCAGCATCGTCACGACCGCGCTGTGGCTGCAGGCGCTGACCGGCACCGGCGATGCGCCGGCCGGCTTCATCTTCGCGGTCGCGTGCTGGCTGTGGTTCACCGTGCTGTTCGCGAACGCGGCCGAGGCGCTGGCCGAAGGGCGCGGCAAGGCGCAGGCCGACGCGCTGCGCGCGGCGCGCAAGCGCGTGTACGCGAAGGTGCTCGACGAGCCGAAGCAATACGGCAGCACCAGCCATCGCGTGCCGAGCGACGAGCTCGCCGCCGGCAGCATCGTGCTCGTCGAGGCCGGCGACACGATTCCTGCCGACGGCGAAGTGATCGACGGCGTCGCGTCGGTCGACGAATCGGCAATTACCGGCGAATCGGCTCCGGTGATCCGCGAATCCGGCGGGGATTTCTCGTCGGTGACGGGCGGCACGCGCGTGCTGTCCGACTGGATCGTCGTGAAGATCACCGCGCAACCCGGCGAAGCGTTTCTCGACCGGATGATCGCGATGGTCGAAGGCGCGAAACGCGGCAAGACGCCGAACGAGATTGCGCTGACGATCCTGCTCGTCGCGCTGACGATCATCTTCCTGCTCGTGTGCGTGACGCTGCTGCCGTTCTCGCAGTTCAGCGTGCTGCTCAACGCGTCGGGCGCGGCCGTGAGCCTGACCGTGCTGATCGCGCTGCTGGTCTGCCTGATCCCGACGACGATCGGCGCGCTGCTGTCGGCGATCGGCATCGCCGGGATGAGCCGCATGATGCGCGCGAACGTGCTCGCGACGTCGGGGCGCGCGATCGAAGCGGCCGGCGACGTCGACGTGCTGCTGCTCGACAAGACCGGCACGATCACGCTCGGCAACCGCGAGGCCGTGCAGTTCCGGCCGGCTCCCGGCGTGGAGGAGCGTGCGCTGGCCGAGGCCGCGCAACTGTCGTCGCTGGCCGACGAGACGCCCGAAGGGCGCTCGATCGTCGCGCTCGCGAAGCAGCGCTTCTCGCTGGAGGTGGCCGCGAGCGACGGCAGCATCGCGGTGCCGTTCAGCGCACGCACGCGGATGAGCGGCCTCGATATCGGCGAGCGGCAGGTGCGCAAGGGTGCGGCGTCCGCGATCCGCGCGCACGTCGATGCGCTCGGCGGCGCGTTTCCGCACGCGGTCGAGACGGCCGTCAACGACATCGCGCGGCGCGGCGGCACGCCGCTCGTCGTCGCCGACGGCTTGCGCGTGCTCGGCACGATCGAGCTGAAGGACATCGTCAAGCACGGGATCGCCGCGCGCTTCGCCGAGCTGCGCAAGGTCGGCGTGAAGACCGTGATGATCACCGGCGACAACCGGCTGACCGCGGCAGCGATCGCGGCGGAA
Source organism: Burkholderia pyrrocinia (assembly GCF_022809715.1). NCBI lineage: Bacteria > Pseudomonadati > Pseudomonadota > Betaproteobacteria > Burkholderiales > Burkholderiaceae > Burkholderia > Burkholderia pyrrocinia. The sequence continues at coordinate 2,893,250 of NZ_CP094460.1, forward strand.
GCAGGCGTCGACGATTACCTTGCCGAAGCGACGCCCGAGGACAAGCTGCGGCTGATCCGCGAGCACCAGGCGAAGGGCCATCTCGTCGCGATGACGGGCGACGGCACCAACGACGCGCCCGCGCTGGCGCAGGCCGACGTGGCCGTCGCGATGCACAGCGGCACGCAGGCGGCGAAGGAAGCGGCCAACATGGTCGACCTCGACAGCAACCCGACGAAGCTGATGCAGGTGGTCGAGGTCGGCAAGCAGATGATCATGACGCGCGGCGCGCTGACCACGTTCAGCGTCGCGAACGATCTCGCGAAGTATTTCGCGATCATCCCGGCCGCGTTCGTCGCAACGTATCCGGCGCTCGGCGCGCTGAACGTGATGGGGCTGCACAGCCCGACGTCGGCGATCCTGTCGGCGGTGATTTTCAATGCGTTGATCATCGTCGCGCTGATTCCGCTCGCGCTGAAGGGCGTGAAGTATCGCGCGGAGCCGGCCGGGACGCTGCTGGGGCGCAACCTGCTGATCTACGGCGTGGGCGGGATCGTCGCGCCGTTCATCGGCATCAAGCTGATCGACATGCTGCTGACGCCGTTTATCTGACCGAACGCGCCGTCGCGGCCCCGCTCACGCTTTCGCGGCGTGCGCGGGGCCGTTCGGCGTTTCATTTGCCGGAAGCGATCATGGATGTGAACGTGAACGAAGCGAATCGACGGGCGAGGGTGCCGCTGGAAACCGCGTCGAGCCGCGGCCGCTGGCAGCTCTTGCTGCGCGCGTGCGCGGGCATCGCCGAGCGCATCGCGGGCGCCGGGCCCGACACGCGGCCGACGCTCGCCGTGCGGGAAGCGCACCCGCGCGCGCACGTATGGATGTCGCAGTACGCGGCGCCGCTGCTGTGGGCCACGCTCGTCTGCGCGCTGGCGACGCTTGCGGCGAGCGCGCTGCTGCGCGTGTTCGACCTGTCGAACGTCGTGATGCTGTTCCTGATGACCGTCGTGCTGATCGCGCTGCGGCTCGGCCGGCTGGCCGGCGCGTGGGCCGCGTTCGTCTGCGTCGGCTGCTTCGACTTCTTCTTCGTCGAGCCGCGGCTGTCGTTCGCGGTGTCCGATACGCAATACGTATTCACGTTCGCGCTGATGCTGGCCGTCGCGCTCGCGATCGGCCAACTCGCGGCGCGCCTGCGCGCGGAGGCCCGCGCCGCGCGCGCGAACGAGAAACGCTCGGCCGCGCTCGCGAGGGTCGCACACGATCTGTCGGCCGCGATCGGGACCGAGCAGATCGCATCGATCTGCACCGGCACGATTGCGCCGCTGCTCGGCGTGCGCATCGCGCTCGTGCTGCCCGACGAGAACGACCGGCTGATGCCGACCCAACACGCAGGGTTCGTGGAAACGCCGATCGCGCGCTGGGCATACGAGCAGGTGCGCGGTGCCGGGTGCGGGATGGCGCCGTTCGAGCGCGCGGCCGCGCAGTACCTGCCGCTGAAGGCGCCGATGCGCGTGCGCGGCGTGCTCGTGCTGTTCGGCGACGCGCAGCCGGTGCCGACGGACCCCGACGATCGCCGCCTGATCGACGCGCTGTGCTCGTCGATCGCGATGGCGCTCGAACGCGTGCACTACGTCGACGTCGCGCAGCACACGCTCGTGCGGATCGAAGGCGAGCGGTTGCGCAACGCGTTGCTGGCCGCCGTGTCGCACGACCTGAAGACGCCGCTCACCGCAATCCGCGGGCTCGCCGAGACGCTGGAGCGGCCGGAACGTCTGGCGGACGGGCAGCCGGCCGCGCTCGCGCACGGCATCCGCAACCAGGCCGAGGCACTGCACGGGCTCGTCGTGAACCTGCTCGATCTCGCGCGGATGCAGAGCGAAGGCGTACGGCTGAATCGCGAGTGGCACATGCTCGACGAGATCGTCGGCAGCGCGCTCGCGCATTCGGCCGGCGTGCTGGCCGGCCGCGACGTGAGCGCCGACTTGCCCGCCGACCTGCCGCTGATCGACGTCGACGCGCTGCTGATCGAGCGCGTGCTGATGAACCTGCTCGACAACGCCGCGAAGTATGCGGGCGCGGATGCGGCCGTGTCGGTGCGCGCACGCGTGTTCGGCGAAACGCTGTACGTGTTCGTCGAGGACGACGGGCCTGGATTCGTCGCGCGCAATACCGAGCCGCTGTTCGAGCCGTTCGAGCGCGAACGCAAGGAGTCGTCGATCAGCGGCGTGGGGCTCGGGCTCGCGCTGTGCCGCAGCATCGTCAACGCGCACGGCGGGTCGATCCGCGCGGTGCCGCTCGATCCGCACGGCGCGCGGTTCGAGATTCGCCTGCCGTTGGGCGCGCCGCCCGATATCGAACATGAGAGCCACACATGATCAGGTCGCGCGTACTTATCGTCGAAGACGAATCCGACATCCGCCGTTTCGTCAGGATGGCACTGGAACAGGAAGGGCTCGACGCCTGCGAGGCGTCGACGGCCCGCGAGGCGCGGATGTATGCGTCGAGCAGCAAGCCCGATCTCGTGATCGTCGATCTCGGGCTGCCGGACGGCGACGGCAAGGCGTTCATCCGCGAGCTGCGCGAGTGGTCGACGGTGCCTGTGATCGTGCTGTCGGCGCGGCAGCAGGAAGTGGAGAAGGTCGCCGCGCTCGACGCGGGCGCGGACGATTACCTCGCGAAGCCGTTCGGCGTGCCCGAACTGCTCGCGCGGGCGCGTGCGCTGTTGCGGCGCGCGGCGTTCGTGTCGGCCGACGGGCAAGCGTCGTCGATCGTGCGGTTCGGCGACGTGACCGTCGATCTCGGCCGGCATGAAGTCGTGCGCGGCGGCGAGCCCGTCCATCTGACGCGCCTCGAATTCCGGCTGCTCGCCGCGCTGATCCGCGCGCGCGGCGGCGTGATTGCCGCGCGGCAACTGCTGGCCGAGGTATGGGGCATTCACGACGCGGATCGCGCGCACTACGTACGTGTGTACATGACGAACCTGCGGCAGAAACTCGAACCGGTGCCGGCGAGGCCGCGGCACCTGCTGACGGAGCTGCAGTTCGGCTACCGGCTGGTCGGGCTGGAAACGGTCGGCGCGACGCGTGAGGTCTAGACAGGTGTTGCGTGCCTTCCGGCCGCTCCCTTACGCATCGAGAAAGCCGGGATTCAGTGTCGTGTAATCCATAGTTAATTGAAATTTAAGGAAAATCTCGGCCGGCGACCCTAATGATCCGACAATTAGAGATAAACACGGATTGCTGGCGACGCCTCTGAAAAGGCAAAGTTGTATGTACAACTTGGAGCGTCGCTAGGCAGCGCGATTTCCGGGTTGGAAGGGTTCGCGGCGGAGTCGCCGTGCCGGCAGCGCCGGTGCGGGCCGCCCGACGTGACCCCGGCCCAGTTCGCCTCTGACAGGAATTCCATGAAGAAACTCGCGCTCAGTATTGCCCTTGCCTGCATCGCGGTCGGTGCCCACGCCAAGGATTGGTCGACGATCCGGTTCGGCGTCGACGCCAGCTATCCGCCGTTCGAATCGAAGGACGCAAGCGGCAAGGTGGTCGGCTTCGACGTCGATCTCGGCAACGAGATCTGCGCTCGCCTGAAGGCGAAATGCGTGTGGATCGAGAACGACTTCGACGGGATGATCCCGGCGCTGAAGGCGAAGAAGTTCGACGGCGTGCTGTCGTCGATGTCGATGACGCCGGCGCGCGCCGAGCAGATCGCGTTCTCCGACAAGCTGTTCAACACGCCGACGCGCCTCGTCGCGAAGAAAGGCGCGAACCTGCAGCCGACGGCCGAATCGCTGAAGGGCAAGTCGGTCGGCGTCGAGCAGGGAACCATTCAGGAAACCTACGCGAAGGCGTACTGGGCGCCGAAGGGCGTGCAGGTCGTGCCTTACCAGAACCAGGACGGCGTGTACCAGGACCTGATGTCCGGCCGCCTCGACGCGGCGCTGCAGGACGCGGTGCAGGCCGACATCGGTTTCCTGAAGACGCCGCGCGGCGCGAACTTCGATTTCGCCGGCAAGGATATCGACGATCCGAAGACGCTCGGCAACGGCGCGGGCATCGGCCTGCGCAAGGACGATGCCGACCTGAAGGCGAAGATCGACCACGCGATCGCCGACATCATCAAGGACGGCACGTACAAGAAGCTCGAGAAGAAGTACTTCGCGTTCGACGTCTACGGCGGCTGACCGTCCATGCGGCGCGCATCGGCTGCGGTGCGCGCCGCGTCTGTTGCCGGGCGCCGCCCGCGTCACGGGATGCGTCGGGCTTGATGAGCAGGTTGCATCAGGTAGTGCGTAGATATCGTTTGATGCGCGGTTAATGGCTATTGACAATCCAGCCACATCGTTCTGGACCCCTTATATGATCTTCCAAGGATTTGGCCCGCTGCTGTGGGCCGGCACGGTCGAGACCGTGAAGCTCGCGGTGCTGTCGCTTGCCGCGTCGCTCGTGCTGGGGCTCGCCGGCGCGGGCGCGAAACTGTCGACCAACCGCGTGCTCAAGTCGATCGGCACCTTCTATACGACGCTGATCCGCGCGGTGCCGGACCTCGTGCTGATGCTGCTGCTGTTCTACGGGATCCAGATCCTGCTGAACAACGCGACCGACCTGATCGGCTGGGACCAGATCGACATCGACCCGTTCGCGGCCGGCGTCGTGACGCTCGGCTTCATCTACGGCGCGTACTTCACCGAGACGTTCCGCGGCGCGTTCCTCGCGGTGCCGCGCGGCCAGCTCGAAGCCGGCTTCGCGTACGGGATGGGCGGCTGGCGCGTGTTTCATCGCATCCTGTTCCCGCAGATGATGCGCTTCGCGCTGCCCGGCATCGGCAACAACTGGCAGGTGCTCGTGAAAGCCACCGCGCTCGTGTCGATCATCGGCCTCGCCGACGTGGTCAAGGCGTCGCAGGACGCGGGCAAGAGCACGCTCGATTTCTTCTTCTTCACGCTGGCCGCGGGCGCGATCTACCTCGCGATCACGACGGTGTCCAACGTCGTGCTGCATCACCTCGAGAAGCGTTATTCCGTCGGCGTCCGGAGGCTCGCACTGTGATCGAACTCATCGGCCAATACTGGCAAAGCTATCTGTATACCGACGGTTACCGCTTCAGCGGCCTCGCGATCACGCTGTGGCTGCTGGTCGTGTCGATCGCGCTCGGTTTCGCGCTCGCCGTGCCGCTCGCGATCGCACGCGCATCGTCGAACCGCTGGATCTCGGGCCCCGTATGGCTCTATACGTATGTGTTCCGCGGCACGCCGCTCTACGTGCAGCTGCTGATGTGCTACACGGGCATCTACAGCCTGCAGGTCGTGCACAACCACGTGCTGCTCGACACGTTCTTCCGCAACGCGATGAACTGCACGCTGCTCGCGTTCGTGCTGAACGAATGCGCGTATGCGACGGAGATCTTCGCGGGCGCGATCAAGGCGACGTCGGCCGGCGAGATCGAGGCCGGGCAGGCCTACGGGATGTCGCGCTTCAAGCTCTATACGCGGATCATCCTGCCTTCCGCGCTGCGCCGCTCGCTGCCGAGCTACAGCAACGAGGTGATCCTGATGCTGCATGCGACCACGCTCGCGTTCACCGCGACCGTGCCCGACATCCTGAAGGTCACGCGCGACGTCAACTCGGCGACGTACATGTCGTTCCAGGCCTACGGCATCGCAGCCGTGCTGTACGCCGCCGTCGTGTTCGCACTCATCTGGGCGTTCCGCAAGCTCGAGACGCGCTGGCTCGCGTACCTCTCGCCGCGCGGCCATTAATGCATTCGCAACGAAGGACCAAGCATGTACAAGCTCACAGTCGATAACCTGCACAAGAAATTCGGCGACAACGAGGTGTTGAAGGGCGTGTCGATGAAGGCGAAGGCCGGCGACGTGATCAGCATCATCGGCTCGAGCGGCTCCGGCAAGAGCACGTTCCTGCGCTGCATCAACTTCCTCGAGCAGCCGTGCTCGGGGCAGATCACGATCGGCAGCGAGCCGATCCAGACCACGCGCGATCGCAACGGGGCGCTGCGCGTGGCCGACCAGAAGCAGCTTCAGCGGATGCGCACGAAGCTCGCGATGGTGTTCCAGCACTTCAACCTGTGGGCGCACATGACGGTGCTCGAGAACGTGATCGAGGCGCCGATGGCCGTGCTCGGGATCGGCAAGGACGAGGCCATCGCGCGGGCGCGCCAGTACCTGGAGAAGGTCGGCCTCGCGCCGCGCGTCGAGGGCATGTATCCGTCGCACCTGTCGGGCGGCCAGCAGCAGCGTGTTGCGATCGCGCGCGCACTGGCGATGGAGCCGGAAGTGATGCTGTTCGACGAGCCGACGTCGGCGCTCGACCCGGAGCTGGTGGGCGAAGTGCTGAAGGTGATGCAGAAGCTCGCCGAGGAGGGCCGCACGATGGTCGTCGTCACGCACGAGATGGGCTTCGCGCGCAACGTGTCGAATCACGTGATCTTCCTGCATCAGGGGAAGATCGAGGAGGAAGGGAATCCGCAGGAGATTCTCGTGAATCCGAAGAGCGAACGGCTCGGGCAGTTCTTGTCGGGGCGGTTGAAGTAAGCAGGCAGCGTTGCGCATCGCCCGTGAAGCCGCAATGGCGTCCCGGGCGATGTGGAGATTGAAGTACGCTTACAGTTGCGCGAGCGCATCCGTCAAAGGCCGCTGCGCGACACGCACGAGCGGTAACCTGCACGGCTTCGCGCCGTCGCAAACTGGAACGCTAAGTGCTTGTCAGGCTTGATCCTTTCGATGAAGGAGCACCACGATGAGCACACCGACAACCACCCATTTTTCCCACGTGAAGCCGCAGGACACCGCGTATCAAGGCGAAGGCCTGCGCGACTTCTTCCTGTATCGCGATCTCGGCATCGCGGCCGCGACGAACGGCAAGGTCGTCGCGCAACTCGTCAGGGCGAATCATGCACCGACGGCGGGCACCGGCTGGCACCGTCACGAGGCCGAGTTCCATATTGTGTACATGCTGAAGGGGTGGGCGCGCTTCATGTACGGCGAGCAGGAAACGCTGGTGTCCGCCGGCGACTGCGTGCATCAGGCGCCGGGGATCGTCCACTACCTGTTCGACTACTCGCCGGACATGGAGTATCTGGAGATCGTCGGGCCCGCCGATTTCAAGTCGATCGATGTTGAAGGGCCTTGCGCCGTGCCACCGCCGACGCCGTGGGGCGAGACGGGTGCGTAGCTGGCGGTTTCCCGAGGTGCGAATGTGCCGACCGACGCGCATCGTGCGCACGTTTGCGACAGACCGCCTTCGGGCGGTTTTTTCGTTGATGCGTCCCGGAATCCTCCGCGTGCTCTTCTGATACCCGCGACCTGCTTTCCCTATCGATCCATTCATTCGAATTCCGAAGGGTTGCGAAGCTGAAGATCCGGAAAGAAAGGAAAGATATTCGTCAGCTTCGCGTGACGGACTGTTACGTGGTGTCAAAGATCGTCAATTGCGGGCTGCGCGGTGCACGGCCTGTCGACGGCCGGCGTTAAGGAGGTACCAGCCGGATCACCGGCTGACCTACCCGGGAGAAATCCATGAAGCGCATCGCGAAGATCCTGACGGCCACCGCAGTGGCATGCGCCATTCTCGCTCCGGCGCTTGCCGAAGCCCATTCGCACCGTGTGTGCCACTACGACCATCACCACCATCGCATGTGCCGCTGGGTGCGGTAACCGGGATTTCCCTCGGGTACGCCCGGGACGCATTGATCATTCAGGCAAATCAGGAGAGGACTATGAAAAAGACGATGTTGATCGCCGCGCTCGTCGCCGGCATGGGTGTGTCGATCGGTGCATTCGCGCAGGTTCCGGCCAGCGCGCCGGCCGGCACGACCGGTCTGTGCAAGGACGGTTCGTTCTACTCGGGCGCATCGAAGAAGGGCGCATGTGCGGGCCACAAGGGCGTGAAGACCTGGTACGGCGCATCTTCGGCGGCAGCAGCCAGCGCGCCGGCCGCGACGGCGCCGGCAACGGCGGCGTCCGCTGCCGCTGCATCCGGTGCCGCGCCGGCGAAGAGCGCCCCCGCGACGACCGCCGCAGCTGCGCCGGGCGGTGGCGCGGGCAAGGTGTGGGCCAACGACAGCACGAAGGTCTATCACTGCTCGACCGACAAGTACTACGGCAAGACGAAGCACGGCAGCTACATGTCGGAAGCGGATGCGAAGGCGAAAGGCTTCCACGCGTCGCACGGCAAGGCCTGTTCGTAACGCAAGCCGGGCGCGCGGGTTCATTCGCTCGCGCGTCGCCTGAAGGCTGCTGGAAATCACGCCCCGCCATCCCGGCGGGGCGATTCATTTGCGATGCCGGTCGTTGCGTCGTTGCCCGGATTCAGTGGGCGTGATGCGATGAGGGTTCGACGGTCCCCGCATCGTGTTCGGTTGCGCGCGCATCGAGCAGCGCGCGCAGCGTGACGTAGTGCGTGCCGCTCGCGTTGCCTTCCGCATCCGCGATGCGATCGTACGGTTCGTTGTCGTGGATCGTCGCGCGCACGATCGGATAGATCTGCGTTTCCCAGCGGCTGCCGTTGAACACGCCGTAGTGGCCAGCACCCGTTTGCACATGGTGCGTCTTCAGATACGGCGGCAACCCCGAACACAGCTCCTGCGCGGCCACCGTCTGGCCCACTGCGCAGATATCGTCCTTCTCGCCTTCGATCGTCAGCAGCGCGGTGCGGTGAATCGCCGCCGGTTCGACGAGCCTGTCGCCCACCGTCAGTTCGCCGCGCGCGAGCGCGTATTGCTGGAACACCTTCTCGACCGTTTCCAGATAGAACTCCGCGGTGAGGTCGGCCGTCGCGAAGTATTCGTCGTAGAAATGCCGCAGCGTGTCGGCTTTCGCGGGATCGCCTTTCGCGCGCTGGTAATACATATCGGCAAACGAAGCCGCATGCCGATCGGGGTTCATCGACATGAAGGCGCCGACCTGCACGAAGCCCGGATACACGCACCGCTGCGCGCCGACGAAGCCGGCCGGCACCACGCTGATCAGGTTCTTCGCGAACCATTCGATCGTCTGGCTCGTGGCGAGCGCGTTGACCTTCGTCGGATTCACGCGGCAGTCGATCGGGCCCGCCATCAGCGTCAGGCTCGCGGGCTGCGCCGGATCGCCGCCGGCGGCCATCAGCGCGACCGCCGCGAGCGCGGCGACGGTCGGCTGGCAGATCGCGAGCACATGCGTGTCCGGGCCGATCTGGCGGATGAAGTCGATCACATGCTCGACGTATTCGTCGAAACCGAAGCGCCCGGCCGTTAGCGGGATGTCGCGCGGGTTGTGCCAATCGGTGATGTACACGTCGTGGTCGGCCAGCATCGTGTGCACCGTGCCGCGCAGCAGCGTCGCGAAATGCCCGGACATCGGCGCGACGATCAGCACGCGCGGCTGGCGCGCGACCGGCAGCGCCTTGCGGAAATGCAGCAGCGTGCCGAACGGCGTGGCCGCGGCAGCCTCCTCGACGATCGGCACCGTTTCTCCGTCGACGACGATCGACGCGATCCCGAACGGCGGACGCCGATGCGAGAACGCGCAGCATTCGAGCAGCTCGCACAGCGCGTCGACCATGCGACCCGTCGGCGTTGACGTGGATGGGGGCCACAGCGACATCGTCGCGCGCGTGGTCGCGGCCCATGCGCGCGCCGGGCGCAGGCATTCGGCAGACCATTGGTAAAACGGATAGGCAAACAGGTTCATGGCCGTCGCTCGTTGCGCTGCGTTGTATTGAACAAGGCAAGCCGTGTGCCAGCATGCGGCTGGCACGCAGGTTGCACGCGGTCAGGGAGCGTGGCGGCTTGGGCGGCACGCCACGACCGTCAGCCGAACGCGATGCGTTGCCGCGCCGGTCGTCGCGAGCGGCGCGTGCCGCGAGACGGTGCGGCGCTGCGCCAGTTCTGCGAATGCGCCGCACGCACATGGTGCGGGTGACGGGTGCGGTGTCCGCTTTCGGTGCAGGGGCACGAACGGCTTTCAGCAGGGGAGCGACATGGAATCAACCGGACAGACGACGCTGACCATCAGCAGCCGCAATTACTCGTCGTGGTCGATGCGCGGCTGGCTGCTCGCGAAGCTCAGCGGCCTGGCGTTCGACACCGTCAGCGTGCCGATCGATGCCGCGTCGCGCGCGGAGCTGCTGCTGCTGTCGCCGTCGATTCTCGTGCCATGCCTGACGCACGACGGCAACAAGGTGTGGGATACGCTCGCGATCGCCGAATACCTGAACGAAATCCGGCCGCAGGCGCGGCTGCTGCCTGAAGGCCGGCGTGCGCGCGCGCATTGCCGGTCGATCTGCGGCGAGATGCATTCCGGTTTCAGCGCGCTGCGCTCCGCGCTGCCGATGAACCTGCGCGCGCATTTCCCCGGCTTCCGGATCTGGTCGCGCGCGCAGCACGACATCCAGCGGATCGTGACGATCTGGCACGAGTGCCTGGCCGCGTATGGCGGGCCCTGGCTGTTCGGCGCGGAGATCGGTGTCGCCGACGCGATGTATGCGCCGGTCGTCACGCGCTTCATGACCTACGACGTGAAGCTGGAGCCGGAAATTGCCGAATACTGCATGCGCGTGCTCGCGCATCCGTTCGTCGCCGAGTGGATCGACGCGGCGAAGGCGGAGCAGGAAGACATCGATGAACTCGACATGGAGTTTTGATGCGCGCGATCTCGGCGTGCTTTCAATTGCACTACACGCGCAAGCATCGAAATGGGGTTCTCTATGCTGCTGCGCAATGCGCAAACGTTTTACCTTGATTTCGGGTTAAACCGAGTGCGAATTCCCTAAAGGATGTTGAGCCCGATGACGTAAACGAGTCACGGGGACGACTCGCGACACGCATGCTTTCGACGTGCGGCGCGCAGTCTGCAACAACCAGCGCAGCAGGGGAATCGACGTGAATCGTCAGCAATCGTGGACGCGTACAGCGGCGCCCGGAGAAATCATTTACTCGGAGGGCTTCGCGGGCGAGCCCGTGATCTTTCTGATCACCGACGGCAAGGTCGAGCTGTCCACGCGGTGCGACGACAAGCGCGTCATCGTCGCGACGCTCGGCCGCGGCGAGTTCTTCGGCGAATCGGCGCTGCTCGCCGCCGAGCCGCGCGCCCATACCGCGAAGGCGCTTTCGTTCTGTCAGCTCACGGTCGTGCCGGCCGGCATGCTCGATGAAGAAATCGAGCGCGTGTCGGCGCTGCTGCGCCATATCGTGCGAACGATGATCCGGCGCGTGAAGCGCAAGGACGACCAGCTCGCGACCTACACGCATGCGGACTTCATGCCCGGCGTGCTGTCGTATGCGCATGTGCTGTCGCTGATGGCCGGCGCCGATGCGCGCGAATCTGGCGACGGGTGGGCGCGCCGGCCGATGCAGGCCCATGCGACCGAAACCTCGGTGCCGCTCGCCGAAGTGATCCGCAAATGCCGCGCGATTGCCGGCCACTCGCGGCCGCACGTGCTCGCGATGCTGCGACGCATGGAGAAGCTCAATCTCGTCACGATCGAAGCCGCGCAGGCCGACCATGTCGGCGGCGCAGCCGACTATGTGGCTTCGTCGGATGCGCGCCAGGTCGTCACATTCGATGCCGCGCGCGTGATCGATCGCGCGCAGCAGGTTGCCGATCACGATCTCGACGTGTCGATCAACAGCGAACTCGAGCTCATCGAGCTGGCCGATCTCGAATCGCTGATCGGCGTCGAGAAGACGCTGTTGCTCAACAAGCTGTCGAACGGCGAGATAGCCGACGAAGTGTTCGCGTTCCGCAAATCGAAGGTACTCAGTTACGTCGAGCAAAAGGGCGTCGCGTATTTCTCGCGGCGCAATGGGCGTCGCGGTGGCGACGTGCGTTCGCTGGAGGATCTCGTGTGGGTCGACCAGCGCACGCTGTTCGACGTGATCAGCGCGTTCGATACGTACGATCTCGCGAAGCTGATCGCGAACCTCGACGATCGCGCGGTGGCCGACAAGCTGTTTTCCGTGATGACCGAGGCGCGGCGCAACGAGGTGTCGTGGGTGATGCGCCGCGAGCTCAAGCTCGATCCGATCGAGATCGAGGATATCGAGCAGCGCGTGCTGGATGCCGTGCGCGCGGCCAAGGCGCCGGCGACGGGTGCGGCGTCCGTCGCGTCGGATGCGTGACACGGGGAGGTGTATGGATCTGTTGACCTTGGCCGGTGTGGTGCTGGGCGGCGCGGCGATCGTGTTCGGGTTCGCGCTGGAAGGCGGGCATTTTTCGATGCTGTTCCAGTTCGAGGCGCTCGTCATCGTGCTCGGCGGCACGCTCGGCGCGGTGATGATCCAGAACACCTGGGCACGCTTCTTCGACGCGGTGAAGCAGTTGCGGCTTGCGTTCGTGCGCGCGAGAGAGGTCGATCGCAAGCACCTGTCCGACCTGCTCGAATGGGGCGATCGTGCAAAGCTCGACGGGCTGCTCGCGTTCGAATCGATGGACGTGAGCGGCATCCATCCGTTCGCGCGCCGCGGGCTCGAACTGCTGGCGAACGGCGTGTCGACCGCCGTGCTCGAGGATGCATTGCAGCGCGAACTCGACGCATACGAGCGCAGCCGCCTGGCCGCCGTGCGCGTGTGGCAGCAGGCGGGCGGGTATGCGCCGACGTTCGGCATTCTCGGATCGGTGCTCGGGCTCGTGCAGGTGACGAGCCATATTCTCGAACCGGCGCAGCTCGGGCCGGGCATCGCGGTTGCATTCATCGCGACGCTGTACGGGCTGGCGTTTGCGAACCTCGTGTTTCTGCCGCTTTACGGCAAGCTGCGCGCGCAGATCGATAGCGAGCTGCGGTTTCGCAAGCTGTATCTCGACGGTTTGCTCGCGATCTCGCGCAAGGAGTCGCCGCATACGATCGAAACGCGGCTGACCGGTGATGTGCGTGGGCGTGCGGCCGAGTCGCTCGCGTGATGTGCTGCGTATGCGGTACGACAAACAGGGATCTTCGGTATGACAGCCCGAGCTGACGGTACGACCGCCGCGGATCGCGATGACCACGAACTCGAAGGCACGCAGTCCGGACGCTGGCTGATTTCGTACGCGGATCTCATCACGACGCTGATGGTGCTGTTTCTCGCGCTGTACGTGCTCCAGCTCGCAAAATACAACGCGCTCGACGCGCGATACCAGACGCTCGCGCGACATGCCGGCGGCGCTGCGAGTACGGCCAATGTCGTAACACCCGAACGCGCGCCGGCCTGGCTCGCGTTGCTCGATAAGTTGAAGACGAACGGGCGGATTTCGCTGGTGAAGGCGCCGCATGGCGTCGAGATCGGCATCGACGCGAAGATCCTGTTCAACGTCGGCGATGCGCGCTTGCTGCCCGATTCGTCGCCCGTGCTGAACCAGATCGCGCAGGCACTGAGCGAGCATGCGACCGGCGACATTCTCGTCGAAGGGCATACGGACAACGTGCCGATTGCGACCGCGAAATACGAATCGAACTGGGAGCTTTCGTCGGCGCGCGCGGGGAGCGTCGTGCGCTACCTGACCGAGCGCGGCGTGGCGCCGCATCGGCTTGCGGCGATCGGGCGGGCCGATACGCAGCCGCTTGTGGCGGGCGACGACGCTGCCGCGCGAGCGCGGAATCGGCGCGTGACGATCTTCGTTGCGTATTGATTTGCGCTGATCGTGCGCGTATAGGCGGCCGCATATGCCCGCCTGTCAACGACATAACGAATCTCGAATGACAGATATCTGAAATCAGCGATGCGCTTCTGTGCGTGCATGCCGATAACTCAAACTGGCTCAGACCGAGCGGTTACCGAGGGTTCCCATGCATTTCTGGCGCAAGCTTTCCATTCAGAACAAGCTGATTCTCAGCATGACGAGTTGCCTGCTCGTGTTCGTCGCGATTTCGAGCGGGCTGAGCATTCGCCTGATCGGCAACGCGGTGAGCGATCGCGTCGTCCGCGAAGAGTTGCCGACCGCAGTGAACGGCATTCGCGCCGACGTGCAGCGGCAGATGGCCGGGCCGATCGCCGCGTCGCGCATTCTCGCGCGCGATGCGTTCCTGCTGCAATGGGAAGCCGAAGGCGAACCGGACGCCGGCACGCGCAACTGGATCCAGCTCGCGAAGAACGTGAAGGACGAGCAGAAGGCCGCGTCCGTGCAGTGGGTGTCGGTGAAGAGCGGCAACTACTACAACGAAGCCGGCCTGCAGCGGAAGGTCACCGACAAGGATCAGTGGCTGACCAGCTTCCTGTCGTCCGGCAAGGCGTTCGACGTGAACATGGATCGCGAGGTGACCGTTGGCGGCTACATGATGTTCATCAACAGCCGCGTGGAACTCGACGGCGTGCCGATCGGCGCGGCGAGCATGAGCCTGTCCGTCGATGCGCTCGCGAAGGGCATCTCGGCATACCGGATCGGCGAGACCGGGTTCGCGTATCTCGTGCGTCCGGACGGCGCGATCATGATGCATCGCGATACGTCGCTGATCGACGGCAAGCATTTTCTCAAGGACCAGCTTGGTCTGCCTGACGATGCGTCGTCGACGCTGCTGGCCGGCAAGCCGTATGCGTACCTGAGCTACAACGGCGACGGCGGCGCGCGCTTCATCGCGACGTCGTTTATTCCGGAGCTGAATGCGTATGTCGTCGTCGAGGTGCCGCAGGCGGAACTGCTTGGGCCGGTGACGCGTGCGATTCGTAGTGCGGCGCTGGTTGCGGCGGTGGTGGGGCTTGGGGTTGCGCTGATCGTCATCTGGCTGGTTGGGCGTGCGATCGCCGCGCCGATTCGGCGTGCGGCTACGTTGCTGTCGGAGATTGCGAGTGGCCAGGGTGACCTGACGCGCCGGATGACGGTCGAGAGCCAGGACGAGATCGGGCAGTTGTCGGATGCGTTCAACCGGTTCGTGTCGTCGTTGTCGACGCTTGTTCATCGGATTCGGGCGGCTTCTGCTTCGATTGCGACCGGGTCGGCGCAGATTGCTTCGGGGAATGCGGATTTGAGCGAACGCACCGAAGGGCAGTCGAGCAACCTGGAGCGGACGGCTTCGTCGATGGAAGAGATCACGGCCGTGGTGCGGAACAACACCGAGACGGCGACTACTGCTGCGAAGATGATTACTGGCGCGTCGGATGCGGCGGCGCGTGGCGGGCAGGTGGTGGGTGAGGTTGTTAGCACGATGCAGCAGATCAGCGACGCGTCGCAGCGGATCTCAGAGATCATCGTGATGATCGACAGTATTTCATTTCAGACGAATATTCTTGCGCTGAATGCGGCGGTGGAGGCGGCGCGGGCGGGGGAGCAGGGGCGTGGGTTTGCTGTTGTTGCTTCGGAAGTGCGGAATCTGGCGCAGCGAAGCGCGCAGGCTGCGAAGGAGATCAAGGCGCTGATCGAACACAGCGCGGGGACGGTGAATACCGGGTCGCGGTTGGTTAGCGAGGCGGGGAAGGTGATGAGTGATGTTGTCTCGCAGGTTCAAGGCGTCAGCGCGATGATGAGCGAGATTGCCGAGGCTAGCCTGGAGCAGAGTGCCGGGATCGATCAGATTGGGGATGCGGTGCAGTCTTTGGATCAGATGACGCAGCAGAATGCGGCTTTGGTGGAGGAAAGCGCGGCGGCGGCAGAGAGTTTGAAGCAGCAGGCGGCGGAATTGACGAAGCTCGTGTCGGCTTTCAAGGTGGATGAGTAAGGTCTGAGTCGCGTTTTAGAACGAGGCGTTTCTGAGGGACGGCTGCCGTGGGTTCGCGGCAGCCGTTTTGCATTCGGGCTTGGGTTCGGGGACGTCATACAAGAATGAAAATCATTTCCAAACTGAAAGCCGGGATGGGAGTGGTCGCGCTCCTGGCTCTGATCGCTGTTGTCGGGGCGAAGGCGGTTACGACGCCGACTGATTCTTATCTCGCGGATCGGAAGAAAGCTGCCGAGGCAGTGAATGCGACTCCGATGGAAGATCGGGCGGATTTGGACAAGAAATATACCGCCGAGTTGAATGCGAACCTGGTAAAGCTTGTCGGGACGGTCAAGGCGAAAAGGTTTTCCGGGAAGGTGGGGAGTAACTTGCATAGTGCTATCGCCGATGACGGGATGACGCCGGGGCCGAACGGGTTGTTCCTCAAGTCGGATGACGGGAAGGTGAATCTTCTTGTTACGACGGTTCCGCTTTTGAAGGCTTGGGCGAAGACGGCGGATGCAGGGCTCAAGCCGTCGGATGATGTTGCCGTTATCTTCGATAACGAGACGTTTTATACGGACGTGTTTGCTGATGATGCCGCGGCGTACCGGTTTGCCGAGTTGCCGGTGAAGCGGAAGCCGGCTGATGTGGCGGTGAAGGCGTTGCTGCTAGGCGAAAGTCAGGATGGTGTGCCGGAAGGGCCGCGTACGTTGGCGGTGTCGGTTAGGCAGGGGGAAAGAGTTTATATCCTCTGGAGGGATGTGATGGTTCTGGGGATTGTGGCTTGTGGAGCGGGGCGGGTGGCAGAGGAGAAGCAGCAGGAGTGTTTCGCGAAGCACTTGCCCACGCAGAAGAGCTATTCACGACTTGTGATGGAGGCACAGGCGATGGTGGATGAAGTCGTTCAATAGGGAACGGTTCGCCGACGTCGGCAGCCCGTGTTGGGAATGCACTTGATTGCTGCCATAGGCTCTCTAGTTGCGCAGCTCGTTGCATTACGGGGAGGCGATGTCTCGATGACCGGATTCGGCCATGGAGAGTTGTTCGTTGGTGAAACGGAACTGGCACTCAGGTCGGCTTCGTTCAAGCTCCTGCGCCGGAATGCAAGTTGGGCCTAGCAGAAAGCAGTGTTGCGAAGCGGCTAACCATCGACCGGTATAGGTGCAGCCAATGCAGAGACTGGATGCCCAACGGTATAGTAGTTACAGTACTGCCCCGATGCGCCAGAAATCGCCAGCAAGATACGATTCAATAGAATCATTAGCGCCTTATTGTCTCGAATGATTTCGACGAACTTATCTTCTGGAATCTTGCTTCCATGAGCAGCTCGGTTACGTTTATTCCATGCGGACAATTCAACCGCACCTCCTTCGATTCCCAATTCGACGAGAAACCGCTCCATTACCGTACTTTGCGGCGCAAAATTTAAAGACTGTATTTTTCGAATCAACAACGCCTTTGTCTTGTCGTCACTATTTGAATCGCTTATGAGATTTTCGATTTGAGTTGAAAGTGTTTTCCAAGGGCTGGCGTCAAGCAATGTGGTCCTGAATTTTGTCCCCTGCTGCTCCGCGTATTTTCGCTGAAGAGATTCAATCGCTGCGCCGTAGTGGACGGCGGCAATGTGCGCAGGTGCTGCCACAGCATGCCAGTATGCCCAAAGAACACTCTGAAGGTCGAATAAATCGTAAATGTTCCATAGCGCCTTCATCATGCCTTCAAGCATGTCCTTGTCGATCTCATTATAGGATCGACTACTCAGTAACGTGGGCGGCAAAGTAATCAACTTGAATGCCGATCCATGCATCGTGTGTGCACTCCTAGCTTTGAAGTAGACTGGCCGCCAATGTGAATCAAAATACGTGAAACCAAGATCGACAAGAAATTGACCTAAGCAAAACGATAGGATATCCTTAATCTTGGCCTGATCTTCATCGCTGGGACTTCCTTTGTATATGACGAATCCAGGTGAGCGAATACCGTCGATATCCAAGCCTTGCACCTTAACCACAAAAAATTCCAATCCAGATAGTGAAAGATGCACGCAGGAACGGCTAAATCCTTCGGAATCTGAAGAGTCGTTTAATTCAATATCGAGGCCATCGCCACGATATTTTACTGTCTTCTCGTCGGTGCTTTTTCGATTGGCGGAATGTGGCCAGATGAAGTGATCTGGCATATTTTCGAGCCACTGTATAGTGTGCGCAGTTCCCCGTTCGCCCGCTGCCGTCCACTCCACGATATGAACTTGCGATTGTTCAGTTTTCAACGAGTCCGACGGAGATGTCCCATGGGAGTGGCTGAGACTGTATGGCACTACACCCCGAGCGACGGCGGCATCGCCAGAGTATCCGGCGAACCGAACTTCCTCAACCGACATTTGGACTGTTCCGGTCAATATTGGCTGGGCCTTGCTGCTGCTTTCCGTCGCCGAGACAGTCTCCAAGACCAATTTCAGGTCTTCGTCGCGCGTCAGTTTGAATTGTTTGATTGGTCCGTAGAGCGGCCCGTATTCAACAACAGAGCACGTCGACAAGTAAGCAGTCAAGCACTCCCATTCCCAAACTTTCATTGCTCGTCTCCATTAGTGAGTGACGCTTAAATTTCTAAAAAAGTCTATCCTATCCGATGAATGATCGTCACACCCTAGGAAACTGCCGTTGCATCGACGAGTTGAATCCGCAAGTGAGTTAAGCCGACCAACAAAGCCGCGGCGGCGTGAATGTGTTGTTAGGCATGCGCGCGGAGAACAACATCAAAGTGATCCTTGATTCCCAGGATTTCATTTGCGTAAGCTTCTCTCTCTGATTGACTCTTTGAAGTTGTAGCATTCGGTGTGAATGGCGCAAAGGATTTCATTGCTTCTGCAAACTGTCTCATTCTCTTTCGATCAATCCATTCCGGGAATAGGTAGTAGTTTTCTCCGGAAAATTTGTAGAAAATGTCCAATGATGTTCGTTTATATCGCTGAATTTGTTCCCAGGATTCAGGGTCAATTTCCTTTAATTTATCCGTATTCCACGCCATGTTTTTCATCATCTCCGTAGTTATTGGAATGTAGTGGAGATCGAAAAATATTGAATGCAGATCAGCTCGTACTTTGCCAAGCTCCTCTAGTTGTTTTTTATTTAATTCTGACCGAAAGAAATCCTTGCGCTTGACTGTGGTAGCCCAAATGGCGAGTGCGAGAGTGCAAAGGCCAAACAGAAATTGTCCGATCTTGGCAAGTAAATCCACCCAGGATAGAAGCTCTGGCGAAATTGTGATCATTTAATATCAAGTTGATTTGAGTGGTAAATTCTTGGGGCCGCTAGCCGGATAGATATGGCGCTCTAAGTAGGCATCTCTACACCAATTGTCCGAACCAATGCGTCCGTAAATTGCGCCCAGAGCCTTCATATCTCTAACGTCAGATATGGAGTAAAGGTTTTCTAAAATTTTCTCAAGGCGCACAATTGATTCTTTAAAATATCCAGCGGGTGCAAATAGTAGATGATATGAACCCAGCTGCACATAAAGCACCGGAGACCCTCCACAACGGAAACCCCGCTGACTTCCTTTTATACCAACGACAAGCTGGGGCTCGGAAAAGTGTTGTATAACGCTGAATAGGTAATCATTCTCCAATCGCCAGAGCATCTCATCATCGGCTTGCACGGCTGACTCGGTTTGCACGACCGATTCACCAGAAAAGAAGTACGTATCATATCCTCCTGGCTCGTCGATATTGTCAATCTTTCTAGGTATGTGCTCCAGCCAACCAGAAAATCTCCGGCGGAAATATTCAGCTCCATCCCCTGATCTTATTGAATTGCTATAGATA
Organism: Burkholderia pyrrocinia; assembly: GCF_022809715.1. Taxonomy (NCBI): domain Bacteria; kingdom Pseudomonadati; phylum Pseudomonadota; class Betaproteobacteria; order Burkholderiales; family Burkholderiaceae; genus Burkholderia; species Burkholderia pyrrocinia. Next base: position 2,912,645 of record NZ_CP094460.1, read on the forward strand.
ATTCTCCACGCTATGCTCAGGGCGAATGATAAAGCGATGAAATCTAGGTTTGTGGTTTTATTTTCAGAATATGAATTGTTGAGAAATTTTCTGAAATGTGTCTCCCATTCGCTGAAGCGATTCTCACAATCATTGCAAAGATGCTTAAATTTCATGCCGTCCTGTGCTGGCATGCGATATCCATCAGCATCGTAGACGTGAAATTTATTGATCTCTCGATTTCTTGCTTTTCGTGCATCTCTGATTGCCTTGAATACAAACCCCGATATTACGTGCCCTCGCCGATTTAGAGGTTTTATTTCGCCTTTGCTGTATTCGCAGTATGCGCAGTTGTCAGGAAATTTTGCGCCTTCATATCGATATTTGTACGCCCGCTGCGGCCCTTTCTCTTGATCTATTTCCATATAACTCCTCCGTGGATCATGTAAATATCCCTGCCTGATGCTGCAGCAGACTGTTGAACGTCCGTGCAGCGTCATCCACTTGGTCGTCATATTTTCCAAACGGGAACAGGCGACACTCATCCGTGGAGGCATTGTGCCATGGCCAGCGAACCGGAATAGTGCAACTCGGTCAATACACCGGAATTTTTGAACTCCACTTCTGTGGTATCGTCAAGGAACCCTAACAACTTAGAAATATCGCTGCCTAAGAAATAGAAGTTGGTCCCATGTGGCTGGACGTTGTGTTCATTGAACTTCTGGAGAATGAGAGCGGTCAGTTTTCGCACCACTAGTGGTCTATCGACATCAACGCGGAGAACGTTAGCGGTCGCGTGCTATAGGACTTGAGAAGGGCGGTGGTCGAGGCCGTTTCGCACGATTGAAATGACTCTGAACCGGCCGGCTAAGCGATTCGACAGGTACAAAAGATCGCAAATTGACCTACCCGCAACACCGGCCCAGCGTCCCGCCCATCCCTATACCTAACGGCCAATCCCCTTCAACTCTCCATTTCTGAGATGCCAGCGCGACTACACTGGTCATGAAGCCTTGCTTCTCGCCATCGGGAGTAGATCGCAGCACCCTTCGCACCGATGGTCGAAAAAAGTCCGTCTTGCCCAACAAGACGCAGCGAAGGGAGGAGAGAGAAGGGAAATCCACGGCAACAAAAAAGCGCGGGCCGCATGGGCGGCAACCCATACGACCCGCTGACCACCACCAACTCGCACAAGGAGTCGGAAATGGCTAACGCCTATAGTAAGTCACGTCCCAAGAAGCTCAAACGGTACCCCGAGGTTGAGCTGACCCTCGACAGCAAGCCTGACCTTCCCCAGGAAGGTCAACCGTACATGCGATGGATGCGCGCCATCGACGCGCATTTCGAGATGTTCGGATTCAAACCGGGCGATCACGTCTATCTCGAGTTCAATTTCGATCTCCGAAAGGTCACCATCACGCCTGACCACAGCGCGCTGAACTGGCGAGAGCAGCCTTACGGTCAGGCTGCCCAGGAAGACGACGAGGCATAAACAGCAAGGGCCGCTTTGCGTGGCACTCGCGGGTGCATTGCAAGCTTTGCACGAACGCGACTGACTGCCGGGGCGCAACTGCCCCGGCCATGGTCTCGAATAGTGCGATTCGCGCTCACAACCACCGTCAACAACTGTCACGACCGCAAGGCCCGTGAGGCCACGCCGCGCGTGTCGAAACGATCGGATGCATCCGGATTCAAGCGATGACCTTGAATGTCCACGTGCGTGCACAAACGACGCGTCAACGTCCGCCGTCCCGCGCCTTCACGATCCGCCCACGCTGCAGCACATAGGCGATGTGCTCGCCTTCACCGGCCACAACGCCGATATCGTCGAGCGGGTTTCCGTCGAGCACGACCATGTCGGCAATCGCACCGGCGGCCACGACGCCCAGTTGCCCCGGCATATTGACAATCTCCGCCGCCACCGTCGTCGCTGACCTGAGCGCTTCCAGATTCCCGAGCACTTCCGCCCGAATCCGAAACTCCCCACACTGAAACGCGTGCATCTCGCCAAGCAGATCCGACCCAAACCCCATTTTCACGCCGGCCTTCGCATAGATCTCCAGCGACTCGCGACCTTTCTGCTGCACGGAAGCCACCTTCGCCACGGAGTCAGCCGGCATCCCGAACTCCGCCCCATGTTTGGCAAGCGCGTCATAAGTAACGAGCGTAGGCACCACAAACGCTCCATGCTCATGCATGAGCTTCGCGGCCGCTTCATCCACGAGATTCCCGTGCTCGATCGTCCGCACGCCGCATCGCACAGCCCGCGCAATCGCTCGCCCCGTATACGCATGCGCCATCACATAAGTATTCGCCGCCTCGGCTTCATCGACGATGGCCCGAATCTCATCCTCCGAATACTGCGTGTTCGCAATCGGATCAGTCGGCGAAGCAACCCCACCAGAAGCCATGATCTTGATCTGCGTCGCGCCTTTCTGAATCTCTTCACGCACGGCGAGCCGCACACCTTCAACTCCATCCACGACCCGCGCAATCGCCCCCGTCCTAAAACAGCAAGAGCAGGGCTCCAGCAAATCCCCCCGAGGCCGAAAATCCCCATGCCCGCCGGTCTGCGACAACGCCTTCCCCGACGGAAAAATCCTCGGCCCTGAAACCAGCCCCGTCTCGACAGCCTGCATCAAACTCCAATCCGCGCCACCCGCATCCCGCACACTCGTAAACCCACGCGACAACATCGAATCGAGAATCGGCAACGACCGAATCGCCGCGAGAATATTCGGCTGCGTCGCATTGGCACCAAGATTCGCATTCGAAGCCAGCACATGCACGTGGCAATCGATGAACCCCGGCATCACGGTCTTGCCGCGCACATCGACTACCTGCGCATTCGGCAAATCCACCGGCCGATCGGTGACTTCGACAATCCGCTCGCCTTCGATTACGACATGATGATGTTCAAGCAAAACGCCTCGTTCGAGGTCGAGGACGTTGCCGCCTTGAAGCACGGTAATGGTCATGGGGAAATATCCTTATCGAGTCATGGAGGCGCCACGCTTCGCATCCTTCACGAAACGCGTCCCGACGAAACTGACTGCCGCCGCGAGGATCACGTAGAAGGCAGGCGCCATGTTGCTGCCCGTGCGTGCGATGAGCCACGTAATCAAAAACGGCGCGAACCCGCCAAAGATCGTGACCGCGAAGTTGTACGCAACGGAAAGCCCGGTCGACAACACCTTGGTCGGGAACAACTCGGCGAACGCCGCGAGAATCGGCCCCGTATAGGTCGCAATCAGCACGCCGAACACGGCCTGGAACACGATCAGCGACGTGAACCCTGGCGCATGGTTGATCCACGCGAACATCGGCCACGCAAGCACGAGGATTGCGAGCGCAGAGCCGGACAGGAACACGCGCCGTCCCCACACGTCGGCGAGTCGGCCGACGATCGGCGAGCAGCACATGATCATCAGCCCGCCGACCATCCCGGCCGCGAAACCTGTCGACTGCGGCAGATGCAGCGTGCGCACGGAATACGTCGGCATATAGAACAGCAGCACATAGGTGCAGACGGTCCACAGAATGACCATCGAAAAGCTCGCAAACGTCTCGCGCGGGTAGGTGGACAGCACTTCCTTCAGCGGCGAGCTTTCCTTCGCTTGCGCTTCGACGGCGCTGAACGCGGGCGTCTCGTCGATATGGCTGCGGATGAAGTAACCGACCGGCCCGACGATGATCCCGAGCAGGAACGGCAGACGCCAGCCCCAGCTATGCAACGCCTGCGCGTCGAGCGACGTCGTGACGAACGTGCCGGTCGCAGCACCAAGCAGCACCGCGAAACCGATGCTCGACTGGATCCAGCTCGAGTAATAAGCGCGCTTCTCCGGCGGCGCGTATTCGGTGAGGAACGCGGTGGCGCCACCCATCTCGCCGCCGGCCGAGAAGCCTTGCAGCAGTCGCGCGACGACGATCAGCAGCGGCGCGGCGATGCCGGCCTGTTCGTAGGTCGGCGCGATCCCGATGAGCGCGGTGCCGGCGGCCATCAGCAGGATGGTGAGCGACAGCGCGGCCTTGCGTCCGACCTTGTCGGCATAGACGCCGAGCACGATGCCACCCACCGGCCGCATGAAGAAGCCGACGCCGAACGTCGCGACGGTGAGCAGCACGGACGTCAGTTCGTTGCCGGTCGGGAAGAACAGCTTCGCGATGATCACCGCGAAGAAGCTGTAGACGGTGAAGTCGAACCATTCGAGGCCGTTGCCGATCACGGTCGCCACGATGGCGCGGCGGCGCTGCTGCACTGCCGCATCGACGGAAGGCGCGGCGCGTGGGGAAAGCGTTCCTTGCATGGTCTCTTCCTCTGTCAGAAGACGGGACGGCTGCCCCGCGTGAATCCCATGCTAAGGACAGCCGGATTTTTTTCTGAAACGAAAGATTCGCATGCACGCATGCGCTGCGCGCATGCATCGCGCTCAGGGCGCGGTCTGCTTCTCCGCCTGTTCGAACAGCCAGCGCGTGAACAGGCGGGCGGCCTGGTTCTGCGCGCGGTCGTTGGGCGAGATCACGTAATAGCCGCCGCCGTGGCTCGCGGACGCTTCCGTCACGCGCACGAGCAGGCCGGCCTCGATGCATGCGTCGATCATGTAGCGCCAGCCGAGCGACACACCCTGGCCGAGAATGGTCATCTGCACGATCTGCGGATAGGAGTTGATCATGATGTCCTGCGGCTGCGCCTTCTGCCGGTCGACGTCATTCATGTCGAACCATTCGGACCAGGACATCCATTGGCGCTGCCCGTCCTCGAGGCGCAATAGCGTCTCGTTCGCGAGATCGGCCGCGTCGAGCGTGCGGCCGGCCAGATAGCCGGGCGCGCAGACGGGAAACACTTCCTCGTCGAACAGCCGGCGCGCGGTGTATTCGGCCGGCGCTTGCTGACGCACGTAGTAGACGCCGACATCGAACTCCGCCGGCGACATCGACGCAAGACCATCGCGCACGATCAGGCGCAGCTTGATGTTCGGATACGCGGTGCGAAACTCGGGCAGGCGTGGCGTAAGCCACAGTAGCGCGACACCGGACGAGCACGCGATCGTCAGTTCGAGATCGCCGTACGGCTTCATCACATCGTGCGTTGCTTCCGCGCATTGCGTGAGCAGGTGGTGGACCTGCGCTGCGTATTGCTCGCCGGCGATCGTCAGCCGCAACGAACGATGCTCGCGGACGAACAGCGAGCGGCCGAGGAATTCCTCGAGCTGCTGGATCTGGCGGCTGATCGCACTTTGGGTCAGGTGCAGTTCGGCGGCGGCTTTCGTGAAGCTCGCGTGCCGCACGGCGGCTTCGAACGCGACGAGGCACTGAAGGGGCGGCAGGGGCGTGATGCGCATGGCGGGCAGGGAGTCGATGGCGCTGCCGACATGATACGGGGGGATTGAAAGGAAATCACAAGGCGGGAAGGGCGCTGCCAGCCCCGCATTGGTATCTCATCACTTTCGCGCGCTTTCCCCGCTGACGACTAAGCATGCCCTCATGTCTCGAGTCATGCTTGCTGCCCCTAACATTTGAGGGACGGCTATTGCGTTGTTGCGGTCGTGACAGGTAGGAACACATACGAAACGAGTATTGTGCAAGACTACGGGCCATCCCGCGATATTGCGAAGGTAAACGGGGTATCGGTCGCACCTGCGTGTTATCAGAAATTGGCACAAGCTTTGGGAATGTAATCTTGAAAGCCTCTACCTTAAAAGTTCTGAACCAAAGTACTCCGTCGTTTCGGATCGGTTCGCCTTCCACGCATATTGCGCGTATCGGATCGGTGCTCGTGATGACCATGCTTTGGGCTAGTCTTGCAGCCGCTGCGCCACAATCAACTCTCCGCTTTGCTTTACCGGGTGGCGCAGCAGTGCTCTTTAGCAATGCTGCGAACCCTCGAGATTCATTGTCCAATCGTGCCTGGAAGAAGGCGGTTTTCTATTTCCCGAACGGAGCTACATTTGGCCTGCTGCCAAGAGCTGGGGAGTCGAACGCCGGTGGTGGGACGCAAATGGAACCTCCGAACGATGCGAATATTTCCCCGTCCGGTCAATATGTGATCGTTATGCGAAACGATCGGGGAACCGTATTCATGGGATCAGGACAACCGGAGACTGTGTTGAGCCGGGAGTACTGTTCCATGATTGAGATACGAACAGGCTGTATTACCGCCGATCAAACCGGCGCGATATGTGGAGCGGGCTGGCAACCAGGTCAAAGTGCGCAGTGGGGAACAGACTCGCAAACGGCGGCGATGCTGAAGCGCGACCGCCCGTCGGCAAGCAACTTCTTAAGTTACATCAACGCAGGGCAGCCAGCCGACCTGGTAATTCGCGATGATTCGGGGGCCGACAATCTCTTGCGGTGTGACCCGCTTTCCTCGGCCAATCGCGAGTCCTATCGTAAAATTGCGGGAGCCTTAACGGCGGCAGGGGCGCGCTTTGATGCACTACTGATCGATGCCGCGCTTTCCAAAGCCGTCGGCGACTCCGTTGGTACGCCAGCGCAGCAAGGAACGGAAGCCACACGTCGAACCGCGACCGTATCTGTGCAAAGAGCGACGCTTTACACTGCCCCTGATGAAGCGGGCGCGAGTCGAGCCTATCTCGTCCAGGATGATGTCGTCGCCGTATTGAAGCAGTCTCCGGCTGGTTGGGCCTACGTGGATTACGCGAATGCTTCCGGGAAACACTTGCTTCGATGGATCAAGGCCGATCAACTTGCGATCAAGCAGTGATACGAATCTCCCAGATTCTCGGATGGGAGATGCCACCGACCACGGGTCATCCAGTTTCCAGCAGTCTTGTATAGCGCATGGAGCGCGTGACATGCGGCGTCGCTTTACCGGGGAACACTCGTCGCTACGCGGCATTCATGCGAAGATTGAGCGAAATCTCACTGACACTCGCCCGAGAACGACGTGACCCTATCAAACCCTGAGAGCAAACCGAAAGCTGGCCATCCGCCGTGGATGTCCGTCGCGCTGGCCGAACTCGGCATCCGCCGCCACCCGCCGGGCAGCATCAACCCGCGCATCGTCGAATACAACAACCAGACGAACCTGGTCGGCTATGACGACAAGATTTCCTGGTGTTCGTCGTTCGTCAACTGGTGCATGACACACGCCGGCATTCGCGGCACGGGCTCCGCGCTCGCGCGTTCGTGGCTCGAATGGGGCCGCCCGCTGGAACGCCCGGTCTACGGCTGCATCGCCATCCTGACGCGCGATGATCCCGCGAGCTGGAAAGGGCACGTCGGTTTCTACCTGCGCCACGACGATAAGCACGTCCACGTGTTCGGCGGCAACCAACTGGAAGAAGTTCGCGAACTCGCGTATCCGCTGAACGAAGTGATCGGCTATCGTTGGCCGTCCGCCGAGTGACCCATGGCGGCAAGCACACAAAAAATCCAGAACGCGGCCGTTACCGCCGCATTGACCCACCCGGAGCTCGTCGGTGCGCGCCTGCGCAGCGACGGGCTCCGTCCCCACAAGGAGACAGCAGTGCCAACCGGAAATCTCCGCCTCTACGCGGATGCGCGATGCACGAGCCCTTACGCGATGTCGGTCTTCGTCGCGTTCGAGGAAAAATCGCTGCCGTACGAACTGGTAACCGTCGATCTCGGCAATCGTCCGCCGCTGTAATTTGAACGCCGCCGCCGCGGACCGACCCAGCCAATTACGATCATTCCCCTGTAGCCGCCTCGATCGCGTCTGTGTCCCACTTCCCGCGTCGCGTTGCCTCGGCCAGCATACCAAGCGTCAGCGGGTGGCGCTTTGGCGGTCGGAGTCGTTTCACGAATAGCCCCATGAGTGACGACAGCAGTTCCTGACCTTCCGGGCCAAAGTAGCGTCGGTACGGGAACCCTTTGGCGTCGACGTTGAATGTCTCGGCCCACTTGTCGATAAACTCGACCCCGTCGAGGCCAGTGATGCCGAGATCCTCCTCAAGCCGTGATTCCGGCTGAAGGTTCAGCTTGCCGCCGAACAACGGCCGGCCAAGCTCCTGACGGGTGAAGGCTTCGAAACGTTCCCAGGTATCGTCTTTCATGGCTCAGAGCACCCGATCTTCGGGCTTCACGAGTCGGTTGTAGGTCGTCACGGTGTTGCGCATGATCAGGAAGGCATCGCGAGCCAGAAACACCTCGCCTACGACGGGAATCGTCCGGCCGACCCATGCGCCGAGGCGGTGGGTGAAGGAGATTCGAATACCGGACAACCCAACGCCCATGATCATCGGCAGGCGAAACGGTAGCGTCTGCGGGAACAGCTTGCGGGCAGCAAGCGAGGCGACGGAGGTGCCCGGCGTAGCCCCTGCGAACTTGCCGGCGACAGGGACGTCAGCCTGACCGAGCAGCATTGCCGACGCGGCTGCCAGATCGTCCAGGCCCAACTGCTTGCGCGTCTCGTCGAACGCCACCAGGGCAAAGACGTCGACGGGCCGTAGATTCTGCCAAGTGCCGTAGGTGTACCGGTTTTCACTCACTCATTGTTCTCCTGATCCGGCAAGGGCGCTGCTCTCTCAGCGTGTGCCCCTCGCGAAGGCGATACTTTACCGCATCACCCAGAACAGCCTGGCCGGTACCGCTGACCGGTCCCAACTGATTCGCGATGAATGTGCTCGGACCGATCCTCATCGTGCGGCTGAGGAGCGGGGCGCCGGCAGTATGGAAGCCGGCGCCGCGTCGTGATCCCCCCTAATTCTTCGCCACAGCCTCGGTTTCCGTCTGCGTCCCACCCGCCGCCTCATTCCTGCTCCACCCACCCCCAAGCGACCGATAAAGCGCGACTGCCGCCAGCGCATGCTCGCGCTTGACCTGATTGAGCGAATCCGAGTCCCTTAGATAAACCTCCTGCGCTGACAGCACGTCGAGAAAATCCGTCGCGCCCCCCTTATAGAGCTGATTCGCCAACCCAAGCGCCTTGTCCGACGCAGAAAGCGCACTATCGAGCCGCCGCGTAGCCTCATCGGAACTGACGAGATTCGCACGCGCATCCTCGACCTCCCTCAACGCTTGCAGCATCGTCTGCCTTAACCCGAGTTCCGACTCGCGCATCCGGCTTTCGCTCTGCGAGATATCGGCGGTAATACGCCCCGCATTGAAGATCGGGCTTGTCGCACTCAACGCCGCACTGAACAAATTGTCGGTCAACGTAGGCAACCCGAGATACGACGCCGCCAGAATCCCGTCCGCCAAATTCAGCGAAAACTTCGGATACCGCTCGGCCTTCGCGACGCCCACTTGCGCCGCACGCCGCTCCACCTGCGCATAGGCAGTCAACACATCAGGCCGCCGCAACAACGCCTGCGAAGGCAACGTCCCCGGCGCACCAACCGGCGGCGCCGGAATTTCCCCAGCCTGCGCCAACACGAGCCGATCGACCGATTCCGGCGTCCGCCCCGAATACACGGCAATCAGATTGAGCTGATGCGAAATCTGCGCCTGCGTCGGCGGAATCCGCGCTTCGAGCGCATCGAGCTGGTTTTGCGCGCGCGTGACGTCGAGTTCCGTCGACAGCCCGAACGCCTGCCGCTTGCGCGTGAGTTCGAGTGCGTGCTGCCGGATCTTCGCGTTGTCCTGCAGGATCTTCAGTTCCTGCTGCGCCCAGCGCAGGTCGACATACGCGGATGCCGCATCGGCCGCAAGCGCGAGCCGCATCGCATCTTCCGCATGCTTCTGCCCGACGAGTTCGGCTTGCGCGGCGAGCAGATCGAGCCGTTCGCCGCCGAACACATCGGGCGACCAGCTCAGCGCGAGCCCAACGCCGGCCTGCCGCACATACCCAAGCGGCGGCGGCGTGTTCTGCCGCGCGTCGGCCGCATGCGCGGTCGCGTCGAGTTCCGGCAGCAGCGCCGCGCGCTTCTGCACGGTCAACGCCTGCGCCTGCTTCACGCGTTCGGCGGCGGCCTGCAGATCGAGGTTGCCGTCGAGCACGGTCGCGATCAGCCGGTCGAGCACGGGATCGTGGAATTGCGCCCACCAAGCGGCGGCGTCGATGTCCGCGCGCGGCACGTCGGTATCCCAGGCAGTGGGCGCGAGCGTCTGAACGGATTCGTGCAGCGCGGGATGCTGCGCGGGCTGCACCGCACACCCTGCGGCGAACACGCTGACGGCAACGGCGACGAGTAGCTTTTTCATGATGAAGATCTCAGTGCGCGTCCGGCGGCGGCGCGTTCAAAGTAATGGGTTTGGAAAACACGACGGCAAGCAGCGCGACGACGAAGCACAGCGACAGCGCGTAGTACGCATCCGCGTAGGTGAGCGTCAGCGCTTCGCGATAAATCAGCCGATGCAGGTTCGAGAGCCCGGCCTGCGCGGTATTCAGCGTATTGCCCGCAACAGCCGTCCAGTACGCGGCCTGATGGTCGAGCAGCGACGCGATCTGCGGCTCGCCTGCGCTCACATGCTCGTTCAACCGCAGGTAGTGAAAATTCAGCCGGTCGTTGAGCATCGTCGCGCTTACCGCGATGCCGATCGCCCCGCCGAGGTTACGCATCAGGTTGAACAACCCGCTCGCCGATTTCAGCCGCGATTGCGGCAGCGAGCCGAGCGCCATCGTCACGATCGGCGGCACGCTGAACTGTTGGCCGATGCCGCGCAGCGCCTGCGGCAGCAGCAGTTCCCGCCAGCCCCAGTCGTGCGTGATCGGCGTGTACAGGTAGCAGCCGAGGCCGAAGCAGATCAGCCCGAACACGAGCAGCGCGCGCATGCTGAAGTAGCGCGCGGCGAACGCATACACGCCAAGCGCGAGCAACTGGAACGCACCGACCGACAGCAGCGCCAGGCCGATCTGCAGCGAGCTGAACGCGCGCACCTGCGCAAGAAACAGCGGCGTCAGGAACACGGTCACAAAGATCCCGATGCCGGTCACGAACGACAGCAGGCTGCCGATCCCGAAGTTGCGCACGGCGAGCGCGCGCAGGTCGACGATCGGATCTTCCGCGGTCAGCGCATGCACGATGAACAGGAAGCCGCAGATGCCGGAGATCCATGCGCAGATGACGATCGCATCGTCGCCGAACCAGTTCTTGCGCGGGCCTTCTTCCAGCACGTATTCGAGGCAGCCGAGGAAGCCCGACATCAGCGCGATGCCGAGATAGTCGCCGCGCTTGATGAGGCTGAGGTCGGGTTCGTCGATATGCACGTAGCGCGGCACGAGTGCGGCCACCGCGATGCCCGGCACGAGGTTCAGGTAGAACAGCCAGTGCCACGACCATTGGTCGGTGATCCAGCCGCCGATCACGGGGCCGATCGCCGGTGCGAGCGACGCGAGCGCGCCGATGGTGGTCGACGCGATCAGCCGCTGCTTGCCGGGGAACAGCACGAACGCGGTGGTGAACACGGTCGGGATCATCGCGGCGCCGAGCGCGCCCTGCAGCCCGCGAAACAGGATCATCGAGTTGATGTCCCACGCGAGCCCGCACAGCATGCTGGTGATCGTGAAGCCGACGGCCGATGCGACGAACAGCCAGCGCGTCGACATCACCTTCGACAGCCAGCCCGACATCGGGATCACGATGATCTCGGCGATCAGGTAGGCGGTCTGCACCCACGACAGCTCGTCGGCTCGCGGACAAGCCGCCGCCGATGTCGCGCAGCGACGACGCGACGATCTGGATGTCGAGCGTCGCCATGAAGAAGCCGACGCACATCAGCGCGAACGCGAAGACGCGCTGCCTGGTGGGTTGCGACGCGGGGTCGCCGGAAAACGCGGTGGTCATGGTCGGCTCCCGCTCAGTTCGCGTGGTCGGTATGCACGGTCACGACCGCGGACAGGCCGGGGCGCAGCACGTGATCGAGGCCCGGCTGCGGATCGAGATGCACGCGCACGGGCACGCGCTGGACGATCTTCGTGAAGTTGCCGGTCGCGTTCTCGGGCGGCAGCACGCTGAAGGTCGCGCCGGTCGCGGGCGCGACGCTGTCGACGCGGCCGTGCAGGCGCGTGCTCGACGCATCGAGCGACACGTCGACACGATCGCCCGCGCGCATCTTGCGAAGCTGGTCTTCCTTGAAGTTCGCGTCGATCCACAGCCCGGACGCCGGCACGACCGTCAGCAGCGGCACGCCGACGTTCGCGAGCATCCCGACGCGGCCGGTGCGGTTGCCGACGTAACCGTCGACCGGCGAGCGGATCGTCGTGTATTCGACGTTGAGCGCCGCAACGCGCTGCGCGGCGAGCGCGGTGTTCACGCGGGCCCGCGCATCGGCGAGCTGCGCGCCGAGCACGTCGAGTTGCCGCTTCGACGCGAGCAGCGCGGCGTCGCTGCGTTCGACGGCCGCGCCGGCCTTCGAATAATCGGCGTCCGCGCGTTCGACGATCTGGTTCGACACGGCATCGGATTTGACGAGCTCGCGATAGCGCACGCGGTCCGATGCGGCGCGCGTCAGCTCGGCCGACGACGCGTTCTTGTCCGCCGCGTGCTGGCCGATCACCGCGAATTGCAGTTGCTGCTTCGCTTCGAGTTCGGTCACGGCGGAGCGCGCGCTGTCGACTTCGGCGCTGGCCTGCGCGAGCTTCGCATCGTAGTCGCGCGCATCGAGCTGCACGAGCACGTCGCCGGCCTTCACGCGCTGGTTGTCGGTCACGAGAATCCGGTCGACGAAGCCGTTGACCTTCGGCGCGAGCACCGTCACGTCGCCGCCGACATACGCGTCGTCGGTGCTCTCCTGGAAGCGCAGCACGAACAGCCAGTCGAGCGCGGCCGCGGCCACCACGACGACGACGGCGATCACCGCGATGCGCATCCACGGCACGCGGCGCCGCTGCTTCGCGGGCCGGTCGATTGTGGCTGCCTCGCGGGAAGCAGCGGCTTCTTGGGTCGTTTCCATCGATTCACCTATGTATATGCACTTATCAAAACGACCGACGACGTCGCGTCGATCGGGGAAGGGGTTAGCGCTCCGGCAGGTTGTGCGCGATCCGGAACAGCTCGTCTCTCAGGCGGGCCGCCTGGGTCGGCCCGAACCGTTGCTCGAACGCTTCCTGCGCGGCGAGCCAGTGCACGTGCGCGTCGGCGACCTTCGTTTCGCCGTGCGCGGTCAGCGCGAACGTCTGGCGGCGATACGGCGGCTCGATCCGGCCCGTCACCAGCGCCGCGCCGACGAGCGGCTTGAGCGCGCGTAGCAGCGCGGTGCGTTCGATCACCAGCACGGCCGACAGCGCCGCCATCGTCAGGCCCGGACGGTCACGCAGCAGCGCGAGGATGCTGTATTGCGACGGCGTGACGCCCGCCTGCGACAGGTAACGCTCGTAGAACTGCGAGAGCCGGCGGGCGGCTTGCCGGACCGCGAAGCAATCGTCATCGGTGAGCGTGGTCTTGTGCATGTGCACATGTTAGGGTGCAGCGCGGGGTGAAGCGATGGGCGGAGCAGGATCAGATTGGTGTCGTGGCTGTACCAATCGGCGTCAGGCCGGCGCGTTCGCGCGCCGGGTCAGGCTGCCGCAGGAACAATCCCGCCTACGCGGTCGCAATAGGCGGCCGTGTAGTCGATGAACGCCTTCACCTTCGCGGGCAGCAGCGCGCGGTTCGCGTACGCGAGCTTGATCTCGACGAACGCGTCGACGAGGTCGGCGCCCTCCAGCAACTGCACGAGCGCGCCCGACGCGAGTTCGGCTTCGACGAGCGTTCTCGGCACGACGCCGATGCCGAAGTCGTGCATCACCATTTCGCGGTTGAAGACGGGGCTGTTCGACGAGATGTCGAAGCGGTACGGCACGGTCAGCGTGTCGCCGTCGACGCGGAACGACAGCGCGGGCCGGCGCAGCGACGGCGATATCGGCACGAACGGATGATCGGCCAGGTCGGCCGGCGTCTCGGGGCGCGAATGTGCGCTCAGATACGCGGGCGTCGCGACGATCACGACCGGAATGCGCTCGACCAGTCGCACGACGGTCGTCTCGCTCGTCAGCATGTACGGCACGACGATGCCGATGTCGTAGCCTTCGCCGACGAGATCGACGGGGCGCTCGGTCAGCGTGACGTCGAGGCGCACTTTCGGATGCGCGCTCTTGAAGCCGGCGATCAGCGGCACGAGCCGGTTCAGCGCGGCCGTCGTGTGCGCGACGAGACGCAGCAGGCCCTCGGGTTCGCGCGTCTGCGTCTGCGCGTCCGCTTCGAGCGCGTCGAGTTCGTCCAGCACGGCCGCGCAGCGCTCGTAGATGCGCTCGGCGGTTTCGGTCAGCGACACCTGGCGCGTGGTCCGGTGCAGCAGCCGGCTGCCGAAGCGCGCCTCCAGATCGGCAACAGCACGCGACACGACCGGCCGCGCGAGGCCGTGCATGTCGGCGGCGCGCGTGAAGCTGCGCATCTCGACCACCGACCGGAAAATCCGCAGCTTGTCGATGTAGTCCATGTCCGTCTCCTTGACGCGATGGCGGGGCGCCGGACACTCCTGGCCGGCCGCCGGCTCCGTTACGGCGGAGTGTACATTGACTTTATGCATATGCACATATAAATTGCGGAGCATGAACGACAACCCGATTGCCTTAGCGTGCAACTGCCTTGCGCTGCGTCAGGCGGCGCGCTTCGTCACGCAACTGTACGAACGCCATCTGGCCCCGGTCGGCGTCACGCCCGCGCAGTTCTCGATCATGGCGAACCTGACGCGTCGGCCCGGCCTGCTGATGAGCGAACTCGCCGAATCGCTCGTGATGGATCGCACGACGCTGCTGCGCGCGCTGAAGCCGCTGCAGCGCGACGGCTTTGTCGCGACGGCCGCATCCGAGCACGATGCGCGCGCGCATGCGCTGAGCCTCACGAAGCTCGGCGAGCGCACGTTCGCGCGGGCGTTGGTCGCGTGGCAGGCCGCGCAGGACGAATTCGAGACGCAGTTCGGCGAGGGGCGCGCGAAGGCGCTGCGCGATGAACTGTTCAGTCTGACCGCGGAGCGCTAGGCGGGGCAGGTGGCTGGCGCGTTGCGTCGAACTGGAGCGGATTTCGAGCCATCGACCGCGTTGGTAGAGCTTGAGGCGCGGAAGCACGGCCTCCATTACCGAAAATTGGTTTTCAAGCTGTCCGGATAGATGGTGATCTGGACAGTTTTTATTTCCAGTTGTAGAGTCCTCTGACGGATTTCACGCGCCGGCGCCGCCGGCACGAGTCACGAGGAGCAACCGATGCTGCAGTTGAGCGACCGCGACGACGCGATGTTGCGCGGGGATTTCGGCGACGGCGTCGCCCGCGCGATGCGGATCGTCGCGCGCACGGCGGAAGTGATGTCCGCGCCGCACCTGATCGACATCACGTCAGCGCATATCGACGGCTGTCTTTATCACGGCCAGACGAGCCTCGACTTCGTCGAGTATTTCGTCGACACGGGCGCGAAGGTCGCGGTGCCGACCACGTTGAACGTCGGGTCGCTCGACCTGATCCATCCCGAGCTGTACCACGGCGACCGTACGATCCAGCGCGATGCGCAGCGCCTGATGGATGCGCATCTGCAACTCGGCTGCGAATCGAGCTTCACGTGCGCGCCGTATCAGTTGAAGAACCGTCCCGCCAAAGGCGAGCAGATCGCGTGGGCCGAATCGAATGCGATCGTGTTCGCGAACTCGGTGCTCGGCGCGCGTACGAGCCGGTACGGCGATTTTCTCGATCTGGCCGCCGCGATTACCGGGCGCGCGCCGTACGCGGGTTTGCATGTCGAAGCGAACCGCGCCGCGCGGATCGTGTTCAACGCGCCGGACTTCAGCCGCCTGCCGTCGCGCGACATCTATTTCGCTGCACTCGGCCTGGCTGTTGGCAAAATCGCGGGCGCGATCGTGCCGGCGATCGTCGGGCTGCCGGCGGATACCACCGAAGACGAACTCAAGGCGCTTGGCGCGGCCGCCGCATCGAGCGGGGCCGTCGCGCTGTTCCATGCGGTGGGCGTGACGCCCGAGGCGCCGACGCTCGACGCCGCATTGCACGGGCGCGCGGCGCAGCGCACGGTCGACGTCGCGATGGCCGATCTCGACGAGATTCGCCGCACGCTGAACCACGGCGCGGCCGGCGACGCGCTCGTCGCGGTGGCGCTCGGCACGCCGCATTTCTCGCTGGCCGAATTCCGCACGCTCGATGCGTTGCTCGATGCGTACGACGGCAAGCCGGCCTGCGATTTCTACGTGAACACGAGCCGCTTCATCTTGTGGGAGCTGGGCGAAGCCGGCCTCGCGGACAAGTTCGCCGCGCGCGGCATTCAGATCGTCGTCGATACCTGCACGTACATCACGCCGGTGATGAAGCAACTGTCGGGGCTGGTGATGACCAACTCGGGGAAATGGGCGTCGTATGCGCCCGCGAACATCGGCGTGACGGTCGCATACGGCAGCATGCGCGAATGCGTGCGTTCGGCGTACGAAGGAAAGGTGCGATTCGATGACTGACGCGACGGGCAAAGTACTGACGGGCGACACGCTCGTGCCGGGCAGCGCATGCGCGAGCGCGTTCGTGCTCGACAAGCCGCTCAGCTTCTGGGGCGGCTACGATTCCGGCGCAGGCAGGATCGTCGATCGCGGGCATCCGCAGGCCGGCGCGAGTCTTGCCGGCAAGGTGATGGTGATGCCGCACGCGAAGGGTTCGAGCTCGAGCAGCAGCGTGCTCGCGGAGGCCGTGCGCAACGGCACGGGGCCCGTCGCGATCGTGCTGAAGGAGCGCGACCTGATCATCTCGATCGGCGCGATCGTCGCCGCCGAACTGTATGCGATCGCGGTGCCGGTGGTGTGCGTGACCGATGACGTGTATGACGCGATCGTCGCCGCAACCGGCGAGGTGCGGATCGATGCGGGCGACGGGGATGGCGGCGCGCGGATCTACGTCGGCGGCTGACGCGTCGTGCGCCAGCCAGCCGATTTACTCGTGTGACGGGCCGCCGGCCGCTTCCCGATACGCACTTGGCGTCTGCCCGGCCCAGCGCCGGAATGCGCGCGTGAAATTCGCCGGATCGGTGAATTGCAGCCGCTCGGCGATCGTCTTCAGGTCGAGATCCGATGCGGCCAGCAATTGCTTCGCGTCACGAAACCGCGCTTCGTCGAGCAAGAGCCGATAGCTCGAACCGGCTTCCTCTAGGCGGCGCCGCAGCGTGCGCGTCGACACGAGCAGCGCGTCGGCGAGCATTTCCGGCCCCGGATAAACGCCGGTTGCTTTCGCCAGTTCCGCGCGCACGCGCTCGACCAGATCGCCTTCCTCCTGCCGCACCTGCGCGTACTCGCGCTCGACCTGCACGAGCGCCTGCCGGTGCGCGACTTCGTCGGCGAGCGGCAGCGGCCAGTCGAGTACGTCGCGCGCGATCCACAGCGCGTTTGCCGCGCAACCGAATTCGACCGGCGGCAACTGGTCGCGATAGCGCGCGAAATACGCGGGCTCCGGCCACGCGAATTGCAGCGTGATCGGCGGCGACGCGCGTCCGGCCCATTGCGAGATGTTCTGCGCGAGCCCGGTCAGCACGAATTCGAACATCACGTGATGCTGCAACACGGGGCTGGCCTGAACGCCGTGCAGTTCGAGCGTCGCGCCGCGTTCGTCTTCTGCATAGGTCAGCCGATATTGGCGGTTGCGCATCCGGAAGTAGCGTTGCGTGACGGACAGCGCTTCGCGGATGTCCCGCGCGGTCAGCGTCGCGTAACCGAGAAAGCCGTGCACGGTCGGCTTCAGCAACAGCCCGAACGCGAGCCCGATGCCCGGATCGCCGCCGATCTCGATCGCGTTGAGCACGAGCCGCCCCCATTGCGACGGCGCGACACGCGCGTCGGGTTCGGCCAGCACCGCGTCGCGCAGGCCCGTGCCGGCGCGCACGGCGGCCAGGTCGACGCCGCGCGCGGCCAGCGCCTGCAGCAGCAGGCGCGTATAGGCGACCGGAATCGTCGGCCGGCGCAGCCCGAGGCGGTCCTTGGCGAGTGGGGAGGTCATGTCATTTTGGCCGGAAATGACAAGCATTATGGCTGTTTGCCCCCTCACGTTCAAGGCGGCGCACGCCTACGATGCAGGCATCGCTTACCGGCAGGATCACCATGACGACCACCTTTCCCCACCTGCTCGCGCCGCTCGATCTCGGCTTCACGACGCTGAAGAACCGCGTGCTGATGGGCTCGATGCACACGGGCCTCGAGGACAGCCGCAAGACGCTGCCGCGGCTCGCCGAATATTTCGCCGAACGCGCACGCGGCGGCGTGGGCCTGATCGTGACGGGCGGCTTCGCGCCGAACGTGGCCGGCTGGACCAAGCCGTTCGGCGGCACGCTGATGACGTCGGCCGCTGCGCGGCGGCATCGCGAGATCACCGGCGCCGTGCATGCGGAGGACGGCAAGATCGCGCTGCAGATCCTGCATACCGGCCGCTACGGCTATCACCCGTTCGCGGTCGCGCCGTCGAAGATCAAGTCGCCGATTTCACCGTTCGCGCCGCACGAACTGAGCGCGGGCGGCGTCGAGCGGCAGATTCGCGCGTTCGTCCGCTGCGCGAAGCTCGCGCGCGAAGCCGGTTACGACGGCGTCGAGATCATGGGCTCCGAGGGCTACCTGATCAACCAGTTCATCTCGATGCATACGAACAAGCGCACCGACCAGTGGGGCGGTTCGTACGAGAACCGCATCCGCTTGCCGATCGAGATCATCGAGCGCACGCGCGAAGCGGTCGGCCGCGATTTCATCCTGATCTACCGGCTGTCGATGCTCGACCTGATTCCGGACGGCAGCGACTGGAGCGAAACCGTGCAGCTCGCGAAGGCCGTCGAGCGTGCGGGGGCGACGATCATCAACACGGGGATCGGCTGGCACGAGGCGCGTGTGCCGACCATCGCGACGTCGGTGCCGCGCGGCGCGTTCGCGTGGGTGACGAAGAAAATGAAGGGCGAGGTCGGCATTCCGCTCGTGACGACCAACCGGATCAACCGGCCGGAAGTGGCCGAGCAGATTCTCGCGGATGGCTGCGCGGACATGGTGTCGATGGCGCGCCCGCTGCTCGCGGATGCCGAGTTCGTCGTCAAGGCCGCGCAGGGCCGCGCCGACGAGATCAACACCTGCATCGGCTGCAACCAGGCGTGCCTCGACCACGCGTTCAAGAACCAGATCGCGTCGTGCCTGCTGAATCCGCGTGCGTGCCACGAGACGGAGCTGAAATACACGCCCGCGCCGCAGCCGAAGCGCATCGCGGTGGTCGGCGCGGGGCCGGCCGGGCTCGCGTGCTCGACCGTGCTCGCGCAGCGCGGCCATCAGGTCGACCTGTACGACGGCGCGGCCGAGATCGGCGGGCAGTTCAACATGGCGAAGCGGGTTCCGGGCAAGGAAGAGTTTCATGAAGCGCTGCGCTACTTCGGCCGCCAGGTCGAGCTGACCGGCGTGAACCTGCACCTGAACCGCCGCGTCGACGCGAGCGACCTGATCGCGGGCGGTTACGACGAGATCGTGCTCGCGACCGGCGTGGCGCCGCGCGACCCGAAGATTCCCGGGCAGGACGGCCCGAATGTGCTCAGCTATATCGACGTGCTCGCCGGCAAGCAGCCGGTCGGCCGGCGGGTCGCGGTGGTCGGCGCGGGCGGGATCGGCTTCGATGTCGCCGAGTATCTGGTGCAGGACGGCGAGTCACCGGCGCTCGATCTGGAAGAATGGAAGGCCGAGTGGGGCGTGACCGACCCGGCCGCGACGCGCGGTGGCGTGACGCGTGCGCAGGTTGCGGCGCCCGCGCGTGAAGTGACGCTGCTGCAGCGCAAGGCCGCGCCGCTCGGCAAGGGGCTCGGCAAGACGACCGGCTGGATTCACCGCGCGACGCTGAAGATGAAGCAGGTGAAGATGATCGGCGGCGTGAACTACGAGCTGATCGATGCGCGCGGGCTGCACGTGTCGTACGGCGAGCAGCGCACCGATCACGAAGTAATCGAAGCCGACACGATCGTGCTCTGCACGGGGCAGGAGCCGCAGCGCGCATTGCTCGCGCCGCTGCAGGCGGCCGGGCGCTCGGTGCACCTGATCGGCGGTGCGGAACTGGCCGCCGAACTCGATGCGAAGCGCGCGATCGATCAGGGCGCGCGGCTCGCGGCGCGGCTCTGATTGCTCGATGGCGCGGCTGCGCGTGACCGCGATGGCATGCGCTGTCCCAGGATGCGGCGCTTGCGCCGGCGCGGCCTGACCGGAAGGCCGCGCCGGCCGCCGGGGTCATTCCATCTCGACGCGCTGTGCCTCTGTCTCTTCCGCCTCGAGCATCGCCTTGACGATCAGATAGACGGCAGGTAGATCGTCGTCGTCGCGCTTCCAGTCGACGGCTTCCTCGATGTCCGCCGCGACCATTCGGCTGTCGCGCAGCCGGATGAATGCATCGACGACGGTCGGATCGTTGCGGTTCAGGAAACCGGCGTTCGAGAACGCCAGCTCCTCGACATTCAACAGCGCCTGCCAGCTCATCGTGCGGACCGCGGCCGGATGGCTGCGGCGTCGCAGGCCGAGCGCCCGCTGCGCGGGGGCGCCGACGACGCGTTGAAGATCGACGACCGCCTGCCGCGCGGCGCGCTCGAAGTGGATCGGGTTGAAACCGGGTTGCTCGGGATCGAATGCGGATGACTGGAACATGGTCGCCTCACAAAAATCCGTCCGTCGATGGGTGACGGAATTCGGGTCAAATGGTGCAAAAACACTGTAAATATATACAGTGTTCGAGGCGGTTTCAAGTCCCGAATGAAGAATCTTGCAGCAGGGCCGGGCGGTCCTGGCGAAGGCGACCGAAACCGGCAATCGGGCGCCGTCTGGCACGCCGTTCCCCGCCGTGCCGAATCCGGCCGCCGTCGTTGGCTTATACCGATGCTGCAATCGTCTCCCGCAGCCACCGATGCGCCGGATCGCGATGCACGCGCTCGTGCCACAGCATCGACATTTCATAGCCGGGCACCTCGACCGGCGCTTCCACGACACGCAGCGCGGGCACGTCGTGCACCAGCCGCTCGGGCAGCATCGCGACGAGATCGGTGCTGGCGACGGCCGACATCACGAACAGGAAATGCGGCACGGACAGCACGACGCGCCGCGTGGCGCCAACTTTCGCGAGCGCTTCGTCCGTCACGCCGAAGAAGCCGCCGCCGTCGGGCGACACGATCACGTGTTCGAGCGTGCCGAACTGCGCGAGCGTCGGGCGCCGCTTCAGCTTCGGATGCCCGGCGCGGCCGATGAGCACGTAGCGCTCGACGAACAGCGGCAGGCGCCGCATGCCGGCCGGCGAACCCTCGGTCGTATGGAAGGACAGATCGATGCCGTTCCGCTCGGCATCCTGCTCGATCCGCGGCGGCACGAGCTCGACGACCGCCAGCCGCGTACCGGGCGCGGCGGCCCGCAGCGTGTTCAGCGCGGGCAGCACGATCGTCGATTCGCCGTAGTCGGTCGCGGCCACACGCCACGTGTTCGTCGCGGTCGCGGGATCGAACGGCGTGGCGGGAATCACCGCGCGTTCGACGGCTTCGAGCGCGTCCCGCAACGGCTCGCGCAGCGCTTCCGCACGCGCGGTCGGTCGCATCCCGCGCGGCCCCGGCAGCAGCAGCGGATCGCCGAACAGGTCGCGCAGTTTCTGCAACTGCACGCTGACCGACGGCTGCGACATGTTCAGCTTCTCGGCCGCGCGCGTGACGTTGTGCTCGGCGAGCAGCACGTCCAGCGTGACGAGCAGGTTCAGGTCGAGTCGCCTGAGATTATTCATGGCTATACCTGGAATATCAGGAATTCATTTCAAATATACCTTTGGAGGCGGCATCCTGCAGTCATTCAATCAACGGAGTGACGAACTTGAATGTGCTGATTGTTTATGCCCATCCGGAACCGCGTTCGCTGAACGGCGCGCTGCGCGACCTTGCCGTCGGGCATCTCGAAGCGGCCGGCCACAGCGTGCAGGTGACCGATCTGTATGCGATGAACTGGAAGGCGGCGTTCGACGCGAACGACGTGACCGATCGCGCGCCCGATGCGCGTTTCGATCCGTCGCTCGATTCGAAGCACGCGTTCGCGACCGGCACGCAAAGTGAAGACATTGCGCGCGAGCAAGACAAGCTGAAGTGGGCCGATGCGGTGATCCTGCAGTTTCCGCTGTGGTGGTTCTCGATGCCGGCGATCATGAAGGGCTGGGTCGAGCGCGTATATGCGTTCGGCTTTGCCTACGGCGTCGGCGAGCATTCGGACACGCGCTGGGGAAACCGCTACGGCGAAGGTTCGCTTGCCGGCAAGCGGGCGATGGTGATCGTCACGGCAGGCGGGTGGGAATCGCACTACAGCCCGCGCGGCATCAACGGGCCGATCGATGACGTGCTGTTCCCGATCCAGCACGGGATTCTGTATTACCCGGGTTTCGACGTGCTGCCGCCGTTCGTGATCTACCGGACGGGAAAGATGAACGACGCGCGCTTCGAGGAAACGCGCGCGGCGCTCGGCAGGCGTCTCGACGATCTGTGGACCACGCAGCCGATTCCGTTCCGGCGGCAGAACGCGGGCGATTACGAGATTCCGGCGTTGACGCTGAAGGAGGATGTCGCGCCGGGAAAGGCGGGGTTTGCGGCGCATCTGGTCGCGTGACAGGAGCCGCGCATCCCGATGCGATGCGGTACCCGCAACCGCCGAATGCAAAACGACACGGGTGCCCTGCGAGAAATCGCCGGCTGCCAGTGTCGCCCGTCTCACGGTCGTGGATAACGGCCGCGATTCACCTTGATTTACCGATCGTCTTCCCGCACCGAAGACGGATGCCGGCACAGCGCCCGCACCTCGAGTTCCATATACGGAAACAGCGGCAATTGACTGAGCAGATCATGCAGCTGCTGCACGCTCTCGACGTCGAAAATGCTGACGTTCGCATAGCGCCCGGCGATCCGCCACAGATGCCGCCAGATCCCTTCGTTCATCAGCCGCTGGCACATCGCCTTTTCTTCCGCCTTCAGCGTCGCCGCCTTGACCGGATCCATGTCCGCCGGCAGACGGACCGTCATTTCCACATGAAACAGCATCCTGTACTCCTTGCGTTATCGATTCGTCGAACGGGAAGGCCGCTCAGGCTTGCGCGCGGGCCCGCTCGACTTCGCTCGCCGGCACGTCCTGCTTTTCCTTGAGCAGCGAGAAATCGAAGTCGATCAGCGCGAACTGCCCGTCGACACCGTACGGCTTGCCTTGCGCGCCTTCGGCCTGCTTGATCTTCGGGATCAGCCCTTCGCGCGTCGCGAATGCGAAGTCGTCCCAGATGTGCGGATCGCCTTCGATGTTGATCTGCGTCGTCAGCTTACGATAACCGTCCGCCGAAACGAAGAAGTGAATATGCGCCGGACGATGGCCGTGGCGGCCGAGCTGGTCGAGCAGCTGCTCGGTCTTGCTGCCCGGCGGCACGCTGTAGCCGACCGGCAGCACGCTGCGGAAGCTGTAGCGGCCTTCGGCATCGGTGCGGATCGAGCGGCGCAGGTTGAACGCGGGCTGCGATTGATCGAAGTACGAATAGTTGCCGAGATGGTTCGCGTGCCATACCTCGACCAGCGCATTCGCGATCGGCGCGCCATCGGTGCCGAGCACCTGGCCGCGCATGATGAGCGTCTGGCCCGGATCGGTGCCGTCGTCGAGGCGCGCATGGCCGACCGACTCCGGCGCACCGGCGACATACAGCGGCCCTTCGATCGTGCGCGGCGTACCGCCCTGGATGCCGGCCTTTTCCTCGGCCTCGTCCATCCGCACGTCGAGGAAGCGCTCGAGGCCGAGGCCCGCGGCGATCAGCCCGAATTCGCGGCCGGCTTCGTTCAGGTAGTTCAGCGCCGTCCAGAACTCGCTCGGCTGCACGTCGAAGTCCTCGATCGTGTAGCAGATGTCCTTCACGATCCGGTTGACGATCGCGCGCACGCGCGGGTTGCCGGGCTTCTCGGCAGCGTCGTCGAAGGTCTTCAGCAGGGCGTCGATGGCTTGCTTGTTCATCTGTGTCTCCGGTTTCGGTTGTCGTGTGGGGATCAGCGGGCGTCGCGTCGCATCCGTTCGATGCGGGCCCAGTCGAAGGTGATGCCGAGGCCGGGCGCAGCCGGCAGGTGCAGCTTGAAATCCTGGTAGCGCAGCGGCTCGACGAGGATTTCCTCGGTGAGCAGCAGCGGGCCGAACAGCTCGGTGCCCCATTTCAGCGAGTCGAACGTGCTGAACAGTTGCGCGGACGCCATCGTGCCGGCCGCGCCTTCGAGCATCGTGCCGCCGTACAGTTCGATGCCGGCCGCCGCCGCGATCGACGCGACGCTCGCCGCGCCCTGCAGGCCGCCCGATTGCGCGATCTTCACCGCGAACACGTCGGCCGCGCGATCCTGCGCGAGCGCGAATGCATCGACGGGGCCGTGCAGCGCCTCGTCGGCCATGATCGGAACCTGCGCGAGCTGCGTGAGGCGTTTCAGCCCCGCGCGGTTGGTCGCGGCGATCGGCTGCTCGACCAGGCTCACGCCGGCTTCCGCGAGCCGTGCGCCGGCCCAGATCGCGTCGGTTTCGCTCCACGCCTGGTTCACGTCGACCCGCACGTCGCCGCGCTCGCCGAGCACGCGCTTGATCGCGACCACGTGCGCGACGTCGTCGGCGACCGCGTTCAAGCCGATCTTCAGCTTGAACGCGCGGTGGCGGCGCGCTTCGAGCATCGCTTCGGCTTCCGCGATGTCGCGCTGCGTGTCGCCGCTCGCAAGTGTCCAGGCGACGTCCACCGCATCGGTCCTGCGGCCGCCGAACAGCTCGGACAGCGGCACGCCGAGACGTTGCGCCTGTGCGTCGAACAGCGCGGTCTCGATCGCGCACTTCGCGAAGCGGTTGCCCTGGAACAGCTTGCGCGCCCGCGCCATCGCGGCGCCCGGGCGCGTCGCGTCCATGCCTTGCAGCAGCGGCGCGAAGTAGGTGTCGATGTTGACCTTGATGCTTTCGGGGCTCTCCTCGCCGTACGCGAGGCCGCCGATGGTCGTCGCCTCGCCGACGCCTTCGATACCGTCCGTGCATCGAACTCGGACCAATACGAGGGTCTGGCAATTCATCGTGGCGACCGACAATTTGTGGGGCCTGATCGTCGGCACGTCGACGAGCAGCGTCTCGATGCGTTCGATGGTGGCGGCAGTTGCTATCATGCGATTCCTCCTGTTGGTGCACATGGTAGGAATTCCCGCCCCGCGTCGTCCAACACTCTTTCCGACTACTTCCATACCTTTGAGGCATGAAATGGAATTGCGTCAGCTCCGCTACTTCATCGCCGTCGCCGAGGAAATGAACATCACGCGGGCTGCCGAGCGGCTGCACATGACGCAGCCGCCGCTGAGCCGGCAGCTCCAGGCGATCGAGGACGAGATCGGGCTGCCGCTGTTCGAGCGCGGCGCGCGGCCGCTGAAGCTGACGGACGCCGGGCGCGTGTTCTATACGCAGGCGAAGCGCCTCGTCGACCAGGCCGACGAGCTCGGGCCGCTGACGCGGCGGCTCGCGCAGCTGTCGGAGCGGATCGTGATCGGCTTCGTGCCGTCGACGCTGTACGGCGCGCTGCCGGACGTGATTCGCGCGTTTCGCGAGGCGCAGCCGGACGTCGAGCTGTCGCTGATCGAAATGTTCACGCTGGAGCAGCTCGGTGCGCTGAAGGGCGGGCGGATCGACGTCGGGTTCGGCCGCCTGCGTTTCGACGACGACCAGGTCGTGCGCGAGGCGCTGATCGAGGAAAAGCTGATCGCGGCGCTGCCGGCCGGGCATCCGCTTGCCGATCCCGACCGGCCGCTCGTGCTCGCGGATATCGCGAACGAGACGCTGATCGTCTATCCGAGCACGCCGCGGCCGAGCTTCGCCGATCAGCAGTTATCCGCATTGCGCGACGGCGGGCTGGTGCCGGCGGCCGTCCATGAGGTGCGCGAATTGCAGACGGCGCTCGGGCTCGTCGCCGCGCAGGTCGGCGTGTCGCTGGTGCCGGAGAGCGTGGAGGGCGTGCGCGTGAGGGGCGTCGTCTACCGGCGGCTGCCGGAACCGGCCGCGACGTCGCCGATCATCATGAGCCGCCGGCTGCACGGCGAAAGCGCGGCGACGGCCGCGTTCTGCGCGATCGCGCGGGAGATGATCGTGCCGGCGGCATAAGGGCTGCCGTCCGGGCACAAGTTGCCGCAACTAACGGTCTATCCCGATGCCCCATTCGAATTTGGTGAAGGGGGCGCGATGTCACGTTATTCAGGATATTCAGCACGCCGGGCCGCGTTTGTTTCCTGCATGAATCAATTTAAAAGCGTGCTCGCGGAATGCTTCGAGGTCAGATTAACGAGAAAAAGATTATCGGCGCGCATTTCGATTATTGCCGCGCATGGTTTTTACTATCCCATCATCGACCGATAAATCGGCCGTGTTGCCTTCCGTAAACAAGGGTTGGAGAACGGGTTTCCCGTTCCGCACCGACCTGGAGCATTACAAGGAGAGCAACGTGGGCCGATTTGAAAGAAGCATCAAGTTCAGGATTTTTTTCGCGCTCGCTACGTGCGTCGCGTTAATGGCGGCAATCGGCGTGTTCGGCATATTCGGCCTGTCGAGGCTGAATTCGAACGTCCATAGCGCTTATGCAGGCAATACGCTGCCGATCAGCGAATTATCGGAAATCCGCGCCGCCACATTCGGGATGCAGCTTCAGATGCGCCGGGTGCAGGCCGCGCGCGATCCCGAGCGGACCCGCAGAGGGATCGACGAGATTCGTGCCGAGCAAGGCCGTCTCGACACGATCTGGAACCGCTACTACGGCGAATCGATCACGAGCGACAAGGAGCGTCAGATCGCGGACCGGATCCGTGGCGTGCTGCCGCGCTTCGGAGCGGGTGTGGGCGAAGCGGTCACAGCTATGAGCGGCGGGGACTACGACGCAGCCGCTGCGGCGATCGACAGGCTGTCGCCGGCCGCAGGCGCGCTCAAGCAGGCGCTCGACGACGACATTGCACTGAACATCGACCAGGCGAAATCGTTCGTCGACGATAGCGCGTCGACATTCAGGATCATTTTATGGATTGCGATCGGCCTGATCGGCATCGGCGTGCTGATCGCGGTGTGGGTGTCCGCGCACCTGCTGCGGCACATCTCGACTCCGCTCGGAAAGGCCGTACGCGTGGCCGACGAAATCGCCGGCGGCACGCTGGACAACCGGATCGACATCGATTCGCACGACGAATTCGGCCGGTTGCTCGGTGCGCTGGCGACGATGGATCGACAGCTCGGTACGACGGTGCGCGGCATCAAGCGCAGCGCGGAAGCGGTTGCGGTCGCGTCGCGCCAGATCGCGAGCGGCAATTCCGATCTGTCGGCCCGCACGGAAGAGCAGGCCGCGTCGCTCGAGGAAACCGCGTCGAGCATGACGCAACTGACCGAGACCGTGAAGCAGAACGCCGACAACGCACAGCAGGCCAATACGCTCGCGACGCGCGCGACCGGGATGGCCGATGCCGGCAACGATGCCATGCAGAAGATGGTCGCGACGATCGAGCAGATCAGCAGCAGCTCCAGCCAGGTTTCCGACATCACGGGCGTGATCGAGGGCATTGCGTTCCAGACCAACATCCTCGCGCTCAACGCCGCGGTGGAAGCGGCGCGCGCAGGCGAGCAGGGGCGCGGCTTCGCGGTGGTCGCGAGCGAGGTACGCAGCCTCGCGCAGCGCTCGGCGGCGGCCGCGAAGGAGATCAAGGAGCTGATCGGCGCGTCGGTGTCGATGATCCGGGACAGCGCGCAGCAGGCCACGGGCGTTGGCGCGACGATGGGGCAGGTGAAGCTGGCGATCAAGCAGGTGTCCGATATCGTCGCCGAAATCGCGGCCGCGTCGCGGGAGCAGAGCCAGGGGATCGAGCAGGTCAATCTGGCGATCGAGCAGATGGATACGGTGACGCAGCAGAACGCGGCGCTCGTCGAGCAGGCGGCCGCGGCGGCGCATTCGCTCGAAGAGCAGGCCGGCCATCTGCAGGACGCGATGTCGGCGTTCAAGCTCGCCCCGAACCCCGTCGATGCGACCGCCACGATGGTGTCCGCGCCGGCGCGTTCGCCCGTGCCCGCGAAACCGCCCGTGGTTGCGCCACTGGCGGGGCGCTGACCGCACAGATGCCGGGCGGGTCCGCGGAATGGAATGCCTTTTGATCGGGATAGCGGTCCGCACCCTGCTGCGACGGGGAGTATCCACCCATGAACGTCTTGACGTGTCCGACCCGTGCCGCACTCACCCTCGATGCGCTCGTCGACGCATGTGCGCGTTTTAATCCGTCGGACCGGGATCAGCGGCTGATCGTTCGAACGCTGATCGTGCCGATGCTCGCCCGGCGGTTGGAGTGGTTGGGGCTTTTGTTGCGCGCGAGTCCGTGCAGCGAGGCTACCCGTACGATGATCGAGCAGGTCGAACGCGCGCTGGCGTGCGCGTCGGCCCGGCTCGACAACGTGCGCCGGCCGTCTGCGGATGCCGCGTACGACGCCGCGCCGGGGCGCGGACTGCCGGGGTGAGCGTCGGGGCTACCGCAGAACATGCAACCGGCCGTCAATTCCGGCGCGGGTGGAAGACGCGAGTTGTGCCGATGGCGATCGGCAAGACGTCCAGGGAAATACAACGAGCCGCGTGGAGCGATACGAGCGCGTGCCGATGCGGTTCCGGCGTCACCGTTTCCCGTCGAGCGTCTCCGACGGCGATTCCCCGAACTTCTCCCGGTACGCGATCGCGAACCGCCCGAGGTGGGTAAACCCGCAATCGAGCGCGACATCGGCAATCCGCCGGTCGGACGCCGCACCGCGCAGCAGCTCGCGCGCATGGTCGAGCCGCGTCGCGCGCAGGTATTGCATCGGGCTCATCCCGCGGAACTGCAGGAACGCGTCGCGCAGCGTCCGTTCCGGCACGTTGGCGGCGCGGACGATATCGGCGAGCTGCAGCGCCTGTGCGTAGTGCGCGTTCACGAATTCCTGCGCGCGCCGCACGAAGCCCGGCGCCGGGTCGCGGTGCGACGCGTGCAGCACGGACGGCGGGTGGCCTTCGATCAGCAGGTCGATCAGCAGGTGCTCGAGCTGCGACGCGACGCGCGGGTTCGCGTTCGCGCGTTCGAGCAGTTCGGGCGAACGCGCGACGAGCATCAGTTGCTGGCGCCACGCGGCGAGCGCGGCGTCGCTGATGTGCAGCACGGGGTCGAGCATTGCGCGCGGGTCGCCGGTCAGCGAGCCGACGGTCGCCGCGTCGATGCGCAGCACGAACTGCTCGCAATCGGCGGACAGCACCGCGTCGAAGCGCTCGCCGGGTGCGCACAGCACGCCGGTCTGGCCGTCGACGCCGAGCTGCCGCCCCATCGCACGCACCTCGGCCTGGCCGGACAGGCAGAACATCAGCAGGTAATAGCCATCGACCGCGTCGACCTGCACGCGCATCGCGTCGCCGAACGCGATCGTGCCGATCCCGAGCCCGCCGAGCTTGACGAAATCCATGTGCGACGCGCCGTGCACGCGGCCGTTCGGCAGCAGCGCGTGCGGCTGCATCACGCGCGAGATCCGCTCGCGCGTCTCGTCGAGATCGCGGGATTCGAACAGCCGGTGCGCGCGCAGCGCGAGCGGCTCGAACGACGTTGGGGACATGGGCATCAGCCTGATTGTGGACGGCGCACTTCGATCCGACGAATGGGTCTCGATCAAGTGCCGCATCGTATGTGCCGTCATGCTAGCTCAGAAATCCGCCGAAAGTGGATATTGCATCGCCGCAATCGCACTTTCCGGATAGACGGCGAATATTAGCCTTCCAAAAATGGACCCCATCTTGTTAATGAAACGGAACGACCAGGAGTCCGACATGGAGCAGACAGAATCGCCCGTCGTGTTCGCCGCGCGCGACGACGCATCCGACGTGAGCTTTCCGCACGACGACGGCTCGCGCGTGCCGTACAAGGTGTTCAGCTCGCGTGCCGTCTACGACCGCGAGCAGGAACGCATCTTCCGCGGGCCGACGTGGAACTTCGTCGCACTGGAGGCGGAAATCCCGAACGCCGGCGACTTCAAGAGCACGTTCGTCGGCGACACGCCGGTGGTCGTCACGCGTGCCGAGGACGGCACGCTTGCCGCATGGGTGAACCGCTGCGCGCACCGCGGCGCGCAGGTGTGCCGCAAGTCGCGCGGCAACGCGACCTCGCACACGTGCGTGTATCACCAGTGGAGCTTCGACAACACGGGCAACCTGCTCGGCGTGCCGTTCCGGCGCGGCCAGAAGGGAATGACCGGGATGCCGGCGGATTTCGATCCGAAGCAGCACGGGCTGCGCAAGCTGCGCGTCGACAGCTATCGCGGGCTGGTGTTCGCGACCTTCAGCGACGACGTGATGCCGCTGCCCGACTATCTCGGCGAACAGATGCGCCCGTGGATCGACCGGATCTTCCACAAGCCGATCGAGTATCTCGGCTGCACGCGCCAGTATTCGAAGTCGAACTGGAAGCTGTACATGGAGAACGTGAAGGACCCGTATCACGCGAGC
Source organism: Burkholderia pyrrocinia (assembly GCF_022809715.1). NCBI lineage: Bacteria > Pseudomonadati > Pseudomonadota > Betaproteobacteria > Burkholderiales > Burkholderiaceae > Burkholderia > Burkholderia pyrrocinia. Next base: position 2,943,025 of record NZ_CP094460.1, read on the forward strand.
ATGCTGCACCTGTTCCATACGACCTTCAACATCTTCCGCGTCGGGATGAAGGCGCGTTCGATTCCGGACGCGAACCACGGGCTGCACAGCATCATCACGGTGACGAAGACGAACGACGACACGTCGGCCGCGTACAAGCAGCAGAACATCCGTTCGTTCGACGAGGGCTTCCACCTCGAAGACGAATCGATCCTCGATCTCGTATCGGAATACGACGAGGACTGCACGAACCATATCCAGCCGATCTTCCCGCAGCTCGTGATCCAGCAGATCCACAACACGCTGGTCGCGCGACAGATCCTGCCGAAGGGCCCCGACAACTTCGAGCTGATCTTCCATTTCTTCGGCTATGCGGACGACACGCCCGAGTTGCGCGCGCTGCGCATCAAGCAGGCGAACCTCGTCGGGCCGGCCGGCTATATCTCGATGGAGGATACGGAGGCGACCGAGCTCGTGCAGCGCGGCACCGTGCGCGACGGCGATGCGACGTCGGTGATCGAGATGTCGCGCGGCAATCCGGACCAGCAGGACACGGTGATCACCGAAAGCCTGATCCGCAAGTTCTGGGTCGGCTACCAGAAGCTGATGGGCTATTGAAGCGGGAGCGAGAAATGACGGAAGACATGAAGACGTGGTTCGAGATTTACATGCTCCAGAACCGCTACATCGGGCACCTCGACAACGACCGGCTCGAACACTGGCCGGAAATGTTCACCGAGGACTGCACATACGAAATCGTGCCGAAGGAGAACGCGGATCTCGGGCTGCCGGTCGGGATCGTCCACTGCACGAACCAGCGGATGCTGCGCGACCGCGTGGTGTCGCTGCGGCACGCGAACATCTTCGAGGAGCACACGTACCGGCACATGACGTCGGGCCTGACGATCGTCGCGGAACGCGACGGCGAGATCGACACCGAGAGCAACTACGTGGTCGTGCAGACGCGCAGCAACGGCGAGTCGAACGTATACCAGGCCGGCAAGTACTACGACACGGTCGTGCGCACGCCCGACGGGCTGCGCTACAAGACCAAGCGCGTGATCTACGACACGTCGCGCGTGCAGACGCTGCTCGCAACCCCGATCTGACGAAGCAAGGAACCGACATGACCGAAGCAACGCTCGCCGAGTGGCATCCACTCGGCGCTTTCGACGAATTCTCCGAAGACGAGCCGGCAGCGCGTGTCGCCGGCCAGAAGCCGATCGCCGTGTTCCGGATCGGCGACGAACTGTTCGCGATGCACGACCTGTGCACGCACGGCCATGCGCGGCTGTCCGAAGGTTATGTGGAGGACGGTTGCGTCGAATGCCCGCTGCACCAGGGGCTGATCGACATCCGCACCGGTGCGCCGAAATGCGCGCCGATCACCGAGCCGGTGCGGACCTATCCGCTCCGGATCGTCGACGGGCAGGTGGAAGTCAATGTCGGCTGATCCGTTCGTGATCGTCGGCGCGGGCCACGCGGCCCGGCGCACGGCCGAAGCGCTGCGCGAACGCGATGCCGCCGCGCGCATCGTGATGATCGGCGCGGAGCGCGAGCTGCCGTACGACCGGCCCGCGCTGTCGAAGGATGCGCTGATGAGCGACGGCGGCGAGCAGCGCGCGTTCGTGCGCGACGCGGCGTGGTACGACACGCAGCGCATCGAGCTGCGGCTCGGCACACGTGTCGAGGCGATCGAGCGCGACGCACAGCGCGTGCGGCTCGATGATGGTACGACGCTGCCGTACGCGCGGCTCGTGCTCGCGACGGGTTCGCGGGTGCGCACGTTCGGCGGCGCGATCGACGAAGGTGTCGAGCCGCATTACGTCCGCACCGTCGACGATGCGCGTGCGTTGCGCGCGAAGCTTGCGCCGGGCCGCCGCGTCGCGGTGCTCGGCGGCGGGTTCATCGGCCTCGAGGTCGCGGCAGCGGCGCGCCAGCTCGGTTGCGACGTGACGGTGATCGATCCTGCTCCCCGATTGCTGCAACGTGCGTTGCCGGAAGTCGTCGGCGCGTATGCGCGTCAGTTGCACGACGCGCGCGGCGTGGTGTTTCAGGTGGCGACGCTGCCGCGTGCGATTCGTCGTGCGCCGTCCGGCGGTGCGATCGTCGAGACCGATCGCGGCGACGTGCAGGCCGATATCGTCGTGGTCGGCATCGGTGTCGTGCCCAATGTCGAGCTTGCACAGGCGGCCGGGCTCGACGTCGACAACGGGATACGCGTCGATGCGGGCTGTCGTACGACCGATCCCGCGATCTTCGCAGCGGGCGAGGTGACGATGCACTTCAATCCGCTGCTCGGGCGTCACGTGCGGATCGAATCGTGGCAGGTCGCCGAAAACCAGCCGGCCGTCGCGGCCGCGAACCTGCTCGGCGCGGACGAAGCCTATGCCGAGTTGCCGTGGCTGTGGTCCGATCAGTACGACTGCAACCTGCAGATGCTCGGGCTGTTCGGCAGCGAACGCACGACCGTCGTGCGCGGCGATCCGGCGAGCGGGCCGTTCACGGTGTTCGGGCTGGGCGACGACGGCAAGATCGTCGCGGTGGCCGCGGCGAACCTGGGGCGCGACATCGGCGCATCGCGCCGGCTGATCGCGGCGGGGCGGTGCCCGATCCGGTGAAACTCGCCGATCCGGCGGTGAACCTGAAGACGTTCCTGTAACGGCCGGGCGCGCGGGCCGGCTCGGCTCGCGCGTTTGTCGGTTGACGCGAAATCGGGGATATTAGCGGCATCGCCGATCCGCCCGTCCTCCATGCCGCCAGACAAAGCCCTCGAACTGAAACGAAGCAAGCGCCGCGCGCTATGGCTGCTGCTGGCCGCGGTCGCGGTGTTCGTCACGACGATCCTGCTGCCGCGCGGCCCGTGGGTCGACGGCTTCAAGGCCGTGGCCGAGGCCGCGATGGTCGGCGCGCTCGCCGACTGGTTCGCGGTCGTCGCGCTGTTCCGCCGCGTGCCGATCCCGTTCGTGTCGCGCCATACCGAGATCATCCCGAAGAACAAGGACAAGATCGCCGACAACCTCGCGGTGTTCGTGCGCGAGAAGTTCCTCGGCCCCGACGCGCTTGCCGCGCAGATCCGCCAGCACGATCCCGCGCAGAAACTCGGCGCGTGGCTCGGCGAGCCGGCGAACACCGACGCGCTCGGCGGTTATGTGACGAAGCTGATGAGCTTCGCACTCGACATGACCGACGACGCGCGGATCCAGTCGTTCGTCCACGACGCGTTTCGCGCGGTGATCGACCGGGTCGACCTGTCGCAATCGGTTGGCGCGATCCTCGACACGCTGACGAAGGACGGCCGCCACCAGGCGCTGCTCGACGATGCGATCGAACAGGTGGTCGACGTGCTCGACAAGGAGGAGAACCGCGAGGTGATCGCGGGCTTCATCGTCGAATGGCTGAAGACGCAGTACCCGAAGGTCGAGAAGATCATGCCGACGCAGTGGTTCGGCGAGAACGGCGCGCGGATGCTCGCCAGTGCGGTGAGCCGCGTGCTGGAAGGCGTGGCGGCCGATCCCGAGCACGAGTTGCGGCAGCGCTTCGACCGGACGGTCGCGCGGCTGACCGAGCGGCTGAAGCACGATCCCGCGTTCATCGAAAAGGGCGAGGAGATCAGGCGCTACATCCGCGACGGCGATGCGTTCAACGAGTATGCGCGCGACTTGTGGGACCAGTTGCGCGCATGGCTGAAGGCCGATCTCGCACGCCCCGATTCGACGCTGCACCGGCAGGCCGCGACGCTCGGCGGCTGGCTCGGCGCGCGGCTCGCCGAGAGCCCGGCACTGCGCGCGTCGCTGAACGAGCATATCGAGAAGGCCGTGCACGAGATGGCGCCGGATTTCGCCGATTTCCTGATGCGTCACATTCGCGACACGGTGCGCAACTGGGATGCGCGCGAGATGTCGCGGCAGATCGAGTTGAACATCGGCAAGGATCTGCAGTACATCCGCATCAACGGCACGCTGGTCGGCGGGCTGATCGGGCTCGGGTTGTATCTGGTGTCGCTGGTGCCGCGCTGGGCGGCCGGGTGGCTGCATTGATGCGGCCACGCCCGCGAACGACGGCCGGTGTGCTTACGCGTGCGTGCGTTCGCGCGGTTCGACCTTGCGGTCGATCTCGCTGCGCGTTGGCAGCGTCTTGAGATCGTAAGCGGCTTGCAGGTTCAGCCAGAATTCCGGCGACGTATCGAAGTAGCGCGCGAGCCGGTAAGCCGTATCGGCCGTGATTCCACGCCGTTCCTTGACGATTTCGTGCAAGCGTGTCGCCGGCACGTTCAACGCGAGCGCCAGCGCGTTGACGCTCATTTCCAGCGGCACGAGAAACTCTTCCCGCAGGATTTCACCCGGATGAATCGGGCGCATTCCATTCTTGAGCATGCGAGGCTCCAGTCAGTGATAGTCGACGATCTCGACCTGGGTGGGGCCATCGTCGCTCCATTCGAAACAGATCCGCTATTGCTCGTTGATGCGGATGCTGTGCTGGCCTTCCCGATCGCCTTGCAACGCTTCGAGCCGGTTGCCAGGAGGCGCCCGTAAATCGCGCAGTTCTTTCGCAGCGGCGACCATTTGCAGTTTCCGGGTGGCAACGGTTTCGATCGTGCGGAAATGCCTGGGCGATGCTCCAGCAAACAACAACTGGGTATCCTTGCATCGGAACGATCTGATCATTACGGGCATCGTATTACGTTTTGCGTAATACGTCAATAAGGGTGAAATGGTTTCGACGATGCGTACGTCGAAGCGCCGTCGCGAGAAACGACCAATAGGAAACCTGAATGATCGGGAATGGGTGAGGTCAACGCGTGATGACAGGCATCGCCAATGCATGCGGGCTGGTCTCTGTCGTCCCGACGAGTATAGGGGCGCACATTGTCTTTACGGGGCCGCTATGCCATTCGGACGACCCATTGCGTCGACGGCTGATCGGGCTCGGGTTGTATCTGGTGTCGCTGGTGCCGCGCTGGGCGGCCGGGTGGCTGCATTGATGCGGCCACGGACATCGCGGAAAGGGCGCGATGCCGCGCGCCCGTGCATCACGCGCGCGCTTTCGAGCCGTGCAGTTGCAGGCCGAGCGCCTTGATGACCTTCAGGATCGTGCCGAAGCTCGGGTTGCCGTCGTGCGACAGCGCCTTGTACAGCCCTTCGCGCGACAGGCCCGCATCGCGCGCGACCTGCGACATGCCGCGAGCGCGTGCGATCACGCCGAGCGCGTGCGCGATGAAGGCCGGATCGTCGCCGGCCTCTTGCAGGCAGGCCTCGAAGTAATCGGCCATGTCGTCTTCGGTTTGCAGATGGTCGGCCGAATCCCATGGCCGGGTGCTGATCTTGTCCATCGATCACTCCATGTCGAGATGCGCAAGCATCGCGTGCGCGGCGCGTATGTCGGCTGGTTGCGTCGATTTATCGCCGCCGCAGAGCAGGATGACCCAGATCGTTCCGCGCCGGACGTAGTAGACGCGATAACCGGGGCCATGGTCGATACGCATCTCGACGACCGGCGAGCCGGCGGATTTCCAGTCGCCCGGATTGCCCATCGACAGGCGGTCGATGCGCGCCTGGATGCGGCGCTTCGCGACGCGATCCTGCAGGCCGGCAAACCATGCGTCGAAGACGTCGGTGGTCCGGATGCTATACGTAGGCGCACTGTAGGGCATTGATTGCAGTATGTCAACCATGGTTCACAGATGTATCGGGCTATTCCGTAGTCGCCACATTAGGGCCGCCTGCTTCGTTTGGGCGCCAAATGGCCGTTCGGCCGAAGTCGAAATCTTTCGAATCCGTCTACAATCAAAAACGTCTTTGCCGCCCGTGCGCGCCTGCCGCATACGGGCGGGTCTGTTCGTCCTCCGGTATCCGGAGGCACCGCCGCGCGTTGCGTGTTGCGCGGCGGGAAGTGCCGTGGTCTGTGTCCAGTAGGTAAAGCGTCCGCGTGCCGTAGGCCGGCGCGCGTCATGTACGCCGCGTGTCCGTAGGCCGGGCAGGCGGCATAACCGAGAGTCCCCCATGAAAGCATCGGATCTGTTCGTGAAGGCGCTGGAAGCCGAAGGCGTCGAGTACGTGTTCGGCATTCCCGGCGAAGAGAACCTCGATCTGCTCGAATCGCTGCGGCGATCGAAGATCAAGCTCGTGCTGACCCGGCACGAGCAGGCGGCCGGCTTCATGGCCGCCACCTACGGCCGCCTGACGGGCCGCACCGGCGTGTGTCTCGCGACGCTCGGGCCCGGCGCGACGAACCTCGTGACGGCCGCCGCGTATGCGCAGCTCGGCGGGATGCCGATGCTGATGATCACCGGGCAGAAGCCGATCAAGTCAAGCAAGCAGGGTCACTTCCAGATCGTCGACGTGGTCGGCATGATGCAGCCGCTCACGAAGTTCACGCGGCAGATCGTGTCGATCGGCAACATCCCGTCGGCCGTGCGCGAGGCGTTCCGCCGCGCCGAGGAAGAGCGCCCGGGCGCCGCGCACCTCGAGCTGCCGGAAGACATCGCGCACGAGGAAGGCGACGGCAAGCCGATCCCGCGCAGCTACAGCCGGCGGCCGGTGGCCGAGGAGAAGGCGGTCGCGCACGCGGTCGACGCGATCCAGGCCGCGCGCCATCCACTGCTGATGATCGGCGCGGGCGGCAATCGCAAGACGACCCGCAAGATCCTCGGCGAATTCGTCGACAAGACGGGTATCCCGTTCTTCACGACGCAGATGGGCAAGGGCGTGATCGACGAGACGCACCCGCTGTGGCTCGGCAACGCTACGCTGTCCGACGGCGACTTCGTGCACCGCGCGATCGAGCATGCGGACTGCATCATCAACGTCGGCCACGACGTGATCGAGAAGCCGCCGTTCTTCATGCACGCGGACGACAAGACCGTGATCCACGTGAACTTCCTCGGTGCGCAGGTCGATCCCGTCTATTTTCCGCAGATCGAGGTGGTTGGCGACATCGCGAACGCGGTGTGGCAGATGACGGAAGCGATCGTCCCGCAGCCGCACTGGGATTTCGTGCGCTTCGCGATGATCAAGGAGCATTTCGACGCGCACCTGCAGAAGGGCCAGCGCGACCCGCGCTTCCCGATGTACCCGGTGCGCATCGTCAACGACCTGTACGACGCGCTGCCGGCCGACGGGATCGTCTGCCTCGACAACGGCATGTACAAGATCTGGTTCGCGCGCTACTGGCGCGCACACGAGCCGAACTCGCTCCTGCTCGACAACGCGCTCGCATCGATGGGCGCGGGCCTGCCGTCGGCGATCGCGACGAAGATCGTGCATCCGCAGCGCAAGGTGATCGCCGTGTGCGGCGACGGCGGCTTCATGATGAATTCGCAGGAGCTCGAAACGGCCGTGCGGCTGAAGCTCGACATCGTCGTGATGATCCTGCGCGACGACGCATTCGGGATGATCCGCTGGAAGCAGGAGAACATGAACTTCCCCGATTTCGCGATGACGCTGCAGAACCCCGATTTCGTGTCGTATGCGCAAAGCTACGGCGCGCACGGGCATCGCGTCGAATCGGCCGACGATCTCGAACCGCTGCTGCGCGAGTGCTTCTCGGCGCCGGGCGTGCACGTGATCGACGTGCCGATCGACTATTCGGACAACGAGCGCGTGCTGAACCGCGAGATCAAGCGGCTGTCGGCGCAACTCTGAATTCCCCGTTCACAGGAAGGAGTCGTTCCATGTTGAAGGATACCTATCCGTACTACCTCGCCAACGAGGCCGTCTACGCGAACACCGATCTGGAAGTGACGGACAAGTTCAGCGGCAAGGTCGCAACGCGCGTCGCGCTGGCCGACGCGAAGGCGATCGATGCGGCGATCGGCGCGGCGGTCGACGCCGCGAAGCCGATGCGCGAGCTGCCGGCCTTCAAGCGGCAGGCCGTGCTCGACCATTGCGTCGCACGCTTTCGCGAGCGTTTCGACGAGCTGGCCGAGGCGCTGTGCATCGAGGCCGGCAAGCCGATCAACGATTCGAAGGGCGAAGTGACGCGGCTGATCGATACGTTCCGCGTCGCATCCGAGGAATCGGTGCGTATCGACGGCGAGATCATCAACCTCGAGATCTCCGCGCGTGCGCAGGGCTATACGGGCTACACGAAGCGCGTGCCGGTCGGCCCGTGCTCGTTCATCTCGCCGTTCAACTTCCCGCTGAACCTCGCCGCGCACAAGGTCGCGCCCGCGCTAGCGGCCGGCTGCCCGTTCGTGCTGAAGCCCGCGAGCCGCACGCCGATCGGCGCGCTGATCATCGGCGAGGTGCTCGCGGAAACCGACCTGCCGAAGGGCGCGTTCTCGGTGCTGCCCGCGCATCGCGACGGCGCCGATCTGTTCACGACCGACGAGCGCTTCAAGCTGCTGTCGTTCACGGGCTCGCCGGCCGTCGGCTGGGCGCTGAAGGAGAAGGCCGGCAAGAAGAAGGTCGTGCTGGAGCTCGGCGGCAACGCGGCCGCGATCGTCGATGCGGACCAGCGCGACCGGCTCGACTACGTGGTCGAGCGTCTCGCGTTCGGCGCGTACTACCAGTCGGGCCAGAGCTGCATCGGCGTGCAGCGGATCCTCGTGCATGCCGATCTTTACGATGCGCTGCGCGAGAAGCTGATCGCGAAGACGCGTTCGCTGAAGATGGGCGATCCGAAGGATCCGTCGACGTTCGTCGGCCCGATGATTTCCGAATCCGAATCGCGCCGGCTGTCGGGCTGGATGGATGCGGCCGTCGCGGCGGGCGCGAAGATCGTCGCGGGCGGCAAGGTCGACGGCGCGATGTTCGAGGCGACGCTGCTGGAAAACGTCGGGCGCGAGCAGGACCTGTACCGGAAGGAGGCGTTCGGCCCCGTCGCGATCCTCGAGAAGTTCGACCGGTTCGACGACGCGCTCGCGCGCGTGAACGACAGCGATTTCGGGCTGCAGGCCGGCGTGTTCACCGATTCGCTCACGCATGCGCAGCGCGCGTGGGACGAGCTGGAGGTCGGCGGGGTCGTGATCAACGACGTGCCGTCGTTCCGCGTCGACAACATGCCGTACGGCGGCGTGAAGGATTCGGGTCTCGGCCGCGAAGGGATCCGCTACGCGATCGAGGACATGACCGAGCCGCGGCTGATGGTCGTGCGGCGCCGGTAACGCGGGGCGGGCAGCGCGGTGCCGCGACGGCACGCGGGCGGGCGATCGTGCCGGCCCGCGTGCCGTTTTCCATCGCGGCGCGCGCACCGGGCCGGCATCGAGCCCGTGCCGCGTGGCGGGCCTCCCGAACGCGCTCGACTGCGGGCATCGCATCGTGATGTAATCGCGCCAAACTGCCGACCGGGGTACGACGCCGGAAAGCGCGAATTCATTCTTCACGAGGTCGATTCATGTCTCCCGTCTCGGCATTCAAGCTGGTTCTGTTGTCATTCCTGGCGATCGTCGCGCTCGAATGCATCGCCAAGCGGTTGCGGCTGCCGCCCGCGGCCGCGCTGCTGATCGGCGGCATCGGCATCGCGTTCGTTCCCGGCCTGCCGCCGATCGACCTCGATCCCGAACTGGTGCTGTTGGTGTTCCTGCCGCCGCTGCTGATGGACGGCGCGTACTTCTCCGTGTGGGAGGAGTTCAAGCGCAACGTCGGCGGCATCCTGCTGCTCGCGATCGGCGCGGTCGTATTCACGACGTTCGCGGTCGGCTTCGCCGTGCACTGGGTCGTGCCGGCGCTGCCGTGGGCCGCGTGCTTCGCGCTCGGCGCGATCGTGTCGCCGCCCGATGCGGTCGCCGCGAAGGCCGTGCTCGAACGTGTCGCGCTGCCGCGCCGGCTGATGGTGCTGCTCGAAGGCGAGAGCCTGCTGAACGACGCGGCCGGCCTCGTGCTGTTCCGCTTCGCGGTCGCGGCCGCGCTGACCGGCGCGTTCAGCCTCGAGCACGCGGTCGTGCGTTTCGCGGAGCTCGGGCTCGGCGGCGTGGTGGTCGGCTTCGTGGTCGGCAGGCTCGTCGTGTGGTTCCTGAAGCTGCTCGACGACGACTATCTCGTGATCACCGTCGCGGTGATCGCCGGCTGGATCGCGTATATCGCGGGCGAAATGGTCGAGGTGTCGGGCGTGATCGCGACCGTCACGGCCGGCATGATCATCGGCTGGCACCAGCACGAGGTGTTCTCGGCGGCCGTGCGCACGCGCGGCACCGCGTTCTGGCAGGTCATCGTGTTCCTGCTCGAAGCGATGGTGTTCGTGCTGATCGGGCTGTCGCTGCGCGGCGCGATGCACCGGCTCGGCGGCTTCGAGCAGGTGCTCGCCACGATGGTGCCGCCGGTGCTCGCGGTGCTGGCGGCGGTGATCGTGTCGCGCTTCGTGTGGATCTACGCGGTCGAGGCGCTGAAGTGGCCGGTGCGCGGCATCGCGCGGCGCGGCGACGCGCCCGACTGGAAGGCCGCGACGATCATGAGCTGGGCCGGGATGCGCGGCGTCGTCACGCTGGCGATCGCGCTGTCGCTGCCGGAGGCGATGCCCGGCCGCGACGTGATCCTGGTCGCGTCGTTTGCGGTGATCCTCGTCACGGTGCTGCTGCAGGGTACGACGATCGGGCCGCTGATCCGGCTGCTGCGCCTGCCGCAACGCGAAGAGCGCGCCGCGCATCACCTGACCGAGCCGCAGACGTGGGCGTACGTCGAGGCCGCGCAACTCGCGGCGATCCAGCCGCTCGTGCACGACGAGAACGGCGTGGTGATCCATCCGCGCCTGCTCGAGCAATACACGTATCGCGCGGAACTGACCGAGCGGACGAAGAACGAACCCGCGTATCCGGCGGAAGTGCGCATTGCGCACTACGACGTGGTGCTGGCCGCGATCAAGGCCGGGCGCGCGGAACTGTTGCGTCTGCATCGTTCGGGCCGCATCCACGACGAGATGCTGCACATGCTCGAACGCGATCTCGACCTGCAGGAAGTGTCCGCGCAGCACGCGCGCGGGTAGGCGGGCCGCACCGCCATCACGCGGGCCGGCTTCCGCCGGCCCGCTGCGCGTACGGGGCGATCCTCGCCCGCGCGCCGCATTTTTTCTCCCTTCCTCCGGCCGATTCGATGCATTTGCATCGGGCCCCAATACGTGTCGCGACCGAGCCTTGCAGCGCATGCAAACCTCGCCGTGCCGGCCGCGCAAACGTTATCGTCTTTCGAATCCGGAAATGATCCGATTTATCTGATTGCGGCTCTTTCCGCATATTTGGCAAAACTAAACCGGAAGGAGATAGATGCTGTGTTCTAATTTCATTTAGAATCAGCCGGTTATGTTTATTGAGAGAAAGAATGCGGAGGTAATGCGGTCGTCGACGGGGAAAATCGGCGCCCGACGCCCCGCAAGGCAGTGCCGACAGGCCAAATCGGCAGAATCAGGCGGGGTTTATCAGCCGCCAATATAAGATAGTGTCCAAGTCGGATAAACAACTCCTATGAAAGAATCGATTGGAGATTCGGCGTTTGAAACTGTATTTATGAAAGAATCGAGCGGTGATAATGCCCCGGATTGTCTTGAATCGGGGCTTTCGGTCCTTCTCGTCGACGATCAACCGTTCGTCGGCGAAGTGATCCGCCGCGCGCTGCGCAGCGAACACGACATCGACCTGCACGTGTGCACCGACGCGCACCGGGCGATGACGGTCGCGCGCGACGTGAAGCCGACGGTCATCCTGCAGGATCTCGTGATGCCGGACATCGACGGCCTCGATCTCGTTCGCGCATGGCGCGCAAACGCCGGCACCGCACGGGTGCCGATCATCGTGCTGTCCGCGAAGGAGGAGCCGATCGTCAAGCGCGAGGCGTTCATCGCCGGCGCGAACGACTATCTGGTGAAGCTCCCCGACGCAATGGAGCTGACCGCGCGGATCCGCTATCACTCGAATTCGTATCTGATGTCGCGGCAGCGCGACGAGGCGCTCGATTTCCTGTCGCACGACATGCGTTCGCCGCAGACGTCGATCCTCGCGCTGCTCGACGTCTACCGGACCGAATACGGCGACATGCCGGCGATCATGGAGCGCATCGCCGGCCATGCGCGGCGTGCGCTTGCGCTCGCCGACGGTTTCATCCACCTGACCCGCGCACAATCCGAGCGCCGCGCGCACGAGGTCGTGAGTCTCAACGAGATCGTGCTCGATGCCGTCGACCAGCTTTGGGAGAAGGCGGCCGGGTGCGGCAGCCGGGTCGTCGCGCACGTGCCCGATACCGAGTGCGTGACGATGGGCGACCGCATGATGCTCACGCGCGCGGTCGCGAACCTGATCGACAACGGGTTGAAGTACGGCCCGGCCGGCACGGACGTGCACTGCACGCTGAGCGGCGAGGACGGCGCCTGGCTGATCGGCGTCGAGGATACCGGCGCCGGCATCGCACCGGAGCAGCGCACGGCCGCGACCGAGTCGTTCGTGCAGCTCGAATCCACGCATGGCGCGGCGCGCAGCGGCTTCGGCCTCGGGCTCGCGTTCGTCCGCGCGACGGCGGCGCGGCATCGCGGCCAGATTTTGATGCGCAATACGGCGCGCGGCTTCATGGTCGCGCTTCGACTGCCGGCGCAAGCGGAGCGGTGATTTCGCGGCGCGGCCCGCCGGCGCCGCGTCGTCCGCCTCCGACCACGAGGCGCTCGTGGCGCGCCGTCCGGCGCGCTGGCGGGCGTGGATTTTTTCAACGCTGATTTTAGAAAGCCCATAACGAACATGGCCACCGTGACGCCCCGTGCGACCAATGAAAGCCTGCATCCGACGATCGGCGCTGCCCGGCTGACGCTCGGCAATCGCATCCTGCTCAGCTTCGGCGTGCTGTTCGTGCTGATGCTGGTGACAGCCGGCGTGTCGTACGAGCGCCTGCGCGCGATCAACAGCGAAGCCGTCAGCATCGAGCGCGACTCGCTGCCCGGCGTCTACCTCGCGTCGTCGCTGCGCGGCTCGGTGAACGAATCGTTCACGCTGCTGCAGCAGGCAACGTTCGTCGACACCGATCCCGAAGGCGTGCAGCGCGATCTCGCGAAAATTTCCGAAGCGCTGAAGGAAGTCGAGTCGCTGTCGGTCGAATACCAGAACACGACGTTCCGCGACGACGACCGTCAGCGCTTCGCGACGTTTCGCGGCTCCTACGACCGCTACCTGCCGCTGCTGAACGAAGCCGTGCAGAAACACCGCATGTCGCGCGACGAGGCCGTTGCGGCCTATGCGAAGGTGCAGCCCGTGTGGGGCGAGGTCGTGCGCAACGCGAACGTCCTGGTGCAGGAAAACCGCAAGTTCGCCGACCAGTCCGCGAAGCTGATCCGCGAATCCGTGCAGGATACCGAGGTCGTGCTCGCGACCGCGCTGGCGATCATGCTGCTGTCCGCGCTCGGGCTCGGCTACGTGCTGTACCGTTCGGTCACCGTGCCGATGGCGCGGCTCGTCGAGGTGCACGACGTGATGCGCACCGGCAACCTGACGCGCCGCCTCGACCTGCGCCGCCGCGACGAATTCGGCACGCTCGAGACGGGCTTCAACCGGATGGCCGACGAGCTGACCGAACTCGTCTCTCGCGCGCAGCAGTCGTCGCTGCAGGTGACGACGTCGGTCGCCGAGATCGCGGCGACGTCGCGCGAGCAGCAGGCGACCGCGAACGAAACCGCGGCGACGACGACCGAGATCGGCGCGACCTCGCGCGAGATCTTCGCGACGTCGCGCGACCTGCTGCGCACGATGAACGAGGTGGCCGGCGTGGCCGAGCAGTCGGCGACGCTCGCGGGCGTGAGCCAGAGCGGGCTCACGCGGATGGGCGAGACGATGCGCAGCGTGATGGACGCGGCCGGTTCGGTGAACGCGAAGCTCGCGATCCTCAACGAGAAGGCGCTGAACATCAACCAGGTGGTCGCGACGATCACCAAGGTGGCCGACCAGACCAACCTGCTGTCGCTGAACGCGGCGATCGAGGCCGAGAAGGCCGGCGAATACGGCCGCGGCTTCGCGGTCGTCGCGACGGAGATCCGCCGCCTCGCCGACCAGACGGCCGTCGCGACCTACGACATCGAGCAGACGGTGAAGGAAATCCAGTCGGCCGTGTCGGCGGGCGTGATGGGGATGGACAAGTTCTCCGAGGAAGTGCGCCGCGGGATGCTCGACGTGCAGCAGGTCGGCGGGCAGCTGTCGCAGATCATCGCCGAGGTGCAGACGCTCGCGCCGCGCTTCCAGATGGTCAACGAAGGGATGCAGACGCAGGCGAACGGCGCCGAGCAGATCACCCAGGCGCTGTCGCAGCTGTCGGAAGCCGCGCAGCAGACCGCCGAGTCGCTGCGCCAGTCGTCGCAGGCGATCGACGACCTGACGCTCGTCGCGAACCAGTTGCGCACCAGCGTGTCGCGCTTCAAGGTCGACGCGTGACGCGCGCCGATCCGCAGAACGGCGCACACGCGCTGTTCCTGATGTTCGAGCTCGACGGCGGGCGCTATGCGCTCGACGCGGCCGGCATCGACGAGGTGCTGCCGCTCGCGATCACGAATGCCGTGCCCGGCGCACCCGAATGGATCGCCGGGCTGCTGATGCGCGGCGGCCAGCCGGTGCCGGTGATCGACGTGCCGATGCTCGCGCTCGGGCGGCGTGCGCATGCGCTGCGCTCGACGCGGCTCGTGATGGTGCGCTATCGCGCGGGCCACGCGGACGGCGAGCGCGTGATCGGCCTGATCGTCGAGCGCGCGACGCAGACGATGCGGATCGATCGCGCGGCATTCCGCGCGAGCGGCATCTCGACCGCGCGCACGCGCTGGCTCGGGCTCGTCGCGAACACGCCCGCCGGTGTCGTGCAGCAGGTGTCGGTAGCCGACCTGATCGACGACGTTGCGCGCCTGTATCTGTTCGATGGCCTGCCGGGCCACGGGAAGGAGTCCGCATGAAAGAGTCCGAATCGCGATTTCGCGGCTGGCTGCTGCGCGAGACCGGCATCGACCCCGATTCGCTCGGCAACGATTTTCTGATCCGTGCGCTGACGGAGCGTGTGCATGCGTTGCAGGCGGACGGCGAGCGCCTGCCGTCGGCGGCGCGGCCGCCCGTGACGCAGGACGCGCTCGATGCGTACTGGCAGCAGCTCAACGCGTCGGCCGACGAGCGGCGTGCGCTGATCGAGCTGTTCGTCGTGCCCGAGACGTGGTTCTTCCGCGACCGCGAGGCCTTCGCGACGCTCGCGCGGCTGGCGGCCGAACGGCTCGCCGCGACGCCCGGCCGCGTGATTCGCGTACTGAGCGCGCCGTGCTCGACGGGCGAGGAGCCGTATTCGGCGGCGATGGCGCTGCTCGACGCGGGGCTCGGACCGGCCAGCTTCACGATCGACGCGATCGACCTCAGCGCGCGCGCGATCGAACAGGCGCGGCTCGGCTGTTACGGGCGCAATGCGTTTCGCGGCACCGCGACGGAATTTCGCGCGCGCTACTTCACGCCGGCCGCCGACGGCTGGCTGCTCGACGAGCGCGTGCGCGCGTGCGTGCAGTTCCGGCACGCGAACCTCGTCGAACCGATCGCCGATACGGGCTTTCGCTACGATTTCGTGTTCTGCCGCAACGTGCTGATCTACTTCGACCGCGACGCGCAGGATCGCGTGATCCGCTCGCTCGACGCGTGCCTCGCCGACGACGGCATGCTGTTCGTCGGGCCGGCCGAAACGGGCGTCGCGATGCGGCACGGGATGCGCTCGGCGCGCGTGCCGCTCGCGTTCGCATTTCATCGCGAGTCTGCCGGTGCGGCGGCCGAGGCGAGCGCGGCCCGGGCCGCGGCGCCGTTGTCCGCGGCGGCGGACCGGCGCACGGAGCGCTTTACCGTTGCGCCGCTCGTGGCGACGCGCCCGGTGCTGGCCGTCGCGCCGCCGGTCTGGCTCGGCGGCAGGCCGCAGCCGTTCGCGGCGCCGTCGCCCGCGGTGCGCACGGCCGCGCTCGATGCACGGGCCGACCGGTCGGTGGCGACGGTCGAAGCGGCCGCGCCGGTCGCCGAAGACGTCGCGCCGACGCTCGAGGAGGCACAGGCGCTCGCGAACGCCGGCGCGTTCGACGAGGCCGAACGCGTGCTCGCGCAGTTCTCGGCGCGCGTCGGGCCGCATGCCGACGCGTTCTACTTGAACGGGCTGATCGCGGATGCGCGCGGGCGCGCGGCGGAAGCCGGCGACTTCTACCGGAAGGCGCTGTACCTGCGGCCCACGCACCACGAGGCGCTGACCCATCTCGCGACGCTGCTCGACGTCGGCGGCGATCGCGCGGGCGCGCAATGGCTGCTCGAGCGCGCACGGCGCTCGGCCGGCTGACACGAATACGGGATCGGGACCGACACCGCGATGACCAGAGGAACCCATGAACCGCGACGCCGCTGCCACTGACGACACGACGATCGACGTCGACGATTGCTGGAACCGGATCGGCACGCACGGCGACCGCTCGTGCGAGCGGCTGGCCGACTGCCAGCGCTGCCTGAACTGCCCGGTCTACGCGTATCACGCGGCGAAGCTGCTCGAGCGTCCGCTCGGCGACGCCGAGATGGCCGACGCGACACGCCGGATGAGCGCGTTCCGCGCGACGAGCGTGCGCGACGACGACGGCGATACGCGCCACGCGGCGCTGGCGTTTCGCGTGGCCGACGAATGGCTCGCGCTGCCGATCGGCGTGCTGCGCGAGATCGCCGGCACGCGCC
Organism: Burkholderia pyrrocinia; assembly: GCF_022809715.1. Lineage (NCBI taxonomy): Bacteria > Pseudomonadati > Pseudomonadota > Betaproteobacteria > Burkholderiales > Burkholderiaceae > Burkholderia > Burkholderia pyrrocinia. The sequence goes on from NZ_CP094460.1 coordinate 2,959,622, forward strand.
CGATCCATTCGCTGCCGCATCGCCGCAATTCGGCCGTGCGCGGCGTGGTCAACATCCGCGGCACGCTGCGCATCGCGATCTCGATCGGCGCGCTGCTCGGCCTCGACGCAGGCAAGGGCGGCAACGGCGGTGGCGACGGCCGTTTCACGCGGCTGCTGGTGGCTGCGCACCAGGGCGAACCGGTCGTGTTTCCGGTCGACGAAGTCGAAGGCGTGCTGCGCTTCGGCGCATCCGACTGGGTGCCCGTGCCGGCGACGGTCGGGCGTGCGAGCGCCGGCCTGTCGCGCGGCGTGCTGTCGTGGCGCGGCAAGTCGGTGGGCCTGCTCGACGACGATCGCCTGTTCGATGCCGTGACACGGAGCATGCGATGAGCGGCGACGACGATCTGAGCCACCTGTCGCTGCTCGAGCTGTATCGCGAGGAGACGCGCACGCAGACCCAGGCGCTGTCCGAGCGGCTGCTCGCGCTCGAATCGGGCGAACCCGATGCCGTCGCGCTCGAGGCGTGCATGCGCGCCGCGCATTCGCTGAAGGGCGCCGCGCGCATCGTCGGCGTGCCGCTCGGCGTCGACATCGCGGGGCGGATGGAAGAATGCTTCGTCGCCGCGCAGGCCGGCACGATCGCGCTGACGGCCACGCACGTCGACGTGCTGCTCGCCGGCGTCGACCTGCTGGTGCGCGTCGGCGATCCGCAAGGGGCGCCCGTGTCGCCGACCGAGATCGACGTGTTCGCGGCGGCGCTGACGGGCGCCGATGCCGCGCAGACGATACAGGCGGCCGTCGTGCCGCCGTCGGCCGTGCCGTATCGCGAGCACGACGGCGCCGCGAACGAGTCCGTCGGGGCCGGCGCCACGGTGCCGCCGCTCGCGGTGTCGGGCACGGTGCCCGATCCGGTCCAGGCCGGCCGCGTGGCCGGCGCCGGCGCGATGCGCCGCGTGCGCGCCGATACGCTGAACCGGCTGCTGAGCCTGTCCGGCGAATCGCTGGTCGAATCGCGCTGGCTCAAGCCGTTCGCCGAATCGATGCTGCGCGTGAAGCGTGCGCAGCGCGACGCCGCCCGTTCGCTCGATTTGATGTACGAACAGTTCGCCGACGATCTCGACGCGGGCATGCTCGCGTCGATGAACGAAGTGCGGCACATGCTCAATGACCTGCAGCGTTCGCTCGCCGAGCGCATGGACGAATTCGATCGCTTCGAGCGGCGCAGCACGCATATCGCCGAGCAGCTCTACGACGAGGCGCTGCAATGCCGGATGCGGCCGTTCGGCGATGCGACGCGCGCGTATCCGCGCATCGTCCGCGATCTCGCGCGCTCGCTCGGCAAGCAGGTGCGCTTCTCGATCGTCGGCGAGGGCACCCAGGTCGACCGCGACATCCTCGACCTGCTCGACGCGCCGCTCGGCCACCTGCTGCGCAACGCGATCGACCACGGCGTCGAGTCGCCCGACGCGCGGCTCGCGCGCGGCAAGCCGGCCGAGGCGAGCGTGACGCTGGAGGCGCGCCACAGCGCCGGCTCGCTGCTCGTCAGCGTGATCGACGACGGGCCGGGCGTCGACATGGACGCGCTGCGCGCGGCCGTCGTGCGCCAGCGCCTGACCGACGACGAGACGGCCGCGCGGCTGTCCGATCCCGAACTGCTCGAATTCCTGCTGCTGCCGGGCTTCTCGATGCGCGATGCGGTGACCGACGTATCGGGTCGCGGCGTCGGCCTCGACGCGGTGCAGGAGATGGTGCGCGGCGTGCGCGGCGCGGTGCGGATCTTCAACGAGCCGGGCGCGGGCATGCGCTTCGTGCTGCAGTTGCCGCTCACGCTGTCGGTGATCCGCAGCCTGCTCGTCGAAGTCGGTGGCGAACCGTATGCGTTCCCGCTCGCACACGTGCGCCGCACGCTCGAGCTCGCGCACGACGATATCGACGTACTCGAAGGGCAGCCGCATTTTCCGTTCGACGGCCGGCGCGCGGGCCTCGTCGCCGCGCACCAGTTGCTCGATGCGGGCGAACCCAACGGGGCGCGCGGGAGCACGGCGGTCGTGGTCGTCGGCGGCGAGCCCGAGCTGTACGGCGTCGCCGTCGACCGCTTCCTCGGCGAACGGATGCTCGTCGTGCAGCCGCTCGACAGCCGCCTGCACAAGATCCAGAACATCGCGGCCGGCGCGCTGCTCGAGAACGGCGACCCCGTGCTGATCGTCGACGTCGAGGACCTGATCCGCTCGGTCGACAAGCTCGTGCGCGGCGGGCAGCTCGCGCGGCTCAAGCGCGACCCGCAGTTCGCGCTCGTCGACCGGCGCCGCCGCGTGCTCGTCGTCGACGATTCGCTGACGGTGCGCGAGCTCGAACGCAAGCTGCTGGAAAAGCGCGGCTACGACGTGACCGTCGCGGTCGACGGGATGGACGGCTGGAACGCGGTGCGCAGCGATGCATTCGATCTCGTTGTCACTGATGTCGACATGCCGCGGATGGACGGCATCGAGCTCGTCACGCTGATCAAGGGCGATCCGATGCTCAAGCGCGTGCCGGTGATGATCGTGTCGTACAAGGATCGCGACGAGGATCGCCGCCGCGGGCTCGATGCCGGCGCCGACTACTACCTCGCGAAGAGCAGCTTCCACGACGAGGCGCTGCTCGATGCCGTGCACGACCTGATCGGGGGTGCGCGCGGATGAACATCGGCATCGTCAACGACCTGCCGCTGGCCGTGGAGGCGCTGCGCCGCGTGCTTGCGCTGCGGCCGGACCACCGCGTGCTGTGGGTCGCGACCGACGGCGACGAGGCCGTGGATTTCTGCATCGCCCATCCGCCCGATCTCGTGCTGATGGATCTCGTGATGCCGAAGGTCGACGGCGTGGCGGCGACGCGGCAGATCATGGCGCGCGCACCGTGCGCGATCCTGATCGTGACGGTCAGCGTCAGCGCGAACACGTCGTCGGTCTACGAGGCGATGGGCGCGGGCGCGCTCGACGCGGTCGACACGCCGACGCTTGCGCTGGGGCTGTCGACCGACGCATCGCCGCAGGCGCTGCTCGGGAAGATCGACCAGATCGGCCGGCTGCTCGAAAGCCGTACCGCGGCGCTCGTGCCGCCGGGGCCGACGCCCGCGCGCGGCCAGCCGACGCTCGTCGCGATCGGCGCGTCGGCGGGCGGGCCGACCGCGCTCACCGCGCTGCTGCGCGCGCTGCCGGCCGATTTCCCGGCTGCGATCGTGATCGTCCAGCACGTCGACCAGGCGTTCGCGCTCGGGATGGCCGAATGGCTCGACGGCTACACGCGGCTTCCCGTGCGCGTCGCGCGGCAGGGCAGCGTGCCGCAGGCCGGCGAGGTGCTGCTCGCGGCGACCAACGATCACCTGTACCTGTCGCCGCGCGGGGTGCTCGGCTATACGCGGCATCCGGTGGAGACGCCGTACCGGCCGTCGATCGACGTGTTCTTCAACAGCGTCGCCGACGGCTGGCAGGGCGAGGCGCTCGGCGTGCTGCTGACGGGCATGGGGCGCGATGGCGCGCTCGGCCTGAAGGCGATGCGCGCGAAAGGCTGCTACACGATCGCGCAGGACGAGGCGACCAGCGCCGTCTACGGGATGCCGAAAGCGGCCGCGGCGATCGGCGCGGCATCGGCGATCCTGCCGCTCGAGCGGATCGCGCCGCAACTGATCTCGCGCATCGCGCGCGCGCCGCGCGACTGACGGCACGCCGGGGAGCGCGACGCCGTTCCGGCCCGGTGCGCCGGCGCTGCATTGCGTGCGATGCGCGGCGTCGCGTACAATTGCGGCCTGCGGAGATGGCATGCCTCCCTGCGGTCGTTGCGGCGCGTTGCGCGCGGCGCGGCCCTCAACCGCCGGTTTGCCCGGCTGATGATGCCTGCGTGTTCCTGGGTTGTCAGGAGGTCGCAGGCCGTCCATGCGGTATTCTGCCGCCCAGGTTTTGATGTTCTGTCGAATCTGGAAATCATGTTTTTCACGACTTCTGCCGACCTGCTCGCGACCGTGCGCTACGTGTGCCGCTGGCTCGCGCTTTCGGCCCTGCTCGGCGCGCTGGCCGGCACGGCTTCCGCGCTGTTCCTGATCGCGCTCGACTGGGCGACCGGCACGCGCATGACGCATCCGTGGCTGCTGTGGGGCTGCCGGCCGCCGGTTTCGCGACCGGGTGGATCTATCATCGTTTCGGCCAGTCGGTCGCGCGCGGCAACAACCTGCTGATCGACGAGATCCACGACCCGAAGGCGCTCGTGCCGAAGCGGATGGCGCCGCTCGTGCTCGTCGCGACCGTCGTCACGCACCTGTTCGGCGGCTCGGCCGGCCGCGAGGGTACCGCCGTGCAGATGGGCGGCGCGCTCGCCGATCGCGTCACGCAGGTGTTCCGCCTCGATCGCGAGCATCGCCGCGTGCTGCTGATGGGCGGCATCGCGGCCGGTTTCGCGTCGGTGTTCGGCACGCCGCTCGCGGGCGCCGTGTTCGGGCTCGAGGTGCTCGCGATCGGGCGCGTGCGGTACGACGCGCTGCTGACCTGCGTCGCGTCGGCGATCGTCGCGGACGTCGTGTGCCGCGCGTGGGGCGTGCATCACACGGCCTATGCGATTCCGTTCGTGCCGGCCGTGTCGGCGACGGGGCTGGCCGTGACGGTCGTCGCGGGCATCGCGTTCGGCGTCGTCGGCCGGCTGTTCGCGTTTGCGACGCATGCGCTGACCGCGTGGTTCCGGCGCGTAATCTGCTATGCGCCGCTGCAGCCGGTGCTCGGCGGTCTGCTGGTCGCGGCGGCGGCCACCGTGCTGAACGTGCCGCAGTATCTCGGCCTCGGCATTCCGACGATCGAGGCCGCGTTTCACGGCCCGCTGCCGCTCTACGATTTCGCGGGCAAGTTCGCGTTCACCGTCGTCACGCTGGCGTCGGGGTTCAAGGGCGGCGAGGTGACGCCGCTGTTCTACATCGGCGCGACGCTCGGCAACGCGCTCGGCCAGGTGCTGGCGCTGCCGGTGCCCGTGCTCGCGGGGCTCGGTTTCGTCGCGGTGTTCGCGGGCGCGGCCAACACGCCGATCGCGTCGACGATCATGGCGATCGAACTGTTCGGCGCGGATATCGGCGTGTATGCGATCGTCGCGTGCGTCGTCGCGTATCTGTTTTCGGGGCACGCGGGGATTTATCGCGCGCAGCGCGTGGCGGTGGGGAAGGGAGCGCAGGCCGAGGGGGAGTGAGGCGGGCGTGGAAAGTAGATTCGTCGCGAATCTTCCGGAAACTTGAACCATGCGATGTCGGAGGTTGAACGTGTCGTTGCTTGCTCATCTCATCGGGCCGGGAGGCGCCGGCAAAACAACCGTTGGGGCAATCATTGCAGATCGCTTGAACTGGCGGTTTCTCGATGTGGATCAATGCTTCCTGGCGTCGCACGGGAACATCGCCGACTTCATCCGGAACCACGGATATGTCGAATACGCAGCACGCAACGTCCACCTATACGAGCAACTCAAACGCGGTATTTCAGCGCCCGCGATTTGCGCGGTTTCGTCCGGTTTCATGCTGTATCCGGAGGATGTCACGCCGACCTATCCGGCAGTTCGTCGGTGTATCGAGGAGGACATGCTCACGGCACTCCTGTTACCTGCGTTCGATCTTGAAAGCTGCGCGAAACTGATTGTGGACCGTCAAATGTCGAGGCCGTATCTGAACGCCGATGAGGCAAGCGAGATGCGAAAAATACGAGATCGATTTCCTGAGTTCATGCACTTGAGCTGCAGGCGGTTTGCGAGCAGCGGCGCACTCGAACACATTGCGGCCGATATCGAACGCTTTATCGTGGCGTCCTTGCCGTCGATTGAATGTCGTTCGCATTCGCTTACGCGCAGTCGCTGGATGCATCACGGCTGCCCGCAATCCGGGGATTGATGGTGATCTACCCTCAAATGACGGAATACGTTCTTCGACAACTGGAGGCTTGCGACGCAGCAGATGTCGCTGCGCTGCAGCACATCCTTGAGGCTGCGCCGGCATACGGCGTGACGGTATCAGGGGCGTTGCCGTCGTCGTCCGCGGCGCAGGAGATGTTCGAGGCGCTGCCGCCCGCGAAATCCGCTGCCGACAAATTTGTATTCGAGATTCGCTCGCAAGCCGGCGCGATCGGTTGCGTGGATTTTGTGCGCGGCTATCCTGAGGCGCGCACGGCATTTATCGGGCTCTTGCTGCTGGTCGAAACGGCTCAAGGCCAGTCGCACGGGCCGCAAGTCCTCCGTTTGCTCGAGGCGATGGCGACGGAGTGGGGCTGTTCCGTCATGCGCATTGCCGTCATCGAGACCAATACACGCGCACTGGCATTCTGGCGCCGAGAGGGATTTGTCGAGTTGTATCGCAAAGCAAGCGCCGGCTTTACTGGGGCGGCGATCGTGATGGAGCGCGCCGTCGGTTGATGCTCGCCTGGCGGGCCGATGCCGTGTGCCGGGGGCGCATACGATTGAACAGGGCCGCCATTCATTCCCGTCGACCGTGCGCCGATGCGGTATACAAGGTGCCGGAAACCGGGTGAGAGACATTCGATGACACTGGACGACTTTCTGACCGAAGCGAATCGCCTCGCCAGGCCATGCCGTCAATACCGTTTCGCGGATGGCGGAGAACCCGTCACCGGATACTGGCATGGCGTCGACGCGGGCGCGTTGTGCATGTCCTTCGAGCGCGACGGCACATGGTTGAACGTATCTCTCGACGAGGACGGTCAATCAGGTCGCGTGGAGACTTCCGTTGAACCCGTCCGCTCCGAAGGCCCGCTGTGCCGATCCGATGCAACGTCTCTCCCGCCGATCGAAGCGTTGTTCCGCTTCGGCTCTGCCTCGCTCGATGAATACCTGAGCGCACACGGCTGGCAGCGCGACTGGGGATTCAACAGCAACTTCAATGGCGTCGCAGCGCACGACTACGAGCGTGAATGGATGGCGCAATGCCCGCTCTACCCGGGCGGGGTGGTCGCCGTCGCGGGCGGGTGGAACATGTGCTGGCCCGACGACGACGGGGACGAACCGTTCGGCTTCGATCTCGTACGCTGGACGTTCGAGGAATCGGAACCGTGGGTCGAGGTGTTTGCCGACGGAAGCCGGTACTCGGTGATCCAGCGGATCACCTGGCACGCCGGCTTACGTTACTTCTTCGGCAGTCGCGCGACATTGCGCGCCAGCAGTTCCTCGATATCGACGCCTTTTTCCGCCAGCAGCGTCGTGACGATGCCGGTCAATTCGCCTAGCGTTTCCTTGACCGATTCCCGGATCGTATCCACGACGACCTGCGTGCTGCGCTCGATCTCGATGTTGACCTTGTCGTTGACGCCCTTCGCATCGAAGGTCGTCGCGCGTCGCGTTTCAGGAATCAGCCAGATTTCAAACCAGCCTTCGTCTCGATTGACGTCCGAAACGGTGAGGCTGCAGCCGTTGATCGCGATATAGCCCTTCGCGAACACATATCGTTTGAATTCGGCAGGCACGCCGATGCGAATCATCCGGTTGTGCTCGGACGACGCGATGTGCAGGATGGTCCCCGGGAAGTCGACATGGCCGGACAGCGGATGCCCGCCGATCTCCGCGCCGTCCTTCGCGGCCCGCTCCACGTTGATCCGCGCGCCAGTCGCCAGGTCGGCCAGCGTGGTGATCTTCAGGCTCGGCAGCATCACGTCGAAGTCGATCAGCTCCGGCGAATGGATGGTCGTCACCGTCAGGCACACGCCGTCGACCGAGACGCTGGCGCCGATCTCGATGTCGTCGGTAAACCGCTCGGGGAATTCGATGCTGAAGGTTCTCAGCTCCCCGTGATCCTTGATGGCCTTGATGACGCCAACGCCCTGCACAATGCCTGTAAACATGGTCGAACCCTCGTCGCAAATTTCCTGGTCGACATGATAAGTGATCCGGGGAGAGGCGTCGTCGCGAGGGGGCGGCTTCGGAACGGCAAGCGACATCCGTGAAATCCTGCCGTCGATCAAAGGTTCTTCGCCGATTTCAATGGATGTCGCTGTGCGGCCCGTGAGAGGCGGACAAATTTTCTTGAAGCGGCTTCACATGGCAGCATCGCCGCGAACATAGTCGACCGCGTATGGTGGATCGACTATGCATTTCTGGTGTTTTCGCGTATCAATCGAGGCGGGATTTGGTAAATGACCGACTGGTATTTCGGAGTCTCGCGACGGCCTGTTACAGTTCCGCCGAGAGACTCGGCGATACGTCGGCTCGGGTAGTTTTCTTCGGCAACGGGATAGGTAAAGCACTGAGTGCCGAGCGTAAGACATGCCCATTCCACGACGAGTCTGACCGCCTCGCGTCCGATACCTTCGTAATGCCGATCTTCGCGGATCCAAACGCCTAATTCCGGGCTGACATCGTTGACGTGATGAAACCCCACCAAGCCCAGGAACGCTCCACTATCGCGTTGACGAATCGCGAACACGTAGTCCGAGCCTTCGACTATTGCAGGTAGCCAAGTCTGCCAGACGCGATCGAAGCTCTCCCTGTCGGCCGGGGGTTCCCAAGCCATAAAGCGAGTAAGCGATGGCGTGATGCACTGAAACGCCGCATCGGCGTCGTTGGAAGAGAACGGCCTGATCGAAAGCCGGGCCGATTCGATATGAATCTCATGCGGACATAGCATCGTTCACCTCTGTGCGTTCATCATTTCCATCGAATTGTCGGCCATTTGTGCCGCCCGGTTGAATCCATCTTCCCGGCCGAATGCCGCCAGTCGCTGCCGCGACCCCGGAAGGTCGTGAATCATCGAAAAAGGCCGTGCGTCGGCACGGCCTCGATCCGAATCCGGTCGGGTCAACACGGCCCGGCGGTGATGATCCCACCGCCGGGCCGCATCGCGACACGCTTGCGTCAAGCCTCCGCCGGCTCGCCCAGCGGCCCGGCATCATCATCCGCCGTGCGCCGGGGCGAATCGATCAACCCCTTCGCGAGCTCCAGCGCCTGCCGCTCGAATAGCCGGCGGTAGATGCCGCCGTCGATGCGGATCAGCGCGTCGTGGTTGCCTTCCTCGATCACCTTGCCGCGATCGAGCACGAGCAGCCGGTCGAGCGCACGTACGGTCGACAGCCGGTGCGCGACGACGAGCGTCGTGCGGCCGACCATCAGCCGCTCCATCGCCTGCTGGATCAGCAGCTCGCTTTCGCTGTCGAGGCTCGACGTCGCTTCGTCGAGGATCAGGATCGGCGCATCGGCGAGGAACGCGCGCGCGATCGCGACGCGCTGGCGCTCGCCGCCCGACAGCTTGATCCCGCGTTCGCCGACGAGCGTGTCATAACCGTCCGGCAGCGTGGCGATGAAATCGTGCGCGCTGGCGAGCCGCGCGGCGTGCTCGATGTCCGCGCGGCTCGCGTCGGGGCGCGCATACGCGATGTTCTCCGCGAGCGTGCGGTGGAACAGCACGGGCTCCTGCTGGACGATTGCGATCTGGCTGCGCAGCGAATCCTGCTGCACGCGCGCGATGTCCTGCCCGTCGATCGTGATGCGGCCGCCCGATACGTCGTACAGGCGCTGGATCAGCTTGATGAACGTCGTCTTGCCCGACCCCGAGTGGCCGACGAGGCCCACGCGCTCGCCGGGCGCGATCCGCATCGAGAAATCGTCGTACAGCGGCACCGGATGGTTGCCGTAGCGGAACGTCACGTGCTCGAAGCGGATCTCGCCTTGCCCGATCCGGATGGCCGGCGCGCCGGGGCGATCGTCGATGCCGAGCGGCTGGCGTTCGAGCGCGACGAGTTCTTCCATGTCGTTCACCGAGCGCTGCAGGTTGCGGATGTGCATGCCGACGTCGCGCAGGTAACCCTGCAGCATGAAGAACATCGTCAGCGCGAACGCGATGTCGCCGACGCTCGCCTCATCGTTCGCCCACAGCCGCAGCGCGACGCCGATCATCGCGGCCTGCATCGCGACGAGCATCGCGCCCTGCAGCCCGCCGTTGAATGTGCCGCGCACCCACGTGCGGCGCGTGCGCTGCCGCCACTTGCCGATCACGCGCGCGAGCCGCGCTTCCTCGCGCGTCTCCGCGCCGAACGCCTTGACGACCGCGTTGCAGCTCACCGCGTCGGCGAGCGCGCCGCCCATGCGCGTATCCCACAGGTTGCCGAGCCGCGCGGCCGGCGCGACGACGCCGAGCGACACGGCGACCGTCACCGCGATGTACAGCAGCGAGCCCGCGCCGACGACAAGCCCCATCACGGGCCAGTGCGTGCCGAGCAGCACGGTTGCGCCGACCAGCATCGCGACCGACGGCAGCAGCGCGATCAGCACGGTGTCGTTCAGCAGGTCGAGCGCCCAGATGCCGCGCGTGATCTTGCGCACGGTCGAACCCGCGAAGCTGTTCGCGTGCCAGTCGGTCGAGAAGCGCTGCACGCGGTGGAACGATGCGGCGGCGATCTCGCTCATCATCTTCAGCGTGAGCGTGATGATGTTCAGGTAGACGCCTTGCCGCAGCACCGTCGCGCCGATGCCGAGCGCGGCGAGCGTGCCGAACGCGACGATCGCCGAATGCCATGCGGCGGCGCGGTCGGTCAGGCCGGTCGACAGCGCGTCGACGAGGCGGCCGGCGAACAGCGGCGTGAGCACGTCGGCGAGCGCGGCGAGCAGCGCGAAGGTCGCGACCGTGGCGATGCGCGCCGGCTGCTTGCGCCAGTAGCGGATGGTGAAGCCGAAGACGGCCTTGAATGCGTGGCCGCCCAGATGGGAGGTTTTTCTGGTCATTTATCATTGCCCGGCGCATCGCGCGACGGGACTTTCCGGTTCGGAGAACGTCGAAAACGCAACAGCCGGAGCCGCGTGGAAAACGCGGGCGGAACGAAACGGGCTGTCGGGAAAAGCGCGGCTGACGGGTTAGCGAAAAACTCGGGAGCCGGCGCGGACGGCGGGCTGGATCAGCTGCGCCGTGGGACCACGTTCGGGAAGGTTGCTGGCATTCGGAACATCTGCACCTCCCTGAAGTGAACGGTTGAAAGGACGCCGAAAAGACGTGTAAAGATTCTATCAGCAGTGTTCTGCACGCTGCAACGTCTGACGAATGCGGCGTTGCGGCGTCGATACGGTTAGTATTCAGGGTTTCGGCCCTTCTTTTGCGGGGCTTTCCGCGAAGCGGCGGCGCAAGGGCCGGCGGGCGCATCGATTACACTTCGGCGTCCGCGGCACGCGACGGTGCGTGCGTCCCGGCGCGACCCGACACAACGAGCGGCCAGCCGATGCGGCCCTCGAAGATTTACCCCCCGATACACTCCTGAGGAAACGATGAGCGACGTTCAGCAAGGCATCCTGGCTCCGATCGACACGGCGGCCCGATACCTCACTTTCACGATTTCGAATGACGGCAATGTGGCGGCGGCACTGGCCGCGCTGCGCGAGATCGTCGACGGGCGCGACACGGTCGTCGGTTTCGGACAGGCGCTGCCGGCGCACCTCGGGCGCCCGGTTCCGGGCCTGACCGACTATCCGGCGTTCGCGGTGAAGGACCGCACGCTGCCGGCGACGCCGGCCGACGTGTGGGTCTGGCTGCGCGCCGACGATCGCGGCGAGATCGTGCTGCGTGCGCGGGCGATCGAGCGCGCTCTGGCGCCGGCGTTCGCGCTGCAGGACGCCGTCGACGGCTTCCGCTATTCGAACGATCGCGACCTGTCCGGCTACGAGGACGGCACCGAGAACCCGACCGGCGACGACGCGCTCGACGCGGCGATCGTGGCGGGGCAGGGTGCGGGGCTCGACGGTTCGAGCTTCGTCGCGGTCCAGCAGTGGCTGCACGACTTCGACCAGATGGAGCGCATTCCGTCGGGCGACATGGACAACATCATCGGGCGCCGCCGCTCGGACAACGAGGAACTCGACGACGCGCCCGAGTTCGCGCACGTGAAGCGCACCGCGCAGGAAAGCTTCGAGCCGGAGGCGTTCATGCTGCGCCGTTCGTCGCCGTGGTCGGACGCGCGCCGCGCGGGCCTCTACTTCGTTGCGTTCGGCTGCTCGTTCCGCGCGTTCGACGTGCAGATGCGCCGCATGAGCGGCGCGGACGACGGGATCGTCGACGGCCTGTTCCGCTTCACGCGGCCGCTGACGGGCGCGTATTTCTGGTGCCCGCCGATGAAGGACGGCAAGCTGGACCTGTCCGCGCTCGGACTGTAAGCGCCTGGTCGTATCGATGGACGGGCGGGCTGCGCATCGTGCGCGGCCCGCCCGTTTTGTTTGTCAGGCGTCGATGGTGTGCCGCGTGCCGCTCGCCGCGCACGTCACTTCAACGTCGTCTCGATTCGCGTACCGCGCTTGATGAACTGCGTCACGGGCGTCTTCTCGCAGATCTCGGCGAGGCGCTGGCGTTGCGCGTCGTCGAGCGGACCGTCGAGCGTCACGACGCGGCGCACGTATTGCACGCCTTCGCGATCGGCATGCAGCTCGGTGCGCACGTCGATGCGCGCGGCCGGCCACGACTTGCGCTGCATGTACATGCGGAGCGTCGCGGCCGTGCATTGCGCGAGACCGGCAAGCACGAACTCGTACGGTGCCGGCCCGCGATCCTGGCCGCCTTCGCGCGGCGCTTCGTCACCGGTCAGCGCATGCGTGCCGGCCTGCAGCTGGACGACGTAATCGGGCGCGTCGGCATCGAGGACGGCGGCGGCATGGATGAGCGACATGGCAAGTCTCCGGTAAGCGGGAAAAAGGAAGCGGGCGACGCATGGCGGCGCGAACCCGTCAGCATACCGTTTCGCTCGTAACGGCGTCCGCAGCGTGTTATGCGTCGGCGACGCCCGCGCTGCTGCGCACGAGCGCGGCGATGCGTTCGCGCACCCACTGGTGCGCGCGATCGGTGTCGCGCGATTCGTGCCAGTACGCGAGCAGCGGGAACGGCCTGAGCCGCAGCGGCAGCGGCCGCACGACGATCGGCAGCAGCGCGGCCATCCGCAGCGCATAGGTGTGCGGCAGCGTGACCAGCAGGTCGCCGGTCGCGGCGATCTGGCATGCGGCGAAATAGTGCTGGCAGGTGAGCCGGATATCGCGGAAGCGCCCGTCGCTGCCGAGCAATACGTCGAGCGATTGCGGTTCGCCGAACGACGACACCGCGATATGCCGCGCCGCGAAATAGTCGCCGCGCCGCAGCGGGTCGCGCGCGAGCGGATGATCGCGGCGCAGTGCGACGACGAGCGAATCGTCGAGCAGGTGCTCGGTGGCGATGCGCGGGCCCGTCTGCACGCGACGCTCGACCGCGAGATCGAGATTGCCCGATGCGAGTTCGCGCTCGATGTCGGGCACCGCGATGCGACGGCTCACGAGCCGCAGGCCCGGCGCTTCGTCGGCGAACGCGGCGACGATCCGCGGCAGCGCGATCGATTCGAGCACGTCGCGAATGCCGACCGCGATGCTCAGGTCGAGCGTTGCGGGATCGAATGCCGACGGATCGCGCACGGTGCCTTGCAGGCCCTTCAAGTGCAACTGCACGTCCGCGATGATCGACCGTGTGCGCTCGGTCGGCACGACGCGGTTGCCCTGGCGCACGAACAGCGGATCGTCGAAATGCGCGCGCAGCCGGTTGAGCGCGTGCGTGACCGCGGGCTGCGTGAGATGCAGCGCGCGGGCGGCCGCGCCGATGCCGCCGTGCACGTAAACGGCGTCGAGCACGCGAAACAGGTTCAGGTCGAGACGGTGATCGGCGGGCACGGGGCGCAGGCGGCGTGGTGAACGGTGGATCGATTCTAAAGGATGCGCAGGCAACGGATGCGCGGGCTTTCGTGTGCGGCGATCGATGACGTTCGATGCATGTCGGGGCCGTTCTGGCCGGTATGCAACCGCAGCTTCGTCCGATGCGCAATGCAGCGAAACGCGCGCATCGTGACGCATGACGGCGCAATGATCGGCTTCATCGACAGGCTCGATGCCGTGTTGGCATACGATCAGTTCGCGACAGCCTGTAGTAATCCGCCATCATGCTGTCCACGTCGGCCATTTCGCGCCAAAGGCGCTACCCGTTCGGCTAAGATGCCGTCGCTTCATATTTCGGGATAGCCGTCCTGTCGCACGCATTCAAACCAAATATAAGCCTGACAGTTCGACGGTATTAGAAGAAGTCGAAACAAGTCGGGGGCTTGGCCAGTGAATGCAGCAGATCAGAGGTGGGTCGTTATCTATTTGAGTACGGGGTTTTCGTTGGCCCAGGCCGCGCGTCTCGCCGAGGCTTTCAACCTGGCGAATCGCCTGCATGCGTTCAGTGCGGATTACCAGTTGAAGTACGTATCCGAAAGCGGGGGACTGTTGCAGTCGTCGTCCGGCGTGAGCATCGCGGCCGATCCGCTCGGCGACGAGCACGGCCGTCGTGCGCTCGCGTTCTTTCATCTTCACGGCGATCGCGCGGCCGTCAACTGGAACGACGCGTTGCAGCGGCGCCTGACCGACATTCGCCGGCACGCGCGCTGGATCGTCGATGCGATGGACCTGCCCGCGCTCGCGGCCACGCAGCGGCCGTCGGCGGCGATCCACGTGTCGCCCGGCAAAGCCGGGCGCCGCGCCGACGCGACGGTCGAACTGCAGGCCGGCGAGACCGACGTGTTCGCGGCCGCGCTCGACATGTTCCGCGCCGATCTCGGCGACAGTGCCGCGCAGGAGATCGCCAGCAACATGCTGCGGCCGGTCGAGCAGCGCTATGCACAGTCGATGTGGGCGTTTCGCGAACTGAGCGCGAGCCCGTCGATCCGGATGTCGGCGCAGCGGCTGCGCGCGCTGAGCGTGAACCGCATCTCGATCGCGAACGCCGCACAGGCCGCCGCGATGAGCGAGCGCAATTTCCTGCGGCGCTTCAAGAAGGAGATCGGCGTGACGCCGACCGCGTTCGTCCAGCAGGTGCGGCTCGAGCGCGCGTGCCACATGCTGATCCATACGACGCTGCCGGCCGACAAGGTCGCGCGCCGCACGGGGTTCGGCAGCGGCGAGCGGCTCGCGAAGCTGTTTCGTCAGCGCCTGCTGATGTCGCCGACCGAATTTCGCGTCGCCGAGCGGGAAAAGATCCTTGGCCACGATGCCGCGTCGCGCGATGCGGACGACCGACCTGCAGCCGAGTTTTGCGAGGGCGGAGGGGCGAATTGCGGCGCGCGCGCCGACGCGCGGGAGAAAACGGGGCGGATACCCGTAGAATCGTCCTGTCGCGATCTCGATTCCCGGTTTACATGCCCTTCCTCCCCACTACCGCCACCGCCCCTTTCTGCCCGTCGGAAGTAAAGGGCAGCATCACGATCGACGCCGGCGCGCCACGCTGGCAGAAGCTCAAGCGCTTTTTCGGCCCCGGCCTGCTCGTCGCGATCGGTTACATGGATCCCGGCAACTGGGCGACCGACATCCAGGCCGGCTCGCAGTTCGGCTATTCGCTGCTGTGGGTCGTCGCGTTCTCGAGCCTCGCGGCGATCTTCCTGCAGATGCTCGCGGCGCGGCTCGGCCTCGTCGCGGGCAGGGATCTCGCGCAGGCCAGCTACGACCGCTACGGCCGGTTTGGCCGCATCGTGCAGTGGGTCACCGCCGAAGTGTCGATCATCGCGTGCGACATCGCGGAAGTCCTCGGCTGCGCGCTTGCGTTCAAGCTGCTGCTCGGTGTGCCGCTCGCGTGGGGGATCGTGCTGACCGCGCTCGACACGATGATCGTGCTCGGCCTGCAGGGCAAGGGGTTCCGGCAGATCGAGGCGATCGTGCTCGGGCTGATCGCGACGATGGCGTTCTGCTTCGTCGCGCAGGTCGCGATCACGCCGCCCGACTGGCACGCGGTGGTCGGCGGGCTCGTGCCCGGCGATCCGGGCCACGACCGCAAGGATGCGATCGTGCTCGCGCTCGGCATCGTCGGCGCGACGATCATGCCGCACAACCTGTACCTGCATTCGTCGGTCGTGCAGACGCGGCATGTCGTCGGCGGCACGCGCGGCGTGGTCCGCGACACGCTCGCGCTGGTGCGCATCGATACCTGCGTGTCGCTGTTCGTCGCGATGCTCGTCAATGCAGCGATCCTGATCGTCGCGGGGGCGGCGTTCCATGCGACGGGCCAGCACAACGTGACCGACATCGAGCAGGCCTACAAGCTGATTACGCCGATCGCGGGCGGCGCGGCCGCGCTGCTGTTCGGCATCGCGCTGCTCGCGTCGGGGCAAAGCTCGACGCTGACCGGCACGATCGCCGGCCAGGTGATCATGGACGGCTTCCTGCACACGAAGATCCCGTGCTACCAGCGCCGGCTGATCACGCGCGGGCTCGCGCTCGTGCCGGCGCTGATCGGCGTGCTGTGGCTCGGCGACGGGTCGGTCGGGAAACTGCTCGTCTGGAGCCAGGTGCTGCTGAGCCTGCAGCTGCCGTTCGCGATGTGGCCGCTGATTCGGTCGGTCAGCGATCGCAACGTGATGGGCGAGCACACGATCGGCCGCGGGATGCAGGTTGCCGCGTGGGCGCTGTTCGTCGTCATCACCGGCACGAACCTGCTGCTGATCACCGGTGTCGCGGGCTGATACAGCCTGTCACAGGCTGACACAGACGCGCTGCGCGCATGCGGTAAACTGCGGCCTTTCGATCGTCGTCCGAAGTCCGTTATGTGGAGTGAAATCAGCAACATCGGCGATGCCGCGCTGACCTTGCCGATCGCGCTGACCTGCGCGGCGTGGCTGGCGCTGACCGACTGGCGCGTCGCCGTGCGCTGGGTCGTGCTGCTGGCCGCCGGCATGGGCCTTGTCGGCGCAACCAAGATCCTGTATGCCGGGTGCGGCATCGAGATTCCCCAATTCGATTTCCGCGTGATCAGCGGCCATACGATGCTGTCGACGTCGGTGTGGACGGTCGCGCTGTCGATGCTGTGGCAGGCGTTCCGGCCGGGCAAGGCGCCCGGCATCGCGGCCGGGCTGGCCGTCGGCGCGGTCACGGCCGTCGCGCGCGTGTTCGATCACTCGCACACGATTCCGGAAGTCGTCGTCGGCTGGATGCTCGGCGCGCTGGTCGCGCTGATGTTCCTGCGCGGCTACGACGGCGCGCGCCAGCGCGCGTTCTCGCCGCGCATCGCGGCCGTCTGCCTGCTGCTCGTGTCGGGCATCGCTTACGGGAACCGTGCGCCGTTCCAGCAGATGATCGATACGCATTCGCCGCAACTCTGCGCGTTCGTGCGCGCGCCGTCGGGCGACGGATTCTGACGGTTGCCGGTTGCGGCGGCCCGGTGTTTCGGTGTTCCGGTGCCGCCAGGTTGCCGCCGGCGATCGCCCGGCGGTTGCGCGATTCCTCTTCCCGATCGTTCGCTGTCTGTCGCGGCACGCCTCGTCCGTCATTCCCAGAATCAACGAACCGGCCGGTCCACGGGATCGGCCGTGCCGCTTTGCGCATTGGCACCGGCGCACGAAAGTCATGAGCGGAGTCTATGACTGGGCATAACGAATATTCATTTCATCGATTGGCGGCATTCGCGTACGCTGGCTGTCGTTCGACCGCGGCCGGCTGCCCGGCGCGCGTCGCGCTCGTCTCGATATACTCGCGGAAACCGTGCGGCACCTTATGACGTCGACGCGCCGTCGACCGGCATGCGTCGGCCGCGACACGCACGGAAAACCCGTCGCGGCAGCGTTCCGCGACGATGACTCACGACAGGAGCAGCTCACATGACAGTCGTTTCTTCGCGCCTCGCCGGCAAGTGCGCATACATTACGGGCGCCGCGGGCGGCCTCGGCCGCGCGATCGCGCGCCGGATGGTCGAGCAGGGCGCGCGCGTGTTCTTGACCGACATCGCCGAAGCGGCGGTGCTCGACGCGTTCGCGCAGGAACTCAACGCGGGCCACGCGACGCCGGTCGCGTTCGCCGCGACGCAGGACGTGCGCGACGAAGCGCGCTGGCAGGCGCTGCTCGCGCAGGCGAACGATGCGATGGGCGGGCTGTCGGTGCTCGTCAACAATGCGGGCGTCGGCTCGATCGGCTCGCCCGCGCAAATCGAGCTGGACGAATGGCGGCGCGTGATGGCGATCAACGTCGAGAGCATCGTGCTCGGCTGCAAGCATGCGCTGTCGTACCTGGGCGCGAGCCATCCCGCATCGATCATCAACATCTCGTCGGTCGCCGCGTTCAAGGTCGAGCCGGATTTCACCGCGTACAACGCGTCGAAGGCGGCGGTCGCGTCGCTGACGAAATCGGTCGCGATCGATTGCGCACGCCGCGAGCTCGACGTGCGCTGCAACTCGATTCACCCGGCGTTCATCCGCACGGGGATCGTCGAGCCGCTGTTCCAGACGCTCGGCGAACGCGACGCGACGCGCAAGCTCGCGCGCGGCATTCCGCTGCGCCGGCTCGGCGAGCCGGACGACGTCGCGCATGCGGCCGTGTATCTCGCATCCGACGAAAGCCGCTTCGTGACGGCCGCCGAACTCGTGATCGACGGCGGCATGTGCGCGGTCTGACGCGCATCCCGCATCCCGCATAACAACCACCGGAGGAGAACATCGTGTCGACACCCGTGAACCGCCAACTGCTGCTGAAGACGCGCCCGGAAGGGCGGGTCGGCCGCGAACACTTCTCGCTCGTCGAGACGCCGGTGCCGGCGCTCGCGGACGGCGAGGTGCTCGTGCGCGTGCTGTACCTGTCGATGGACCCGACCAACCGCGTGTGGATGAGCGACGTGCCGCAGTACCTGCCGCCCGTCGCGATCGGCGAGGTGATGCGCGCGCTCGGTATCGGTCGCGTGGTCGCGTCGCGCCATGCCGGCTTCGCGGAAGGCGATCTCGTGCAGGGGCTCGTCGGCTGGCAGGACTACGCGGTCGTGCCGGCCGACCAGGCCGCGCAGCTCGTGAAGCTGCCCGCGCAGTCGGGCCTGCCGCTGCCGACGCTGCTCGGCGCGTGCGGAATGAGCGGGCTGACCGCGTATTACGGGCTGACCGACATCGCGCCGGTGCAGCCCGGCGAGACGCTCGTCGTGTCGGCGGCGGCCGGGTCGGTCGGCTCGATCGCCGGGCAGATCGGCAAGATCCACGGCGCGCGCGTGGTCGGCATCGCGGGCGGCGCGGACAAGTGCCGCTACCTGACCGAGACGCTCGGCTTCGACGCGGCCGTCGACTACAAGGCCGACGATTTCCGTCAGCAACTGAAGGCGGCGACGCCGGACGGCGTGCACGTGAACTTCGAGAATGTCGGCGGCGAGGTGATGCGCGCGGTGTTGTCGCGGATGGTGATCGGCGGGCGCGTCGCGCTGTGCGGCGTGATCTCGAACTACAACAGCGGACGCGCGGCCGACGACGTCGGCGTGCTGATCTCGAAGCGGCTGACGATGCGCGGCTTCCTGATCCTCGATTACCGCAAGAGCCGCGAAGCCGTGCAGACGCTCGCGGGCTGGCTGCGCGACGGTCGGCTCAAGGCCGAGGAAACTGTTGCCGACGGTCTCGAAAACGCGCCCGACGTGCTGAATCGTCTGTTCGACGGCGACCATCGAGGCAAGCTTGTGCTGCGTGTCGATCCGAACGCATGACCGGCTTGCGATGCACCGTGCGATGCCGGTCGCGGGTTGCGGCGATGCATAGTCGAATGTGGTGAGTTCGATCGACCGGGTCTCAATTTAGGACTTGTCCCATATATTGTCCGGGCGTCTCTCCTTAAAGTGATTGCCAGCAAACAGGCGGCGTGACCGACGCGTCACGCCGCCTTTTTTCTGGTCACGCGGCAGAGGAGAGGGAACATGCGAAACAACGCGAAGCGGGCGGCATCGGCGGCGATGCGTAATCGAACGCCGCGAACGGTGCGGTGCGCCGGCGCCGTGCGGATGATGGCGATCGGACTCGGCGTCGTATTCGCGATGTCGAATGCGGCGGCGGCCGGGCAGGCCACGTCGGACGGCGTCGTGCGGTTCAGCGGTGCGCTCGTCGATCTCTACGATGTGACGTTCGACGCGCCGTCGGGCGCGGTTGTCGAAGGACGGGAAGCGGCGGGCGGCGGGGCCGCGGCGACGCTCCGGTTCGATGCGCATGGCCGGCGTTTGCCGGGTGCTCATGTGGCACTGGTCGGGCCCGACGGTGCGCCGTTCGCACTGGATGCCGATTCGGGCGTGCGCGCAACGTGGCGCGATGCGCGCGACGATCGAAGCGTGCCGCTGGTGTCGGGCCGCGTTCATCGTGTGGGCCCGTATGGCGGCGTGATGACCGTCGCGGCAGATGAAGCGACGGGCGCCGTGGCGCCCGTCGTGATCAGGATTCGCCATCCGTGACGGACGGCTTGTGCGTTCGGATCGGGCGATGGCGGCCGAGGGCCACGCGCCGCATTATTCGCCCTGTTCGGCGCGCGCGTAGATGTCCCAGCTCGCCATGAACAGCGCGGCGACGAGCGGCCCGATCACGAAGCCGTTGATGCCGAACAGCGCCATCCCGCCGAGCGTCGAGATCAGCACGACCCAGTCGGGCATCTTCGTGTCCTTGCCGACGAGGATCGGGCGCAGCAGGTTGTCGACGAGGCCGATCACGCCGACGCAGAACGCGACGAGGATCACGCATTTCCAGATCGCGCCGATCGCCAGGAAGTAGAGCGCGGCCGGTATCCACACGAGGCTCGCGCCGATCGCGGGCAGCAGCGACAGGAACGCCATCAGCGCGCCCCACAGCACGACGCCCTGGATGTCGAGGATCCAGAAGATCAGCCCGCCGAGCGCGCCCTGCACGAGCGCGACCGCGATGTTGCCTTTCACGGTCGCGCGCACGACCGTCGTGAACTTCGCGAGCAGCAGATTCTTGTGCTCCTCGTCGAGCGGCAGCGCGCGGCGCACGCGCCGGCCGATCTCGCCGCCGTCGCGCAGCAGGAAGAACACCATGTACAGCATCACGCCGAAGCTGACGATGAACTGGAACGTGTTCTGGCCGATGCTGAACGCCTGGGTCGCGGCGAACTGGCTGATCTGCGCGGCGCCGTCGGTCAGCTTCTTCTGGATGCCGGGGATGTTGGTCAGCCCGTATTTGGCGAGCACGCGCTGGATCGAGGTCGGCAGCGCGTGGATGATGTCCTGGAAGTACTGCGAATAGTTCGGCTGCGCGGTCTTGATTTCCTGGTACACGTACGCGATTTCCTGCACGAGCGTCGCGGTGACGAACACGAGCGGCAGGATCACGATCAGGACGATCAGCGTCATCGTCACGAGTGCGGCCAGGTTGCGCCGCTTGCCGAAGCGCGCCGCGAGCCAGCGCTGCACCGGCTGGAACAGGATCGCGAGAATGGCGCCCCAGAACACGGCCCCGGAGAACGGCGCGAGAATCCCGCACATGCCGACGGTGACCGCGAACAGCAGGAAATAGAAGAATTTTTGGTGGTCGTGTCCGCTATCCATGGGTGGCATTCGCGCAGATTGATGCTTGGTTTGATTGAATCTCGTTGCCCCGGGCGCGATCGGCTCGCGAACGTCACGGGTTCGCTGCGGAACACGCAGCGGGGCGGCCCATCGGGAGTATGCCCGCAAAGGTGCCGCCATCATAACCGCTGCGCGCGACCCATGCGAAAACGCCGCGGCCGGGGCCGCGGCGCTGCCGGGAAGCGAACGCGGCGCAAGGCCGCGTGCGGTACCGTCAGATATTGAGCTTCGTGACCTTGGTGCCGTTCACCGACAGGTCGCCCATCAGGCCCGCGTTGGTCAGGACCAGCACCTGGACCGGCGCGGTGGCCGTGGTGGTGTCGACCGCGCCGTTCGCGCCGACCTTCACGACCGCGACCGATGCGTCGGCGCCGGCGGCCCAGCCGTCCGACTTGCGGAACGAGTCGAGCGCATCCTGCGTCATGAACAGGAACACGATCGCCTTCGACTGTGCGCCGGCCTGCAGGCCGACCGACAGCGACGACGTGTTGTAGTAGCCGACGGTGCTGCCGCCGACGCGCAGCGCGCCGTTGCCGGACTGGCCACCGATGATGAGACCGGCCTGCAGCACGTTCGGGAACACGAGTACGCCGCGCGATTTCGCGACGAGTTCACGCGAGCCCGGCACCGTCGAATAGAGGCGCGACAGCGTCGCGTTCACGCTCGCGTCGATCGACTGGCGCTTCGACGCGCTGGCCGATGCGGTTTCGGGTTTGTCGGGCGTGGTCGTGCAGCCGGCGAGTGCAAGGCTGCCGAGCATCACGGCGGCGGCGGCTTTCATGGCGAGGGACTTCTGCATGGCGGTTCTCCTTCGTGTCTGATTGAGGACGGAGCGGGCAGCGGGGCGGCAGGTGGTGCGGGCAGCCCCGTTCAACGGCGGGCAAGGAGCAGGCCCGCAACGAACGCGAGGCCGGCGACGACGCCGGCGGTCTGCCACGGGTTGTCGTGCACGACCTGCGACACGCGTTCGGCCGAATCGCGCAGCCGGGCGGCCGCGCTGCCCGACGCGTAGTCGAGCGCGCTGCGCGCTTCGTCGAGCCTCGACTGCACGCGCTTGCGCAGCGCGGCGATATCGCCGTCGCCGTCGTTTTTCAACAGGTCTTCCAGTTCGTCGACCAGCCCGCGCAGATCGTCGGTCACGTCGGCATGCAGATCACGGGCGGCGGAGCGCGTCGTGCGTCCCACGCGCCGGCCGGTGCGACGGATGTCGGCCAGGCCGCGGTCCAGTTTGTGTTCGATCGAGTCGGTGAGCGCCATGGTGTTTATCCTCCTTCGATTCCAGGCCAATTTGAAGATAAGACGAATCCCAGCAATTGATGTGATTCACTTGCCCCAATTGAGTTTCGAGACAAATTTTCAATTCGTTGGCAGGATCGCCGCGAAGCCCCGTCGCGCGGGGCGGTGCGACGGTTGAAAAAATTTCGCAATCGGGCGAATCGGCGTATCGGACAGCGGTGCGAAAGTGAATGTCCGGTAAATATGGCGTCGCCAGGGGTGTCAGGTAAATAGTGCCGTTGCAGGCCTTGTGTTGAAGCAAATGCACTAGTCGACGCGATTGGGTGGAGCATGGTTTGTTCCCGAGCCGCGCGGCGAGCCGCCGTCGTCAAGCGCGACATCGACGACGACGGGATCGTGGTCCGAAGAGCGGTATGCGTCGGGGGCGTAATAAGACGCCCGGTGCGCGTGCGTCTTGTAATCGGGCACGGCTTGCAGCGCAACCGGTTCGTCGGCGTTGATGTGCCATATGTGCACGGCCTTCACGCGTGCGGCGAGCGGCGACGTGGCCAGCGCGTGGTCGAGGTTGCCGGCTTCGCCGCGAAATACGTAGCTGTACGCAGCGTCGCCGACGAAGCGCGCAACCAGGTTCGCGTAGCCGCGCGCTTCGAGCGCGCGAATCGGATCTTCCTTCGCATAGCTGTTCAGGTCGCCGATCAGCAGCACACCGTCGGCCGCGGCGCCCGTCGGCGAAGCGGCGAGCCAGCCGGCGATGCGCGCGGCCGCCCGCGTGCGTGCCGCATTCCAGCAGCCCTGGCCGTCCGCCTGGTCGAGGTCGGCGCCGGTCGCGTTCGGGCAGTTCTTCGACTTCAGGTGATTGACCGCGACCGTGAACGCGCGCGTGCCGCCGATGCGCCGGAAGGTCTGCGCAAGCGGCGGGCGGTGCCGGCCGCCGAGCGCGACGGTCGCGGCGCGCCCGACCGGCTCGACCGTGCGGCTGTCGTACAGCAGCGCGACCGCGATCGCATCGCGGCCGAGCCGCGCGGCGCCGGGATCGACCGCGCGCCAGCCGTCGCCAAGTTGCGCAGCGAGACGCCGCACCGCGCTCGCGTCGCCGTGGCCGTTGTTCGCGATTTCCATCAGCCCGATCACGTCGGCGCGCAGCGCACGCAACGCCGCGACGATCTTCGCTTCCTGCCGCGCGAAGACAGCGTGCGTTTTTGCGCCACGGTTGGCCGGCGCGTCGAATCCGCCGCCATGACCGTCGCCGTTGAAATAGTTGAAAACGTTGAACGACGCGATGCGTACGTCGGCGTCCGCATGCCGGGCCGGCGCATCGGTACGCGGATTCGCGGCGGCGTCGAACACCGGCGCCGCGCCGGCTGTCGGTTGCAGCCGCCACGTGCCGTAGCGCAGTTCGAGCACGCCTTCGACGCCGCGCACCGTGTAGCCTGCGCGCAGCGTATTGGCGGCGCTCAGCGCGGGCGGCGGATAGCGGACGGTTTCGGGATCGCGACGGCTCGAGCCGTCGTCGAGCACGATGCGGTTGCGCGCGTTGGCCGCCGAATGCGCGGCGGCTTCGTCCGGCGGCACGACGTGGGTCGGGATGCGCAGCCGGCCGTTGCTGAGAACGACGCTGCCGTAGCGGCCGAGTTCGTGCGTATCGCTGACCGTCAGCGTTTGCGGCAGGCGCACCCGCATGCCTTCGTGCGCGGCCAGCACGGCCGGCGCGGCGACCGGCAGCGTGAGCGTCGCCGGCGTGACCGTCTGCCCGCGTGCGCAGACGGCGATGCCGCCCGACAGCACGAACTGCGTGCGGCCGTATCGATCGTCGACCTGGCCCGTGAGATGCACGAGATCGCCGGGGCTCGCGCGTGCGTTCGGTGCATACACGAACAGGCCTTCCGGGACGCCCGGCCGATGCCGCCGTTGCGCGTCGGCCTGCTGGACGAAGAAGCCGCCGAAGCTATCGGCACCGCCGAACGCCGCGGTGACGACGGCTTCGATCGACGTCGTTTGCCCGGCCAGCGGTGACGGGCCGCCGGCGCTGCGGAGGTCGGCAATCGCCGAGGTCGCGCCGCCGCAGCCGGCGCTGACCGGCGGCGCGGCGGGGGCAGGCCGGACGGAGAGGGCGAGCGATAGCGCAACGGCAAGCGGCGGAAGCAGGCGTGACATGGGACGGTCCACTGGAAGAAAATCCGACAGTTCGGGAGCGCATCTTGACGGCAAAATGCCGGGAAGCGGCCGAATTGGCCGTCCGGCCAGTGCCGGATGGCCAACGATGCAGGCAGGCCTCGCCGCGGCTGTTACGCTTTCGCACGGGCGTCGCACGCCGATCGCGCAGCGAACGCTGCCGCACCCCGTCCCTACAGGAGAAGTCCATGTCTTACATGCTGTTGATTGTCGAACCGACCGACCAGCGCGCCGAACGCACGCTCGACGAAGGCCAGGCGCTTTACGCACGGATGGTCGATTTCGCCGAGACGCTGAAGGCGCGCGGCGTGCTGCGCGGCGTCGAGTCGCTGGAGCGTTCCGAGCGCGGCACGCGCGTGCAGGTGCGCGACGGCGAGACGCGCCTGCTCGACGGCCCGTTCGCGGAGGCGAAGGAGATGGTCGGCGGCTTCTTCCTCGTCGACGTCGACACGCGCGAGGAAGCGATCGAGATCGCACGTCAGTGCCCGGCCGCGCAATGGTGCACGGTCGAGGTACGCGCGGTCGGCCCGTGCTTCCTGTGAAGGCGGCGACTCGGTATTTACCCTGATTTGTCGTGGCGCGTGTCGATCCGGCCGTGTTCCGCCCGTCGTCCGGATAAGGCGCCGATGAACGGGCGTCTCCTTTCACCGACGACAAGGAGTGAACGATGCGATTCATGATCATGATCCGGGCGAACGCCGTCAGCGAATCCGACGCGTTGCCGGACAACCGGCTGGTCGAGGCGATGACCGTGTATCACGAGGAACTGGCCAATGCCGGCGTGCTGCTCGACGCGAACGGCCTGCGGCCGAGCGCGCGCGGCTGGCGCGTGCGCTACACGGGCGGCAAGGGCACGGTGGTCGATGGCCCGTTCGCGGAAACGAAGGAACTGATCGCCGGCTATACGCTGATCCAGGTGCGTTCGCGTGACGAGGCGCTCGAATGGACGCGCCGGTTCCCCGCGCCGTTCGGCGCCGAGATGGATTGCGAGATCGAGGTGCGGCCGCTGTTCGAGCTCGACGACCTCACGCCGAGCGACGCGGTCGAGCGGTTCCGCGAACTCCACGTCGGCCGCGGCAACGCCGCCTGAATCCCACCGAATCCAATATCACCAGGAGCACCCGTCATGCACAAAATGGTTTTCATCAACCTGCCAGTGGCCGACCTGCCGCGCTCGAAGACGTTCTACCAGGCGCTCGGCTTCGAGGTCGTGCCGGCCTATACGAACGATCAGGCCGCCTGCCTCCGGATCAGCGACACGATCTTCGCGATGCTGCTCGTGCGGCCGTTCTTCCAGACCTTTACCGACAAGACGATCGTCGATCCGGCGACGCACGTGCAGGTGTTGTCGTGCCTGTCGTGCGAAAGCCGTGCCGAAGTCGAGGCGATCGTCGCGAAGGCGCTGGCGGCCGGCGGCGCCGCGCCGCTGCCGCCGCGCGAGTACCCGGCCATGTACGGCCACGGGTTCACAGATCCGGACGGTCATGCGTGGGAGCTGATGTCCATGCCGCAGGACGCGTCCGCGCAGGGGCCGGCGTCGTGACGCACGAGGCGACGCATCGTGCGATCGAGGCGGTCTGGCGGATCGAGGCGCCGAAGATCATCGCGCGCGCCGCGCGCGTGGTGCGCGACGTCGGCGTGGCCGAGGAGCTGGCGCAGGATACGCTCGTCGCGGCGCTCGAGCACTGGCCCGTCGACGGCGTGCCCGACAACCCCGCCGCCTGGCTGATGACGGCCGTGAAGCGTCGCGCGCTCGACCGCGTCCGGCAGGAGTCGCTTCATGCGGCGAAGCGCGACCAGCTCGGCCACGAGATGGACGCGCTCGAAGCGCATGTCGTCCCCGACATCGCCGATGCGCTCGCCGACGCGAGCGACGACGACATCGGCGACGACCTGCTGCGGCTGATCTTCACGTCGTGCCACCCGGTGCTGTCGACCGACGCGCGCGTCGCGCTGACGCTGCGGCTGCTCGGCGGGCTGACGACGGGCGAGATCGCACGTGCGTTCCTGACGCCCGAGCCGACGATCGCGCAGCGGATCGTGCGCGCGAAGCGCACGCTCGCGGCGGCGCACGTGCCGTTCGAGGTGCCGGCCGCCGATGCGCGGCCCGCGCGGCTCGCGTCGGTGCTCGAGGTGATCTACCTGGTGTTCAACGAAGGCCATGCGGCGACCGCGGGCGACGACTGGACGCGTCCGGCGCTGTGCGACGAGGCGCTGCGACTCGGCCGCGTGCTGGCCGGCCTCGCGCCGGACGAGAGCGAAGTGCTCGGGCTCGTCGCGCTGATGGAGTTGCAGGCGTCGCGCATGCATGCGCGCACCGATGCGCAGGGCCGGCCCGTGCTGCTGCTCGACCAGGACCGCAGCCGCTGGGATCAACTGCTGATCCGGCGCGGCCTCGCGGCGCTCGAACGGGCGACGAAGCTCGGCGGCGTGCGCGGGCCGTATGCGCTGCAGGCCGCGCTGGCCGCCTGCCATGCGCGTGCGCGGCACGCGTCGGAAACGGACTGGGCACAGATCGTCGCGCTGTACGACGCGCTCGCCGAAGTCGCACCGTCGCCGGTCGTCGAACTGAACCGCGCAGTGGCCGTGGGGATGGCGTTCGGGCCGGCCGCGGCGCTCGAACTCGTCGACGTGCTGCGCGACGATCCCGCGCTCGCGCGCTATCACTGGCTGCCGAGCGTGCGCGGCGACCTGCTGGCGAAGCTGGGCCGTGCCGACGAAGCGAAGCTCGAGTTCCGCCGCGCGGCGGAACTGACGCGCAACGAGCGCGAACGCGAGTTGCTGCTCAAGCGCGCGATCGATGCGTGACCGTGACGCATGAAGCGTGCGTCGCAAGCGCGGCGTACGCCGCGCCGATCCCACCCTCCCGACGATCCCCAGATGTACGCCCGGCACTATCACCCGGATTGAAAAAGCCTATTGGGGGATGCGAACGCCAGCGCCTAGATTAAAAGGCACGGTGCGTGCGCCCCACGCAAACGCATCGTTCCCCACATATCTGATCGGCCCGGCTTCGCACGCGGCCGCGCCGACTCGAACGGAGGCGCAAATGGCTCACCTCAAGGGCAGCAAAACCGAAGAGAACCTGAAAGCCGCATTCGCGGGCGAATCGCAGGCGAATCGACGCTATCTGTATTTCGCTTCGAAGGCTGACGTCGAAGGCCAGAACGACCTCGCCGCGCTGTTCCGCTCGACCGCCGAAGGCGAAACCGGCCATGCGCACGGCCACCTCGAATACCTGGAAGCCGTCGGCGATCCGGCAACGGGCTTGCCGTTCGGCTCGTCGCGGCTGAATCTCGAATCGGCGATCGCCGGCGAAACGCACGAATACACCGACATGTATCCGGGCATGGCGAAGACGGCGCGCGACGAAGGCTTCGACGAAATCGCGAACTGGTTCGAGACGCTCGCGAAGGCCGAACGCAGCCACGCGAACCGCTATACGAAGGCGCTGGACAGCCTCGTCGACTGAGACGACCGCCGCCGCAGGCCGCACGGTACGACCATGTGACCCGCAAGCGGCCGGCCGTTCGTTCATCGCTGCCCGCAGCGCGCGGGCGGCGCGCTCGCGCGCATGCGCGCCACGCTGGAGCGCCTCATGCCCCACAAGGAAGGCAGTCTCGAAGCCCCGACCCGGCATCCGCTCGACTGGCAGTCCGATGCGTTCTACGACCAGGCCGCGATCGATGCGGAAATGACGCGCGTGTTCGACATCTGCGCCGGATGCCGGCGCTGCGTGTCGCTGTGCGGTGCGTTTCCCGCGCTGTTCGATCTGGTCGACGACACGCCGGCGGGCGACATCGACGAAGTGCCGAAGGCCGCGTTCGGCAAGGTGGTCGACCAGTGCTATCTGTGCGACCTCTGCTACATGACGAAATGCCCGTACGTGCCGCCGCACGCATGGAACGTCGACTTCCCGCACCTGATGCTGCGCGGCAAGGCGGCGCGCTACAAGCGCGGCGAAGCGACGCTGCGCGACAAGGTGCTGTCGAACACCGATGCGCTCGGCCATTTCGCGGGCATTCCGATCGTCACGCAGACGGTGAACGCGGTGAACCGCACGCCGCCCGCGCGCCATGCGCTCGAAGCGACGCTCGGCGTCGATCGCAACGCGTGGCTGCCGGAGTTCGCGCCGCGCAAATTCCGGCGCGCCGCGAAGCGCTCGGACAACCCGCCCGCGCGCGACGGCGAACGTACGCCCGGCAAGGTCGCGATCTACGCGACGTGCTACGTGAATTTCAACGAGCCCGGCATCGGCCACGACCTGCTCGCGATCCTCGCGCACAACGACATTCCGTACGAGCTCGTCACGCGCGAAGCATGCTGCGGAATGCCGCTGCTGGAGCAGGGCAACCTTGCCGGTGTCGCCGCGAAGAAGGAGGTGAACCTGCCCGTGCTCGAACGCTATGCGCGCGAAGGCTATGCGCTGATCGGCGCGATCCCGAGCTGCGTGCTGATGTACAAGAGCGAGTTGCCGCTGATGTTCCCCGGCGACGAAGCGGTGCGCGCGGTGGCCGACGCGTTCTGGGATCCGTTCGAATACGTGATCGCACGGCATCGCGACGGGCTGCTGAAGACCGATTTCAAGACCGGCCTCGGCACCGTGTCGTATCACGTGCCGTGCCATGCGCGCGTGCAGAACATCGGCCGCAAGACGGCCGACGCACTGTCGCTGGTGCCCGATACGCGCGTGAACGTCGTCGAGCGCTGCTCGGGCCATGCGGGCACGTTCGGCGTGAAGAAGGAATTCCATGCGGACGCGATGCGGATCGGCGCGCCCGTGTTCAAGGCGATGGCCGAGCCGCAGCCGGATTTCGTGTCGTCGGACTGCGCGCTGGCCGGCCATCACATCGTGCAGGGCATCGACGAGAAGGGGCTGCCGTCCGCGCCGCTCGCGCATCCGCTCACGCTGCTGCGCCGCGCATACGGCATCTGAGCCGCTGCCGGCCGACTCACGAGGACATCCCATGACGCTGACCCGCGACTCCCTGCTGACGCTCGAAGCATATGCAAAGATTCGCCGGACCGAACACGCGCGGCTCGTCGCGTACAAGCGCCGCCGGGCGGTCGCACTCGGCAACCACCTGCGCTTTTTGTTCGAGGACGAGACGACGATCCGCTATCAGATCCAGGAGATGCTGCACATCGAGAAGATCTTCGACGAGGCGGGCATCGACGGCGAACTGGAAGCGTATCTGCCGCTCGTGCCCGACGGCACCAACCTGAAGGCGACGATGCAGATCGAATACGAGCACGAGATCGAGCGGCGCGCGGCGCTCGCGCGGCTGATCGGTATCGAGGATCGCGTGTACCTGCAGGTCGACGGGCACGCGCGCGTCTACGCGATCGCCGACGAGGATCTCGAGCGCGACAACGACGAGAAGACGTCGGCCGTGCATTTCGTGCGTTTCGAACTCGACGCGCCGATGCGCGCGGCGCTCAAGGACGGGGCGGTGCTGTCGATCGGCTGCGATCACCCGGCCTACACGATGCCGCCGCAGCGCGTGGATCCGGACGTGGCCGCGTCGCTGGCCGGCGACCTGCGCTGACACGACCGCCGCGCGTCCTGCGCGGCGTATTCCGCTTTTCCGTTCCGACCCGAAGCCGGCTTTCCGCGAGTAGCGCGGCGCGAGCGATCGCCTGTCGCCGCGCAGATGTAACAGGCGTCCCGCGCTTGCGTGCGGAGAAACAATGTGCACTCCGCGTCACCGTGCTTTCATCACTCGCAGAGAAACAATAAAGAGATTGTGCACGGAGATAATTCAGCTGAACGGAAATTGAATGATTTACCGATTCGTGAATATCTTGTTACGAAATTTTCCCTGATTTACCGATTTTAGTCGGCAATTCCGGCGATTGTTGCAGGCAAGGGTCTGAACAGCCCGGGAAGGCCCATTGGCGGCCATTCTTCATACCTTGCAGAGCCCCGCCGGACGGGCCTTTGCAGCGCCGGGCATAAAGATCTCGCAAAAAAATTCAAGCGTAAATGGATTGCGTATCCATGGCAGGTTGTTTCAGTGCGTAACATTAAGTCATTGTCATATTGAGATAAACCCTAGGGATGGTATGCTTCGTGCACAAAAATTCCCACATTGGAGTGAGACCGTGATTTGTGCGCCATTGCCGGGAATTCCGGCACCGTGAAAGTGCGGTGTCGGCCGGCGTGCACAACACCGATAAGCATAATGTGCAACCTGGCCGCCCCGCGACGCGATGTGTCGCGACGGCGCCGCCAATCGCAGCCCGGCCTGGCTGCGTGGAGAGATCTACTATGTTCTTCGATGAGCTTAACGATGAAGAGTGGTTTCGTCTTTCAACGCTGATCGCCGATGAACCCATCCGGCTGAATCGTCGTGGGCGTCCACGAGCCGAACCGCGCGTCGTTGCCAACGCGGTGCTCTGGATTCTGACGACCGGTGAAGCCTGGTCCAAGCTGCCCGGTCGTTATCCGTCCGGGCCGACGTGCCGTCGTCGCTACGAGGAGTGGCTCGCGAGCGGCACGCTGTTGCAGATGATCGACGTGCTGACCCAGTTCAGCGGGCGCACGTTCGCGTATATTCCGCCGCCGCCGGTGCCGGTCGTGCCTGCGCGTCGCGCGGAACCCGCGCCCGACAACGATCGCTTGCGCGGCGTGTTCTGGCAAAACCCCGAGTCGTGGCAATTGCCGGTCGCGCAGGCAAACGTTTGGGAGGGCGAAGGCGCGTCGCTGAGCGCGATGCAGGACGACGCAGTGGCCGATCATCCGGCCCGCACGTCGTTCGTGGTGCCCGGTACGCCGGCCGCGGAACTGCGCCATGCGCGTGCGTCGTCGGCGAGCTTCGCCGCGGCCGAACCGCAAGTCGACGAGTATCGCGGCTATACGATCTGCGGCATCGCGCAGCCCGTGCAGAACCTGATGTATCGCGCGTGGGCCGAGATCTCGCAGGACGACCGGCGCGTCGAGCGCTCGGGCCTCATCGGTCCGCGTTTCACCGATGCCGAGGAAGCCGAGCAGTTTGCGCTCGACTGGGCGCGCCAGTGGATCGATCGCCACGGTGCGAGCCACGAGCCGGCGCGCGCGCCGCAAAGCGAGGTGCTGGCCGGTTTGTCCGCGCTGGCGCGCGCGGAGTCGGACATCAAGCGCTTCATCGCCGAGCGTCACGCGGGTGCGCTGTCGGAAAGCCGCAACGATCCCGTGCAGTCGGAGCGCCGCGAATACGCGTACCGCGTAGGTTGAGCGCCGTTCCAATGCAACGCGCGGGCCGTCGTGTGCCACGACGCCCGCGCGGAAGCCTCGTCTTTCCCTGCCTGCCGCACCCGGGGGCTCCGCTGTCGAAGCGGAGCCCCCGGTGCTTGTTGCGTCACTGCCGGCCGTAGGTATCGTCGAAGCGGACGATGTCGTCCTCGCCGAGATACGCGCCCGACTGCACTTCGATTAGCTCGAGCGGCATCTTGCCCGGGTTCTCCAGGCGGTGCGATACGCCGAGCGGGATGTACGTCGATTCGTTTTCGGACAGCAGGAACGTTTCGTCGCCGCGCGTGATGCGCGCGGTGCCGCGCACGACGATCCAGTGTTCGGCGCGGTGGTGGTGCATCTGCAGCGACAGTCGCGCACCCGGTTTCACGACGATGCGTTTCACCTGGAAGCGCTCGCCCATGTCGACCGAGTCGTAGTGGCCCCACGGGCGATGCACCTTGCGGTGATCGGTGGCTTCCGCGCCTTGTTG
This sequence comes from Burkholderia pyrrocinia, assembly GCF_022809715.1. NCBI lineage: Bacteria > Pseudomonadati > Pseudomonadota > Betaproteobacteria > Burkholderiales > Burkholderiaceae > Burkholderia > Burkholderia pyrrocinia. Next base: position 2,992,036 of record NZ_CP094460.1, read on the forward strand.
CGCCTTGATGCGGCCGACGATCTTCTTCACGTCCTGCACGCGCGACTTGTCCGCGACGAGCACGGCGTCGGGCGTTTCGACGACGACGAGGTTCTGCGTGCCGACGCACGCGACGAGCCGGCTTTCCGAATGCGCGAAGGTCGATTCGGCGCCTTCGAACAGCACGTGGCCGCGGCCGACGTTCTTGGCCTCGTCCTTCTGCGAGATCTGCCAGATCGCGTCCCACGAGCCGACGTCCGACCAGCCCGCGTCGAGCGGCACGACGACGCTTTCGCACAGTTGCGGCAGGCTCGCGAGCGGCTCCATCACCGCGTAGTCGATCGAGTTCGACGGCGATGCGGCGAACGCGTCGCGATCGACGCGGAAGAAGTCGCCATCGGCCTTGCCCTGTGCGACGGCCTGTTCGCAGGCCGCGTAGATCGCCGGTTCGAGCTGGCGGATCGCCTTCAGCCACACCGACGCGCGAACGATGAAGATCCCGCTGTTCCACCAGTACTCGCCGGATGCGACGTACTGCTGAGCGAGTTCGAGGTGCGGCTTCTCGACGAAACGGTCGAGGCGGCGCACGTCGAGGTTGCCCGTCGCGGCGTCGCCGAGCGGCGCGCCGACGCGGATGTAGCCGTAGCCGGTTTCCGCGTGCGTGGGCACGATGCCCATCGTCGCGATCCTGCCTTGCGCCGCGCAGTGCACGCCGGCCGCGACGGCTGCGTGAAAGCGCGGCAGGTCGGCGACCGCATGGTCGGCCGGCATCACGGTCATCACCGCATCGTTGCCGTCGGCGACGAGCCGCAGCGCGGCGAGCGTCAGCGCGGGCGCGGTGTCGCGGCCGAGCGGCTCGAGCATGATCGTCGCGGGCTTGGCCGTCAGGCGCAGTTGTTCGGCGGTCGTGAAGCGGTGATCCTCGCCGCACACGATCAGCACGTCGTCGTTCAGCGGGTGGTCGGCCGTCAGGCCGTCGAGGCGCAGCGCGGTCGACTGCAGCAGCGAATGCTCGCCGAGCAGGCCGATCAGCTGTTTCGGAAAACGTTCGCGCGACATCGGCCACAGGCGTGTGCCGGAACCGCCGGCAAGAATCACCGGCTGCACCGCGAGGCGCGTGCCGGCGGCGGGGGCGGCGGAAGAAGATTGGCGCGTTTCGGCTGCCACGGCCGGAGCATTCATGATGACACTCTCCACGGTTGAAGTCAGTGCCTGCCGTTGTAGCATGAAGTAAATCGACAATAAAACCGGACCGATTGGCAGTTATTCGCCATGCATTCATCTGGAAAAATTTTCCGCGATCGCATCGGATGCAAATAAAAAAATAAAAAATAATTCCGGGCATTGTTGGCCTTCCCGTGCCGGCAAAGGGCTCGCGGCGAACGCAAAGTTTCCGAAAATCTCCCGATTCCCGATCGATTCGGGAAAACGTGCCGAATTAAATCAAAAAGTTCGCGGCAAGAATTTCCGATTATTTTTCGAAATACTTGTGCGCTTGAGGGGCGATTTTCTTGTCGCTTCAATAGCGTCATGCAACGTTTGAATCGAATGTGCGGCACGGGCTGCACGAGGAGCTGTTCGGCAAACGCCTGTTCAAAGAGGAAGCAGACATGTTGAGCGTGCTGGCGAGAGTCATCGATATCGCGATGGTCGTGGCAGGGGCGCTGATCGCCGCTGCGCTGCACGACGGCAGCATCTGGCTCAACGACCTGCAGCGCACGACGGTGCTGTTCGACTGCCTGCTGGTCGTGGTGTTCTTTCCGGCCATCGGCATCTACCAGTCGTGGCGAGGCAAGCGTCTCGTCGGGCTGATGGGGCGCGTCGCGTTCGCGTGGCTCGTGGTCGAGCTCGCGGGCATCCTGATGAGCTTCAGTTTTCACCAGTCGGGCGACCTGTCGCGGCTGTGGCTCGGTTACTGGGCGCTCGTGACGATGACGCTGCTCGCCGGCTCGAAGGCCTGCGTGCACGTCGTGCTGCGGCAACTGCGCCGCGGCGGCTACAACCTGAAGGCGGTCGCGATCGTCGGCGGTACGCCGGCGGCGCGGCGGCTGATCGCGCAGATGCGGGCGCGGCCGGAAGCGGGCTTCAACCCGGTATGCGTGTACGACGAAAGCGAAGCGCCGGGCGATGTCGCGCTCGACGACGTGCGCATCGAGCGGCAGTTCGAATCGCTGGTGTGGCTGGTGCGCAGCCGCGCGATCCGCGAGCTGTGGCTCACGCTGCCGATCTCGGAGGAACCGAGGATTCACCAGATCGTGACGGTGTTCCGCCACGACTTCGTGAACATCCGTTTCATTCCGGACGTGCGCACGCTGTCGTTCTTCAACCAGGAAGTGGTCGAGGTGCTCGGCGTGCCGGCGATCAACCTCGCGGCGTCGCCGATCACCGACGTGCGGATCCTGCCGAAGTTCGTGTTCGACCGGCTGTTCGCGCTGGCGGCGCTCACGGCGCTCGCGCCGGTGATGCTGCTGATCGCGGGCCTGATCAAGCTGACGTCGCGCGGGCCGGTGTTCTTCCGCCAGAAACGCAAGGGCATCGACGGGCACGAGTTCGAGATCTACAAGTTCCGCTCGATGAAGGTGCACCAGGAAGCGGCGGGCACGGTGACGCAGGCGACCAAGAACGACACGCGCGTGACGCCGGTCGGCCGGTTCCTGCGCCGCACCAGCCTCGACGAGCTGCCGCAGTTCATCAACGTGCTGAAGGGCGAGATGTCGGTCGTCGGCCCGCGCCCGCATGCGCTCGCGCACGACGACATCTACAAGGATCTGGTCAAGGGCTACATGTTCCGCTACCGGATCAAGCCCGGCATCACCGGGTGGGCGCAGATCAACGGCTTTCGCGGCGAGACCGACCAGATCGAGAAGATGATGGGGCGCGTGAAGCTCGATCTGTACTACATGCAGAACTGGTCGTTCTGGCTCGACATCAAGATCGTCGCGCTGACGCTGTGGAAAGGCTTCACCGGCAGCAACGCGTACTGACACAGTGCCCCGCGGGCATTCCGGTTTTACGAATTTCGAATCATTGGTCAAGAGGTCGACACATCATGAATCTGACTATCATCGGCAGCGGTTACGTAGGTCTTGTCACCGGCGCATGCCTCGCCGACATCGGGCACGACGTGTTCTGTCTCGACGTCGACCAGGCGAAGATCGACATCCTGAACAACGGCGGCGTGCCGATCCACGAGCCGGGCCTCAAGGAAGTCATCGCGCGCAATCGCTCGGCCGGCCGCCTGCGTTTCTCGACCGACATCGAGGCCGCGGTCGCGCACGGCGACGTGCAGTTCATCGCGGTCGGCACGCCGCCCGACGAGGACGGCTCGGCCGACCTGCAATACGTGCTCGCGGCGGCGCGCAACATCGGCCGCTACATGACGGGCTTCAAGGTGATCGTCGACAAGTCGACGGTGCCGGTCGGCACGGCCGAGCGCGTGCGCGCGGCGGTCGCCGAGGAGCTCGCGAAGCGCGGCGGCGACCAGATGTTCTCGGTCGTGTCGAATCCGGAATTCCTGAAGGAAGGCGCGGCGGTCGACGATTTCACGCGGCCGGACCGCATCGTGATCGGCTGCGACGACGACGTGCCGGGCGAGCGCGCCCGCGAGCTGATGAAGAAGCTGTACGCGCCGTTCAACCGCAACCACGAGCGCACGCTGTACATGGACGTGCGCTCGGCCGAGTTCACGAAATACGCGGCGAACGCGATGCTCGCGACGCGCATCTCGTTCATGAACGAGCTGGCGAACCTCGCCGACCGCTTCGGCGCGGACATCGAGGCCGTGCGCCGCGGGATCGGCTCCGATCCGCGCATCGGCTATCACTTCCTGTACGCCGGCTGCGGCTACGGCGGCTCGTGCTTCCCGAAGGACGTCGAGGCGCTGATCCGCACGGCCGACGAGCACGGGCAATCGCTGCAGATCCTGAAGGCCGTGTCGTCGGTCAACGCGACGCAAAAGCGCGTGCTGGCCGACAAGATCGTCGCGCGCTTCGGCGAGGACCTGACGGGCCGCACGTTCGCGATCTGGGGCCTGGCATTCAAGCCGAACACCGACGACATGCGCGAGGCGCCGAGCCGCGAGCTGATCGCCGAGCTGCTGTCGCGCGGCGCGCGCATCGCCGCGTACGACCCGGTCGCGCAGCAGGAAGCGCGCCGCGTGATCGCGCTCGATCTCGCCGATCACCCGAGCTGGCTCGAGCGCCTGAGCTTCGTCGACGACGAGGCGCAGGCCGCGCGCGACGCCGATGCGCTCGTGATCGTCACCGAATGGAAGGCGTTCAAGAGCCCCGACTTCGTCGCGCTCGGCCGCCTGTGGAAGACGCCGGTGATCTTCGACGGCCGCAACCTGTACGAGCCGGAGACGATGAGCGAGCAGGGCATCGAATATCACCCGATCGGCCGGCCGGGCTCGCGCCAGGCCGTCGCCGCCCGCGTGCCGGGCGCCGCGCGCGCGAGCGCGTAACCCTGTTTCCCGTCACCCGTTACACCCGTTACGAGACGCCATGTTCCGGAACATCCTGATCGTCTGCCACGCGAACGTCTGCCGCAGCCCGGCGGCGGAACTGCTGTTCAAGTCGCACGCCGCGTCGCGCGGCGGCCCGCGCGCGACGTTTCACTCGGCCGGCGTTCATGCGAACGACGGCGACGGCATCGATCCGGTGATGCGGCAGTTGCTCGCGGAGCGCGGCGTCGATGCGACGACCCACCGCTCGCGGCGGCTGTCGCGCCGGATCGTGCGCGACGCCGACCTGATTCTCGTCAGCGAGCGCGGACAGATCGCGGCCGTCGAATCGGTCGATCCGTTCGCGCGCGGCAAGGTCCACCTGCTCGGCAAGTGGGAAGGGGCCGAGATTGCCGATCCGCACGGCGGCCCCGAGGCCGAATACCGCGAGAGCTACTCGCAGATCGAACGTCTGGTTCAAGGATGGCTACAGAAACTATGCTGAAACGCCCGATGCGCCCGGTGGCGCTTGCCGTCGCGCTGACGACTTTCCTGTCAGCCTGTGCAACCGCGCCCGGCAACTACCTCGACTCGTCGAACCTGAAGGACGAAGGCCGCCAGCAAGCGGCCGAGACCTATCCGGTTCATTACATCGACGCCAAAGTGGTGATGGACCAGTTGCAGAAGCAGCAGGTCGACCATCCGCTGCCGCCGGGACGCTATACCGATGCGTCGCAGTACGTGTACCGCATCGGCGCGCAGGACATCCTCGGCGTCACCGTCTGGGACCACCCCGAGCTGACGACGCCGCAGGGCCAGTCGTTCTCGAGCGGCGGCAACACGACGCAGACGATCGCGGGCGCGCTGCAGCAGCCTTATTCGTCGTCGCTGCCGGGCCAGGCCGATCCTTACGGCCAGACGGTGGCCGCCGACGGCACGATCTTCTTCCCGTTCGTCGGCCGCATCCACGTGGCGGGCAAGACGATCGCGCAGACCCGCGACGAGCTGGCCACGCGTCTCGCACGCTACGTGAAGAACCCGCAGCTCGACGTGCGCGTGCTGTCGTACCGCAGCCAGAAGGTGCAGGTGACGGGCGAGGTGAAGACGCCGGGCCCGCTCGCGATGAGCGACGTGCCGCTGACGCTGGTCGACGCGATTTCGCGCTCGGGCGGCTCGACCAACGAGGCCGACCTGCAGCGGGTGCGCCTGACGCGTGACGGCAAGCTGTATACGCTCGACGCGAACGGCGTGCTCGATCGCGGCGAAGTACGGCAGAACGTGATGCTGCAGCAGGGCGACATCGTCAACGTGCCGGATCGCAGCGACAGCCGCGTGTTCATCATGGGCGAGGTCAAGACGCCGGTCACGGTGCCGATGCTCAAGGGCAGGCTGACCATCGCCGACGCGCTGACGGCGGGCGGCGGCATCCTCGACACCGATGCGAACCCGCGCAAGATCTACGTGATGCGCGGAATGCGCGACAACCCGACGAAGCCTGAAGTGTTCCGCCTCGACATGACGCAGCCCGATGCGTTGATGCTGTCGAGCCGCTTCCCGCTTCAGCCGCTCGATGTGGTCTACGTCAGCACGGCCAGCTCGGTGCAGTTCAACCGGGTGCTGCAGCAGGTGCTGCCGACGATCCAGACGATCTTCTACATGCGGCAAATCACGCGCTGATAGCCCGCCGGGGCGGCGCCTCCGCCCCGGCACCACTCAAGCGGGAACGAATGGTGAACACGCAAGCGAAACACTCCTACGCGGATCTGTCCGTGAAGACCGAGGAAGAGGACGTCGTCCTCGGCCAGTTGCTCCAGGTGATCATGGACGACATCTGGCTGCTGCTCGGCATCGCGGTGACGGTCGTCGCGCTCGCCGGCCTTTACTGCTACATCGCGAAGCCGGTGTATCAGGCCGACGTGCACGTCCGGGTCGAGAGCAACGACAACACGTCGCAGGCGCTCACGCAGACGCAGACCGGCGCGACGATCAACAGCGGTCCGCAGCAGGCGCAGACCGATGCGGAAATCGAGATCATCAAGAGCCGCGGCGTCGTCGCACCGGTCGTCGAGCAGTTCAAGCTGAACTTCTCGGTCGTGCCGAAGACGCTGCCGGTGATCGGCAGCCTCGCCGCGCGCGTCGCGACGCCGGGCACGCCGGCGCGGCCGTGGCTCGGCCTGAAATCGTATGCATGGGGCGGTGAAGTCGCCGACGTCGATTCGATCAGCGTCGTGCCCGCGCTCGAAGGCAAGAAGCTGACGCTGACGGCCGGTCCGAACGACACCTATTCGATCGTCGACCAGAACGGCACCCGGCTGCTGTCGGGCCAGGTCGGCGAATCGGCGCAGGGCGGCGGCGTGACGCTGCTCGTGAAGAAGCTCGTCGCGCGCCCCGGCACGCAGTTCACGGTGGTCCGCTACAACGATCTCGACGCGATCGGCGGCTTCCAGGCCGGCATCCAGGTGAGCGAGCAGGGCAAGCAGACGGGCGTCGTGCAGATCTCGCTCGAAGGCAAGGACCCGGATCAGACCGCCGCGATCGCGAACGCGCTCGCGCAGTCGTACCTGAACCAGCACGTGGTCGCGAAGCAGGCCGAAGCGACCAAGATGCTCGACTTCCTGAAGGGCGAGGAACCGCGCCTGAAGGCCGACCTTGAACACGCGGAAGCCGCGCTGACGCAGTACCAGCGCACGTCGGGCTCGATCAACGCGAGCGAAGAGGCGAAGGTCTACCTCGAGGGCAGCGTGCAGTACGAGCAGCAGATCGCCGCGCAGCGCCTGCAGCTCGCGTCGCTCGCGCAGCGCTTCACCGATTCGCACCCGATGGTGATCGCCGCGAAGCAGCAGCTCTCGGAGCTGCAGGGCGAGAAGGACAAGTTCAGCAACCGCTTCCGCAGCCTGCCGGCGACCGAAGTGAAGGCCGTCCAGCTCCAGCGCGACGCGAAGGTCGCCGAGGACATCTACGTGCTGCTGCTGAACCGCGTGCAGGAGCTGTCGGTGCAGAAGGCCGGCACGGGCGGCAACATCCACCTCGTCGATTCGGCGCTGCGCCCGGGCGATCCGGTCAAGCCGAAGAAGGTGCTGATCCTGTCGGCCGCCGTGTTCCTGGGGATGATCCTCGGCACGGGCATCGTGTTCCTGCGCCGCAACCTGTTCCAGGGCATCGAGGATCCCGATCGCATCGAGCGTGCGTTCAACCTGCCGTTGTACGGGCTGGTGCCGCAAAGTGCCGAGCAGGTGAAGCTCGACGCCGCGGCGGAGAAGGGCGGCGGCCGCGCGCGGCCGATCCTCGCGAGCCTGCGTCCGAAGGATCTCAGCGTCGAGAGCCTGCGCAGCCTGCGCACCGCGATGCAGTTCGCGATGATGGACGCGAAGAACCGCGTGATCGTGCTGACGGGCCCGACGCCCGGCATCGGCAAGAGTTTCCTGACGGTCAACCTCGCGGTGCTGCTCGCGCATTCGGGCAAGCGCGTGCTGCTGATCGACGCCGACATGCGTCGCGGCCTGCTCGACCGCTACTTCGGCCTCACCGCGCAGCCGGGCTTGTCGGAACTGCTGAGCGACCAGTCGCCGCTCGAGGATGCCGTGCGCGAGACGCCGGTGCAGGGCCTGTCGTTCATCGCGGCCGGCACGCGTCCGCCGAACCCGTCGGAACTGCTGATGTCGACGCGCCTGCCGCAATACCTCGAAGGGCTCAGCAAGCGCTACGACGTCGTGCTGATCGATTCGCCGCCGGTGCTGGCGGTGACCGACGCGACCATCATCGGCCGCATGGCCGGCTCGACGTTCCTCGTGCTGCGCTCGGGCATGCACACCGAAGGCGAGATCGCCGACGCGATCAAGCGCCTGCGCACCGCGGGCGTCGATCTGGAAGGCGGGATCTTCAACGGCGTGCCGCCGAAGGCGCGCGGCTACGGCCGCGGCTACGCGGCCGTGCACGAATACCTGAGCGCCTGAGTGCAGTGTGCGAAACCGGGCCGGCGCGCAGCGCGCCAGCCCGGCCGACTGGAGAACCATCGATGAAAATTTCCGTGCTCGTCCCGACCTACCGGCGCCCGGCCGACCTCGCGCGCTGCCTGCTGGCGCTGCAGCGGCAGCAGCGGCTGCCCGACGAGGTGATCGTCGTCGCGCGCCCGGAGGACGACGCCACGCACGAACGGCTCGCCGATCCGGCGGTCGGCGGCGCGCTGCCGCTGCGCATCGTGCCGGTCGACGTGCCGGGGCAGGTCGCCGCGCTGAACAAGGGGCTCGACTCGGCGAACGGCGACATCGTCGCGATCACCGACGACGATGCGGCGCCGCATCCCGACTGGCTGGCGCGCGTCGAGTCGGCCTTCCAGGCCGATCCGCGCGTGGGCGCGGTCGGCGGGCGCGACTGGGTGCACGAGAAAGGCCGCGTGCTCGACGAATCGCGCGAACTCGTCGGCCAGCTCACGCTGTCCGGCAAGATCGTCGGCAATCATCACCTCGGCGTCGGCGGCGCGCGCGAAGTCGACATGTTGAAGGGCGCAAATATGAGCTACCGCCGCGCCGCGATCGAACGGCTGCGGTTCGACACGCGGCTGCGCGGCGCCGGTGCGCAGGTGCACAACGACATGGCGTTCAGCATGCGCGTGCAGCGCGACGGCTGGAAGCTCGTCTACGACCCGGCGATCGCGGTCGATCATTTCCCGGCCGAGCGCTTCGACGACGACCGGCGCGATGCCGCGTCGCTGAATGCGATCAGCAACGGCGCGTACAACCTGCATCTGATCCTGCGCGAGCATCTGCCGCCGCTTCGGCGCGAGATTGCGTGGTGGTGGTGGACGCTGGTCGGTACGCGCGTCTATCCGGGGTTCGCGCACGTGCTGCTGTCGCTGCATACGGCGCAGCGCAGCCGGATCCGCGAGCACTGGCGCGCGGTGCGCCGCGGCGCGCGCGACGCACGCCGCGCGAACCTTGCCCCCCACCGTGCGGCGATGCCGCCGGTGACGTCTTGAACGGGCTGCGCGCATCGCGCGCGGCCACCCCCGGAGGGCTCGAATGACCGCAACGAAAGTCCACGTCCACCTGTTTTACGGCGCCGATCCGCGTACCTACCGGAAAGGCGAGAACATCGGCTGCCTGTACGGTTATCACCATGCCGAATCCGACGAATTCCGGCTGACCTATTCGCAGGACGGCGGCGAGGGCCGTGTCGCCAGCCTCGCGCGCCGCGCGCTGAAGGCAGCGCTCGGCTTCGACGTCGTGCATGCATGGCGCAACCGCGCCGCGCTGCTGAATACCGACGTGATCTGGACGCACACCGAGCAGGAGCATCTCGCCGCGTCGCTGATCCTGAAGCTAGCCGGCGCGCAGGGCAAGCGCCCGCTGCTGCTCGCGCAGAGCGTGTGGCTGTTCGACAAGTGGGGCAGCTTCGGCGGCGCGCGCCGCTGGCTGTACCGCAAGCTGCTCGCGCGCGCCGACGCGCTGACTACGCTCGCCCGCGACAACGCCGACCTGTGCCGCCGCTACCTCGGGCGCGATGCCGAGTTCGTCTATTACGGGCTGAACACGCAGGATTTCCCGCTCACCGAGCCGCAGCAGTGGCAACCGAACCGGCCGCTGCGGATCGCGGCGATCGGCAACGACCGCGACCGCGACTGGCGCACGTTCCTCGCCGCGTTCGGCGGCGACGAGCGCTACGACGTACGGCTCGCGACGCGGCGCCGCGTGCCGCGCGAGTGGCATGCGCCGAACGTGAAGATCGGCTCGGCGTCGGGGCTCGCGAAGCAGCACGAGCTGTACGCGTGGGCCGACGTGATCGTCGTGCCGCTGCGGCCGAACTTCCACGCGTCGGGCATCACCGTGATGCTCGAGGCGGCGGCCGTCGGCAAGCCGATGATCGTGTCCGACGTCGGCGGCCTCAGCGACTACTTTCCGCACGATACGGCCGCCTATGTGCCGGCGTTCGACGCGCAGGCGATGCGCCAGGCCGCCGATCGCTTCGTCGCCGATCCGGTCGCGGCGCTCGGCTGCGCGCGGGCTGCCGCCGCGTGCCTGCGCGAGCGCGACCTGACCACGCAGGCGTTCGCCGAGCAGCACGTGCGGATCACGCGCGACCTGCTGCGACGGCGCCGCACGCCGGCCGCCGCGGGCCTGGCGATGCCGCTTGCGGATTCGCGTCCGTCGTCGCGGTGAGAGCGGATCGATGAGTACGATTGCCGCCGAACGCGCACCGTCGCGCAACCGCAGCTGGTTTGCCGAGCCGAAGCACTGGGCCGGGCAGGCCGGGCTGTGGTCGTTCACCGCCGTGCTGATCGCCGCGCACCAGGGCAAGGTGCTGACGCTCGCGTTTCCGGTGCTGGCGATCGCGGTCGGCATCTGGCTGTATTTCAAGAGCCCGGCGCGCTATGTCGGCTTCATGTGGTGGGTGTGGTTCCTGAGCCCGGAAGTGCGGCGGCTCGCCGACTGGTCGAAGGGCGCGTTCACGCCGACCAGCCTGATCCAGGTCGCGCCGCTCGCGGTGACGATGATCGCCGGCTTCGGGCTGATCCGGCATTACCGCGTGCTCGCGCAGCGGCGCGGGATTCCGGTGCTGCTGATGCTGTTCGGGCTCGCATACGCATATCTCGTCGGGATCGTGTCGAGCGGCGTGATGGCCGCGACCTACGACCTCGCGAACTGGGTGTACCCGGTGCTGATCGGCTTTCACATCATGGTCAACGCGCGCGACTATCCCGAGTACCGCGACGTGCTGTTGTCCACATTCATGTGGGGCATGCTCGTGATGGGCGTGTACGGCGTCGTGCAGTACTTCGTGATGCCGCAGTGGGACGTGTTGTGGATGATCGGCTCGGACATGGGTTCGCAGGGCGAGCCGGTGCCGTACGGCGTGCGGGTATTCAGCACGATGAACTCGTCGGGGCCGTTCGCATTCGCGATGATGGGCGCGCTGGTGTTCGTGCTCGCGGCGCCGCAGAAGATCCGCTGGTTCGCGGGTGCGGCCGGTTTCGTGTCGTTCGCGCTGTGTCTCGTGCGTTCGACGTGGGGCGGCTGGGTGATCGCGCTCGCGATCCAGCTCGCGCAGTCGAACAACCGCGTGCGGATGCGGATCCTCATCAGCGGCGTCGTGCTGGTCGGGTTATGCGTGCCGCTGCTGACCGTCGGACCGGTTGCCGATCGTCTCGGCCAGCGTCTGCAGTCGATCGTGAACCTGAAGGACGACCGCAGCTACGACGACCGCAACAAGTTCTACGCAACCTTCGCGCAGACGGCGTTTACCGACGTCGCCGGTGAGGGGATGGGCGCGACGGGCGCATCGACGAAGCTGTCGAGCGACAGCGGTGAGCTCGGCAAGTACGGCAGCTTCGACAGCGGCGTGATGAACGTGCCGTTCGTGCTCGGCTGGCCCGGCACGCTGCTGTATCTCGCCGGCGTCGTGATGCTGTTCGGCCGCACGCTGCGCGCGGCGTTCAAGCTGCGCAAGGACAAGTTCGTCGGCGCGTGCCTGAGCCTGTGCCTGTCGACGTTCGCGATGCTCGTGTTCACCAACTCGCTGATCGGCACGGGCGGCCTGCTGATGTTTACAGCCATTTTTTCGATACTTGCCGCGGCGCACTGGCAGAAGGCGCAACGCCTGCTGGCCGCCGCGCGTTCACGGGGAGGCGACCT